>CAZVLO010000024.1:27727-35403 GCA_964628265.1 uncultured Papillibacter sp.
CTTCCCCCAGAGCTTATTGCTCAGACGCCTCTCGACCGGCGGGACGCTTCAAGGCTGATGCATTTTGACAGGCAGACAGGAAAGATCAGTCACCGTTGTTTTTATGAGCTGCCTGACCTTCTTCAGGAAGGGGACTGTCTCGTACTGAATGATTCGCGTGTACTGCCGGCGAGGCTTTTCGGTAAACGGTCCAGTGGCGGCGCTGTCGAAGTTGTCCTCCTCAGAGATGAAGGCGAAGGGCTCTGGGAATGCCTGACACGTCCGGGACGGAAAACAAGAACCGGCACGCGGCTCATATTCGGCGAGGATGAACTGACAGGTGAGGTTGTAGGCGAAGTCGAGGGCGGAAACAGATTAATACGTTTCAATTATGACGGCATTTTTCTCGAGACGCTTGAAAAGCTTGGGAAAATGCCGCTTCCGCCGTATATTCATGAGGAGCTTCAGGACTCGGAACGTTACCAGACCGTCTATGCGCGCGCGTCTGGCTCGGCGGCAGCACCAACAGCGGGACTTCACTTTACGCAGGAGCTGCTCAATAAGCTTAAGCAGCGCGGTGTCGACATCCACTACGTGACACTTCATGTGGGGCTCGGGACTTTCCGGCCTGTCACAACCGATAATATTGAAGACCATGAAATGCATGCTGAGTACTGTGAAATCCCGGGCGCAACAGCGGACGCCGTCAACGCGGCGCGCGTCGAAGGGCGGCGTGTCATCGCGGTCGGAACCACCTCCTGCCGGACCCTTGAGTCACGAGCCTCCGACGACGGGCATCTCTGTCAATTCTCCGGCTTCACGAATGCGTTTATATACCCCGGTTATCAATTTAAATGTATCAAAGGGTTGATTACGAATTTCCATCTGCCTGAAAGCACACTCATCATGCTTGTCTCAGCGCTGGCAGGGAAGGAGAATATCTTCCGCGCTTATGATGAAGCTATCCGGCAAAAATACCGCTTTTTCTCCTTCGGCGACGCCATGATTATCATTTAGTTCAGAGGTTATTTATGTTTACGCTTATCAAACAAGAAGGACACGCACGCCGCGGCACCTTTGCAACGGCACACGGTGTTATCCAGACACCTGTTTTTATGAATGTCGGTACGCAGGCTGCCATAAAAGGCGCGCTGTCGTCCGAGGACCTGGAACGCATCGGCTGCCAGGTTGAACTGTCAAACACATACCATCTCCACATCCGTCCCGGAGATACGCTCATTCGCTCTTTGGGCGGTCTGCACCGCTTTATGGTATGGGACAGACCCATCCTGACCGACAGCGGCGGCTTTCAGATTTTTTCACTGGCCCGGTTGAGAAAAATCAGCGAAGAAGGCGTCGCCTTCAACTCCCATGTGGACGGGCGGCGAATATTCATGTCGCCGGAGGACTGCATGCGCATTCAATCAAATTTGGGTTCCGATATTGCTATGGCATTTGACGAATGCGTTGAAATACCATCCCCGCGCGAGTATGTTGAAAAATCCTGTGAAAGGACATATCGATGGCTTGTCCGCTGCCGTGATGCGCTGTCGAAGCTGAAAGAGGCGCAGGATACCGTCAATCCGGGACAGATGCTGTTTGGCATTAATCAGGGCGCCGTGTTTCCGGATTTAAGAATCAGGCATATGAAGCAGATTGCAGAGCTCGATCTGCCGGGGTATGCCATCGGAGGCCTGGCTGTCGGCGAGACGGCTCCTGAGATGTACGACATTATTGAAGCTGTTGAAGAACATATGCCCAAAGAGAAACCGCGCTACCTAATGGGCGTCGGGACACCTGGAAATATTATCGAGGGGACGGCCCGCGGCGTTGATTTTTTCGACTGTGTCATGCCCGCCAGAAACGGCAGGCACGGCCATCTTTTTACCTGGTCAGGTATCATCAATATAAAAAACGAAAAATATGCCAACGATTCCGGAAAAATAGATGATCAGTGCACCTGCCCGGTTTGCATGAGGTACAGCAGGGCATATCTGCGCCATCTGTTCAAGGCCGGGGAAATACTGGCGTTAAGACTTGCTGTCATGCATAATTTATTTTTTTACAACAGCCTGATGTCCCGTATAAGAAACGCGCTGGATAACGGTACTTTCCAAGCCTTCAGACTCGAATATTCGGAAATTCTCGATCGAAGGATATAGTTAACATATTTATACTTGATTTTTCAAGAGGCTAAAAGTATAATGCAAACATTACACAAGATGGAGGTTTACGATGTTCAACTTCGGAATGATACTCGAAGGGGCGGCAGCAGCCGAAGGAGGTTCGGCATTCGGCAATTTTGGCACAACGGCTATTATGATTGTCGTTCTCGTCGCAGTTTTCTATTTATTTCTTATCAGGCCGGAAAATAAGAAAAAGAAAAAACTTAAGGAAATGAGAGATTCCTTGTCGGTTGGTGACGATATCACGACTATAGGCGGTATGATCGGCAAAGTCGTCGCGTGCAACAGTGAGATGGTAACGTTTGAGACCGGAGAAGACAGAGTGCGCATTCAAATAGCAAAATGGGCAATATCAACGGTTGGCAAGGCGACGGAAGAACCGGCGAAATAGCATTAATTAATGGTCATTTAATACCCTCCCTGCGAATAGTATGTTGTACAAACTATTTGCAGGGAGGGTTACATTATGCGAAAAAACGACGATAAAAGGAATGTTTCTAACGGGTTTGCATTGAGCGTCGGTATTGGAACAGCATCCGGCTTTCTCGTCATCCTTATTCTGTTCGGCACTTTCGCGGCAATCATTGCCTCTGGGAAAATATCCGATAACCTGATGGTATATATCACCGCGTTTGCCGCGTTTGCCGGTGCCATGATTGGTGCGATTGTCGCTGTAAAAAGATTAAAAGGGAAAGTGATGTCAGTGAGTCTGTGTGTCGGTTCTCTGATGTTTCTTCTTACACTAATTGGTTCGGCAATTTCAAAGAGCGGCGAAGTTTTTGGCAAACTGACACCGTCCTTATTGATAGCTTTTCTTCTCGGAAGCATCATAGGTGGATTCCTGAATGTAAAGAGATCAAAGCACAAACGCGCGTAACATTGTTACCCACGCGTATCGTTGTTAACCGTTTCCATTTGGGAATTAAAAGTTAACATAAAGCACTTGCTTCGATATGTGGTGTCGGGATGTGCGATAACACACTACATGTAGACTGATCAAGCTTTCTTGAGTCGGTTGGAACTTTGAGTATAATGATAGTTAACATAACGCTGTTTACATAAATAATAGACATAATTAACAAAAAAATAAAAACCGGACTGTAGTTGTTGATTCTTTTGTTTAATTGGGATATATTAATTTATGTTATCATGTACATAAGAGAAACCATCATTTTTTTTAGTCATGTCCCATATGTATATATGGGGTGATGACGTTGAACAGAAACTTTTTATTACTGTCATTTGATAATTCAAAGAAAAACTATCTCGGTCTTTTTACGTGCGGCGCCTTGTTTTTATGCGGCTGTATAATAGGGACGTTGTCAGCCGGTTTCGTCAGTGACGGGACAGCGCTGAACGAATATATCTCCGGTTATCTTTCGTTTTTTTTGAGTGACGCCTCCACAGAAATCAGCCTGTTTTCAGCAGTAGCAAACAACTTCAAATACCACTTGCTTGCGCTCTTTCTCGGTTTTTCAATTCTCGGAGTGGTTTCCATACCTGTTTTATCGGCTGTACGCGGATTCTTTCTGAGTTTTTCTGTATCGGCCATCATAAGGCTGCTGGGCAGCAGAGGAATCCTGCTTGCACTGTCGATATTCGGAATCAACACACTCATTACAATACCTTGTTTTTTCGTGCTTTCGGTTTCGGCGTTTTCCGCTTCTTTATATGTTCTGAGACTCGTGTTTTCAAAAAACCTTAAGAATGCTCCATCACCATTCAACAAAAGGTTTTTCACAAACTGCGGTATTTGTCTCATTGTACAGATGATGTCGGCGCTGATCGACACATACCTGTCACCCCGTTTGATCAGCTACGCCGCTGCGCATATTTAATAGGAGGTACAAGGCATGCTTGATACTGCGTATATAGACGAGTTTCAACAATATTTGACGGAGGAAAAGAACGCATCAAATAACACAATATCCTCATATATACGAGATATCAATCAGTTCCTCGCATATCTCGGTACAAAAAGAACCTGCCGCTGTGTATCAGACGTCACAAAGAGCGATGTCGAGCGGTATGTCGAATGGCTTAGTAAAAACGGAAAATCGGCCGCAACGATTTCGCGGTCTGTGGCATCATTAAAATGTTATTCCGGTTTTTTAATCATTACATCCAGGATAAAAGACAATCCTCTTTTGAATATTACAACGGTAAGAACCGTTAAAAAGCTACCGCAGATATTGACAAGCCGAGAGGTCGAGCTCTTTCTTGAACAGCCGGAGTGTACGGATATGAAGGGCTACCGTGATAAAGCGATGCTCGAACTTCTCTATGCAACAGGTATACGTGTCAGCGAGCTTATCGCACTCGACATAGATGATGTCAACCTGTCAACAGGTTTGATTTGCTGCCAGAGCGGCAGTAAGGAGCGTACGATCCCGCTTTATCCGGCGGCTATTAGGGCCATCAGCGACTATATTAACCTTGTCCGCAATCAGATGCTGGCGCACCCGTCAGAGCAGGCTCTGTTCGTAAATATGAGCGGCGAAAGAATGTCCCGTCAGGGCTTCTGGAAAATTGTCAAGCATTATCAGGAAAAAGCACACATCGAAAAGGAAATCACGCCGCACACGCTCCGTCATTCATTTGCAGCGCATCTCCTTGAAAACGGCGCCGATTTGCGGTCCTTGCAGGAAATGCTCGGGCACGCTGACATCTCTTCGACTCAGGTATACACACAGCTTGTAAAAAAGCAGCTCAAGGATGTCTACAACAAGTCGCACCCAAGAGCATAGATTTATCAGCAGTTTAAGCCGCATGAAAACATGCGGCTTTTTATATGGTATTATTCTTCCATTATGATTTGTATGACTTTGTTGTAAATGGCTTCGGCGTTCTTTGTAAAGCCGTTCTCTAAGGCCTGTGCCTGCGTCTGACTGACCGCATACAGTTTTAAAGCTATAATTTCACTGATACCGTCCGAAAGAGACAGTGCTACCGTGTACCCGCCTTTACGCCTGATTGCGTGGGAAGTGGAAATCATTGACTTGCGATTGAGCAGGAAACTGAGATCCGAAGTGTTTTTTTCGGCTTTGAGACGTACGGAATAAGGTATGCTGCTTTCAGTGATATCACTATTTCTCACACCTTTTTCAGTCAAGCCGTATGTATGCCCGTCCGTTTTGACATGCTCCGTCTCCACGAGTTCAGAAACGCATTCGACAAAATCAAAATAGCTGATTCCTTCGTCACACAAGGTGAGTTCGCTGAGCGTCTCAAACGTGACAGGTTCCGGCAAACGCCGAAGTATGAAAAGTATCAGCATTTTGATTTCCAGCTTGTCGTGTATAAACCCGAATCGCTCTTCCATTCGGACACCACCCTTAAATTATTGCTTTTCAATTCATTATGATTATAGTACAATATCATAGAATCGTTCAATAGTTTTATAGCGCTCAGTCGCAATTTCATTGGCAGAGTATAGAACAGCATTGTTATATTTGTGGGAGTGATATCGTGAAGATTATTATGTCTGTGATTGCGGTTGTTCTTGTTCTGGTGATTGCTTTCGTTACGATAGTAATCGCCAACGATGGCGAAGATAAAATAGTTGACGAATACCTCGCTTCACAGGAAACTCCGTCACCTTCAGCCAGTATTGCTCCGTCACCGTCTGAAGCTCCGTCAGCCTCGCCTTCAGTGGAGCCCATATATACAGGCCCCGTCAACCCGCTGAACGGTCTCCCCGCAGAGGCTGAAATTGTTAATAACCGCCCATACGCCATCATGATAAACAACATAAAAGCGGCGCAGCCCCAGATTGGCATATCTAAAGCTGATTTGATTTACGAAATCCTCGTCGAAGGCGGTATTACTCGAATGATGGCGGTATTTCAGGATGTAGCGGGAGCCGGAGAAATCGGCAGCATCCGAAGCGCCAGGCCGTACTTTGTCGATATCGCGCTTGGCCTTGACGCCCTTTATATCCACGCCGGAGGAAGCAATGACGCTTACAGCAAGCTGTATTCCAGCAATATTTTTCATCTGGACGGTGTTAACGGCGGAAAACAGGATATCTTTTTCCGAGATCCCGCCAGGAAGAAGAGCATGGGCTTCGTACATAGCCTGGTCACAACCGATGACCTGATTTTAAAGCATGTGCCGACATACAAGGTCAATTTGGAGCATAAATCGGGGTATGAATGCAACATGTCGTTTAGTGATGATGTCGCAGCGTCCGGCAATTTGACAGCCCAAACCATAAAGGCCCATTTCTCACCATCCAAAACGACGACGTTTGAGTATTCTGCTGAAACCGGTATATATGATGTCAGTCAATATGGCTCCGCCTATATTGACGGCAACAATCAATCAAAAATATCCGTTGCGAATGTTATGATCCTGCGCACTTCAATCAACGTCATACCCGGGGATAAGGAAGGTAGAATTGACGTTGATGTGACCGGCAGCGGAAAAGGCGTCTTTTGCTGCGGCGGAAAATACGAAGAAATAACGTGGTCGAGGGCAAAAAGCACAGATCAATTCACATTCACGCGCGCAGATGGTTCGGAGCTTGTCTTCGCAAGGGGAAAAACATATATCTGCATCATATCAAAAAATGATAAGATAGATATAACTTAGCTTCTGGAGTGATAACAGCAGGGCCGCGCGTATAACGCGCGGCCCTGCCCCTTCATACTGATTATTTGTCGAAGCTGGGATTCATGGCGTATACGTTCTTTTGATCCAGGCGCTCTGTCGCCAGACGCAACCCTTCACCGAAACGCTGATAGTGGACAATCTCCCGCTCACGCAGAAAACGAATGACATTATTGACATCAGGGTCGTCCGAGAGCCTGAGGATATTATCATATACAACACGCGCCTTCTGTTCGGCGGCCAGGTCCTCGTTCAGGTCGCATATCACATCACCCTTAACCTGGAGAGCCGTGGCCGTGAAAGGCGTACCTGAGGCGAACTGCGGATAAACGCCCGCTGTATGGTCGACAAAATACGGCTCCATACCCGCGGCCTTGATGTCATCCACCGTCATATTCCGGGTCAGCTGCTGAACAATAGCGCCGACCATTTCAAAGTGGTTGAGTTCTTCAGTACCTGCTTCGTTGACACAACTGTCACTTTATTTACACGGACAGGCAAAGGACAAGCTCCCGCTGAATACTCTTCACTGGGAGGCGATGTATAATGAAGATGAAAACGGTCAAGAGCGTGGAATTTATCGGTAAATCAGAAAATTTGCGATTTGTTATTAACTGCCAGAAGTATCTGTTAACGGCACTGAAAAAACGCGGCATATTGACAGATAAGGAACTGGAAAAGGGTCTAAAGATTCTTAAGGAAAGAAATCGATGACGCGCGTGGCCGCTTACTGCCGCGTTTCTACGGATAAAACGGACCAGATTCATTCATTTAACAGCCAAAAGCAGTTCTTCAGTCAATATATTCAGAGCAGATCGGATTGGACGCTGACTGAAATCTACGCCGATGCCGCTGCTATAATAGGACTAAATCAGAAACCCGAAGCAAACGGGCGAAGAT
>CAZVLO010000025.1:0-3600 GCA_964628265.1 uncultured Papillibacter sp.
CCACCCCATTTGCTCAGTCCTTTTCTTATGGAAAAGGACTGACGTATCATCAAGGTAACAACTAGATAATCGTGGGAGTTAGGCAGAGCGAACAATATTGGGATGTAGCCAAGCGGTAAGGCACCAGACTTTGACTCTGGCATTCGCAGGTTCGATCCCTGCCATCCCAGCCAATATGACCCGTTAGCTCAGTCGGCAGAGCACCTGCCTTTTAAGCAGGGTGTCCGCAGTTCGAATCTGCGACGGGTCACCATAAAAAAACCTCGTAGTTGCAATGACTACGAGGTTTTTCGTTCCTCTTGTAAAATGACAGAAAATAAAGTTTGTTAAGGTTTTCGTTCAACCCGACGAAATCATATTGAATTCTTATTTAGCTTAGTATTCAGTATCTCTTCTTTAGAAAATAAGGGCTTGTACTTTTTCGGATTATCAGGTAATTTCAGGGTGATAGCAACCCTTCGGTGCAACCGCAAAGGAAAAACGGGAAGTAGAGAAGTGAAAGGCCACCGAAATGAAACGTAGGAGGTGAAAGGATGGAGGACAGCGCCATAGTTGAGTTGTATTGGACTCGCTCTGAAAACGCAATAACAGAAACCGCGACAAAATATGGGAGATACTGTTATGTCATCGCTCATAATATTCTCCAGAGTGCGGAGGACGCAGACGAAAGTGTGAATGATACATATCTCGGCGCGTGGAACTCAATACCGCCCCATCGTCCGTCCATTCTGCGGACTTATCTTGGAAAGATTACCCGTCGCGTATCACTGAAAAAATGGAGAGATAAAAACAGGGATAAGCGCGGCGGCGGCGAAGTGGCTCTTGACCTTGAGGAGCTTGAAGAATGTGTTCCGTCAAACGCTGCAGTGGAGGAAGAAATCATCGCGGCTGAGCTCTCGGAAACGCTCAACCGTTTTGTGGCGGAGCTGCCGGAAACAGAACGGCGGGTCTTCCTCAGCCGTTATTGGTACCTGGATTCTATTGAGCAAATCAGTCTGGATTTTCACTTCAGCAACAGCAAAGTAAAATCCATGCTCCATAGGACAAGAGGAAAATTACTTTCCCATTTACGACAGGAGGGATTGAAATGACCAATCAGATTCTCGACGCATTGGAAATGATTGATGATAAATACATCATTGAGGCAAAAGAGCGTGATGCCATGAAGATAGCTTATGCAAAGAATTCAGATGGAAAAGTCAGAAGTTTGCGGCGTGCTCTTGCTTTAGCTGCGGTGATAGCCGCTTTACTCGCCCTCTGCGGATTTGCAGCATACGAATTAGGGTTGCTTGACCCATGGCTGCAAAAGCCATCGACAAATCCAACAGAAACCGTCCAAAGTGCTATCGAAAATCAAATAGACAAGGAATACACGATTAATGCACGCGTCGATGAGATTAAGGTCGATGATATTGAAACAAAGCGTGTGATTGAGATGTATACCGGCAGCGAGCTTGCCGAGGTCCGGGGCTGGACAGACGACTATCTTGCGGAGCATTTTGTTGTTGTATGGGCAAAATACTATGTTGAGTACGACCATACCAAAACCTTTATGAATGACGGCTATACGGAACAGTATTTCTATCTGACCGAAGACCCGGAAACCGGAAAATGGACGATCATTGATAATACAGGCCCGAACACTTAAGAACGTTCGGGCCGATATCGATTCCGGATATGCGGCTTCGGTTGCTTCCGTTTAATTCCCTTATTATAACCCCATACTAAAGCAGGCTTAAAAAAGCTGAGCCTAAGACCCGGCAGGCAGGCTTTTTGGGGGGGGTTAGTATGGCTTCAATATTCGAGCCGGTTATATGGCCGGAAGACAATTTGCCGCAGGAAGCCGATATGTATAAACAGTGTGAAATCTGTTCAGAAAAGTCGCGCATTATCTGGGGAGAGGGCAATCCCCTGGCACCTGTTATGGTCATTCTTGATAATCCCGGCGCACGTGAGGATAAAGAGGGCAATGAATATGTCTGCGGAACGCGGCAGACGCTGCAGAGTGCGCTTAATCAAGCAAACATTGCCCCGGGTGACATATATGCAACCTATCTCTTAAAATGCAGGCCCCTTCGGCAATATAACAAGGACGCGGTACGGGCATTCAGCAAACCATTTCTGATTCGACAAATAACATCGATGCGGCCAAAATTTATCGTTTGTCTCGGCGATACCGTTGTTCAGGTAATGTTCGGTGACAGGGACGCCTGTGTAAAAGAGCTGCGGGGGACGTGGCATGCGATGCTGGGGTGCCTCTGCATGGTCTCCTACCATCCGCTTGCCGTAAGGCGGCGCCCCAATCTGATGCGGCAGTTTATGCAGGATTGGGGAATGCTGGCACAACGGCTGCTTGAAGAGTGTCAAGTGACATAACTTTGACATCCGGGGGCGTTTGCAGTTCGAATCTGCGGCGGAACACAAAAAAATCCTGTGATTGCAATAATCACAGGATTTTTGTTTTTTCCGGATATGGTAGTTGCTAGAACTGATCCTTGAACTCGGCGTAAACCTCCGGCAAGACGGCTGCGAGATTCGTAAACTCCTTGATGTTATGGAAAAACAGTTCCTTGATCGCCTCCGGCGGAATACGCACGCCGTCCGGAATGGCTTTGACGGGCTTCCCGTCCTTGACGCAGTAGCCCATCCAGAACCGGCTGCGCAGCTCGCTGCCGTTCGCTGTCGGCCGTACAAAGTGAACCATAATCATGGGCGCGTGCTCATTGCCGGAGCAGACGATGGTACCTTTAAAATCCTTTAGCTTCTCCGGCGAAAATCCGATGTCCGCCGGATTGCGGAAGTTAATAACAATATTCTGAACCTCGCCGTCGGGCGTCATGGCCTCCTTCACATCGTGAATAGTATCCCAATACCGCTCCTTCATGGACAGGGAGGTGTCGCGCGCCTTTTCAGGATTGCGTGTGATGGCGCTGTGGTGCTCATCCTTGTCCCAAAGTTTGTACCGCATCGGCTCCAGCCCGTGCCAGGCAAACCACCAATCGAACATTTCCGGTGTGACGCCGGGCATTTGCGTGAGGTTTGCAAGGGTGACCGTCCCGTCCTCAAGCTGGGCATAGCCGAACTCACCCGGGAGGTAGCCGTCTTCAAACAAAAGATTCGTGTCCTGGGGTCTGAGCGCATTTTCCGCGGGCATCGGCCTATCGCCTTCAATAAACCGTGCGGGATCGGGCGCAACCATGTCGCGCTCAAAGTATTTGTACAGCGGAGATTTCTTTTCAAGCTCCGTTACCGCTACTGCCATAAAACTTGCTCCTTTCGTTATACATCCTGTGGCTGAACTGCCCATTTTTTATATGGCACATCCTCGGTGGAGAAGGTCATCTCACCGTCGACGTTCTTTGCAATAATCCACTTCAGCCAGTTTTTATTGTCCATTTCCGGATAATCCTCGCGCATAAACCATCCGCGGGATTCCTTGCGCATTGCCGAAGCGCGGAAGTGCAGCTCCGCCGAGAGCACCATCGCCTCCGCCTCATGGCAGGCGAGCAGGTGATGGAAATCCGACGCCGTCATGGTTTTTGCCAGTTCCTTTGCCTCGAGCACGATGTTCAGAGCAGCCTCGATCCGATCGGCATGCAT
>CAZVLO010000025.1:3626-9507 GCA_964628265.1 uncultured Papillibacter sp.
GCGGATGCTGTCGGCAACCTGTGTACTGTCGGCCACAGGCATCGCGCTGCCATTGCAATGCGCCACAGCGCTGGCTGCACAGGACATTCCGGCGAAAACGGCGTTGAGAATACCCGAGCCGCGGTTGCGTCCCGGCGGTGCGGGTACAGCCCCCGGCGCGGCAGAGCCGCAGTAGCTCGCGTCACCCACCGCGTACAGTCCCGGAATGGTCGTCTGCATATCATGTTCAACTCTCAGGGGAGACAGTTCCCCGATCAGCAGGGGACAGACCTCCAGGTCCGTGTCCACAGCCTTGGTGCTCTCATGGTTCAGCCGCCAGAACGTCTGCCCATACGGACGGTCCCAGACTTTGCTCAGGGGTGCGCCCTCGCTGCCGCCCGGCTCGTCGTACTCAAGGTGGACAGGCCCCGTGTCCGAGGTCATTGCGCGATACCACTCCCGGATGGCATTGCTGTTGATGTCCGGTTCCCGTGCTGTGAGGAAATTCTTTGTAATATGCTCGCCGAGACGGTTGTACATGTTGTTCTCGCCGAACACAACCTCCGCATGACTTCTGATCCTGACCAGCTGGGCGAAGTTGCCGAACTCTACGTTGCGCAGCGCAGCACCCGCGCGATAGGCGGCGGCAATGCCGTCTCCGCGTCCATTGCTCCACATAGAGCCGATGCGGTAATTCTGGCTGCCTGTGGCGAGGACAACAGCCTTTGCGGTGATTTCGTAAAACGTGCCGTCTAGGAGGCTGAATCCTGTTGCCCCTGCGATCGCCCCGTCCGCGGTCAGCAGGTCGGAAATCGTCACCTTGTCGATAATGCGCACGCCAAGCCGCTCTGCCGTCCGGCGGACCTTGAGCGTAATATCGAGGTCAACACCGATCATCGCCGTCATCGGGCCGGTGGGAATGGCGCTGTAGGTGCCGTCCGGTTTCTTCGGCAGCTTCGCCCCCCATTCAATGAGCTTGTCGAGCATCAGGTTGTTCATGGAAACATACTTAGCCATAAGCTCCTGATCGCCCAAATAGCAACCGATGGTGCTGACATGGTATCTTACAAATTCCTCAGGCTTCATCCTGGTCAGGTCAAAGTACTGAAGCACGCCGCCGCCTTTGTTAGCCTTCCCGGCATAACCCGTCGTCTGCTTTTCCACGAGCAGAACGTCCAGCTCCGGCGCGTGTTCCTTGATGGATACCGCGGCGGTCAGGCCGCCGATTCCGCCGCCGACGATGAGCACATCGGCGCTGAGCTTCTCATGTCCGTATTTTTCAGTCATACCATTCCCCCCCCTTACCGGTAGACATCAAAGTTTTGCAGCAGACGCTCGCTTGAGAAGTCCGGCCGCACCTCGATGCAACCCTTTTTGCATACTGACTGGCAGTAAAAACAGTGCTCGCAGTCCTCTACGTACTTGAAAACCGGTCTCTTGCTCTCCGCGTCCCATCGGATAACGTCGACGAAGCAGGCCTTGTAACACAGCCCGCAGCCGATGCACTCCTCCGGCCGGAACACGATCTCATGTTTCGTGTCAATCATTGTGTGTCTCCTCCTTTTAGAAGCGGCCCCCATCCTGATTAATTGATAGGGGTCTTACATACATATATTAATTTTAAGGGCTGATTCCCGCAGTGTAAAATGCATTTATTCGATGGGCTCATAACCGGAATGGAACATTTGTATGCAGGGGTTGGGATTATTGATATTTCGCGCGATCACCAGCTGCATCGGCTTTAAATCCGACAGATGTACCATAGTGAGATTCGTGTTATATGCCGCCATGTTATTGATGCTGCCGATGGCGACACCCTTTCCGGATTCAAGCAGCAAAAGCTGCTCTGAAACGTTGTCGGCTTCCACCACCTTCGGCGTAAAGCCAGACCGCCGGCATTCCACCACGAGCAGGCTGTTGAGCGCGGGAGATTCCTTCGAGGACACGCTGAGAAATACCTCGTCCCGGAAATCCGAAAGGGACAAGGATTCCTTTGCCAAAAGCGGGTGTTTGGCTGAGAGGATCAATACAGAGTCGAGACTGTACAGCGGCTCGGTGTTAATCCACGGCTTGTCCAGAATGTCAATCTCAAGACAAAAGGCGAGGTCAACCGTATTCTCCCAGAGCCGGTGCAGCAGCTCGCTGTGGTTACCGCGCCGCAGGGAAAGCTCCACCTGCGGATACTGCTCCTGGAAGCGGTCGATCACATGCAGAGTCCGGCCATCGATACGGTCGCTGCTGATGAGTCCGATCGTCAGCGCCCCGGCGCGACCCTCGCAGATGCTCTGAGCGGATTTCAGCAAGCTCTCGTACTGGCCGGTGATGACCTTCAGGCCATCATACATTGCCTGGCCGGCAAGGGTGAGCTCTGTCGCTTTTTGCTTGTTGCTGCGCAGAAACAAAGAGATGTTCCATTCACGTTCAAGCTGTGCGATATTCCGGCTGAACGCAGGCTGGGAGATATGCAGGGACGCGGCAGCGTCAGTAAAGTTGAGTGTCTCCGCCGCTTTAAGAAAGCACTGAATTTGCATACTGTTCATTAACATCACCTGTTGCAACAAGCGTATTTGGCGTCTTGACTCGTGCTCTCAGGACAAGCAATCGTCGACCACTTCAAGCAGCTTGGGCATACAGGGGTTCTGATCCCGCCGCCAGGCACAGACCATCTTGAAAGCGCTCTCGCTGCCTTTGATGCCGATAAAGTCCAGCTTGTCCGAGGCGTAGTGTTCCATATGCCGCGCGAGAATAGATATGCCCCGCCCGCATTCCACCATGAGCAGCAAGTTGTTCAGTGTGTTTGCCTCGTGATTGACCTTGGGATAAAACCCGTTGGCCATGCAAATCGCATACACCAGGTCGTAGTCACGGTCGGAAACTTTCGGATCCATCATGACGAAAAGTTCGTGCTTGAATACGGAGAGGTCTACTCCGTCACCTGTATTAAGCGGATGATTGCATGGCAGCACGACGCACATGTCGTCGGCGTACAGGAACTTTTTCTCAAGCTTCGGAATGGTGTCAAGCTCTCTGTCAGGAATGAGGGCGACGTCGACCCGGTTGTCGAACAGGGAAGACATCAGCGGTGAAAATGTATAGTCATACAGATCAAGCACAATGTTTGGATTTCGCTCCTGGAAAGTGCTGACGATTTTTGGCAGGAGGTGAATCAGTGCCGTGCTCAAAAAGCCGACCTTGATGGTTCCGCTGATACCAGCTGCAACCTCCTGGGTGTTTTTTACCGCGCGCTCGTAGAGACTCACAATTTCTCTCGCGTCTTTTAGAAAGGCTGAACCCGCAGGCGTCAGGCTGACATCTCTGCGGCTGCGCTGAACCAGCTGAACATCGAGCTCCTTCTCCATATTAACAATCAGCTTGCTTAGATTTGGCTGCGTCGTATGTATCAGATTTGAGGCTTTCGTATAGTTCAGCGTCGTCGCGAGGGTAATGAACGCTTCGATTTGAAAAACGGTCATTAAAAAGCTCCCTTTGTTATAACTGTGATAAATAAACGGAATTTCACGGCAGAAATTTTGTGTGATATGCTCATATTATAGAATAATCATAATGACTTGTCAAAAAAATTGGGAGTGAAACGCATGGTTAATAAGGAATTTATCAGCAATATGTTTTCCATCGCGGGCAGGGTTGCTATCGTAACCGGCGCCACAGGTGCGCTTGGCGGAGCAATCGCTGCGGGGTACGGGCTGCAGGGCGCCAGGGTTGTCCTGACCGGAAGGAACGTTGAAAAGCTTCGAAAGATGGCGGATATGTTAAAGGAACAGCAGGTGGACTGCGCGTGGATTGACGGTGATCCGGCAATTGAGGCCGATGTGCAGAAGATTGTTCGATTTGCTGTGGATACATATGGTAAAGTTGACATCCTCGCCGCCTGCCACGGATTTAATGCTCCAAAGAACATTGTAGAGCAGAGTGTTGGGGAGTGGAGAAAGATCATGGACGCCGACTGTACCAGCGTGTATCTGTTGGCAAAATACGTGGCCGAACAGATGATTGCCCAGGGCGGCGGCGGAAAAATGGTCATCACCTCCTCTGCGCGTTCCAAGGCGGGTATGGCGGGTTATACCGGGTATTGTACCGCCAAGGGGGGCGTGGATTTGATGGTCCAGAGCCTTGCCTGCGATTTGACAGCAAAGCACGGTATCAACGTCAACAGCATCAATCCCACCGTATTTCGCTCCGACCTGACGGAGTGGATGTTTGACCCCGAAAGCGCCGTGTACCAAAATTTCCTCAAGCGCCTTCCCATCGGGCGGCTTGGCGAGCCGGAGGATTTTGTGGGACTGGCAACGTTTCTGGCCAGCGACGCGAGCAATTTCCTGACCGGAGGCAATTACGACGCAACGGGTGGATATTGGGCTTGTTAAATATAGTGGTTCTCCATAGTGCCCACGCCGGATAATGCTTCTGATCCGGGCGTATGGGCGCGGGCACTGCCATTTATGAGGAGATTATCATGAAGATTAAAAATATTGCCGTTATCGGCGCGGGCATGATGGGTAAAATGATAGCCTTTGTTTTCGCGTCGCATTATTCGGTGGGTATATGTGATGTCAATCATGTCGACGTCTCTGCCGAAATCCGCGAAGGAACGACAGAAATTGTCGAGAAGGGCATTTTGACAGCGGAGGAAATTGAAAACCGAATCGCCCAGATTCAATTTACCACGGACATGCGCAGCCCCTGCATAGCGGGTGCGGATCTCGTGGTGGAGGCCGTGTTTGAGGACATGGAGCTCAAGCAAAGAACCTTTGCTCAGTTGGAGCAGATATGCCGTAAAAGCTGCATTTTCTGTACCAATTCCTCAGTTATGAGCCCGTCGGAAATCAGCGGTATGCTGGCGTACCGTGAGCGTTTTGTCGGCACCCATTTCTGGAACCCCGCGCACCTGATCCCTCTCGTGGAGGTTATCAAATCCGATGCCACGAGTGATAAAACGGCTAAAACAGTTATGGATGTGCTGGAATCCGTGGGTAAAAAACCCGTTTTGTGTAAAAAAGATGTGCCCGGTTTTATAGCGAATCGACTCCAGCACGCCCTGTGGCGCGAGGCGTTTTATATGGTTGAAAATGGAATTGCAGATGCAAAAACAGTGGATGACGCGTGTAAATATGGCCCCGGCCTTCGCTGGCCTGTCATGGGACCGATTGAAAACTCCGATCTTGTGGGAATTGATCTAACCTATAACATTCATAAGTATATCCTGAAGGCGCTCGCCGACAACCATGAACCGTCATATCTGCTTCAGGATATGCTCAGCCGCGGCGAGCTCGGAATGAAATCAGGCAAAGGCTGGCAGAAGTGGACGCCCGAAGAGGCTGCAGCCTCCAGCGCCGATCTGCGCAGTTATCTCATTGACTGTACGAAGAGCACAAAATAAAACATATGGAGGTTAATAAATAATGGGAAAGAAAGTTTTTGTAGACCTGACGCATCCGTTCAGCGCTGAGATTCCGCGCTGGCCATACTTTGACAAGCCGGTCATTGACAACACCCATACGATGGCAAAGGGCGGTGTTTTAACCCAGATGGTCAGCTGCACCATGCACACCGGAACACATTGCGACGCACCGCGCCATGTTATGGAATATGAGTTTAACGGCCGGCGCGCCCGATACACCCACGAAATGCCCGTCGATGCTTACACCGGGGAGGCAGTGTGTCTGCCCATCGACATTGAGCCGTGGGGCCTCATTGAAGGCAAGCATTTAGACGCCGCCTGCGAGAAGGTTGGTATCAAACCCTCCGAGCTTGAGGGAATGGTCGTCTGTCTTGACACAGGGATGCATAAGCTGTTTGACGACTCCAAGGCATATTACCATTACGCCGCCGGTACAGGTATTGAGGCGGGAAAGTGGTTTGTAGCGCATAAGGTAAAGTGTGT
>CAZVLO010000025.1:9517-32671 GCA_964628265.1 uncultured Papillibacter sp.
AAGCGCTGGATCACCCGCTGCACACCGCAATGGGCAACAATGGTATGACCCGCATGAACTTGCTTGGCGCCACAGGGTATCCCATCACCGAGGAGTACAAAAAGCTTTTCGGAGAGGAAGCCTACGCTGAGTTTGACAAGTTTGAGTACATCCGCATCCACGGCCAGAAGGCGTATGACAAAAAGTTTGGTGTTCTTGAGAATATCGGCATTTGGGGAACATGGGAGCCCTGCCACAAGCTTATGCTCGGAAACGGTATCGTCGGCGTGGAAAATCTCGGCGGCGATCTGGCGAAGGTCTCCGGCAAGCGCTTTAAGTTCTACTGTTTCCCGCTCCGCTGGTATATGGGCGATGGTGCAATGGCGCGCTGCGTGGCGGAAATTGATGAGGCGGACCTCAACGATGCGCCCGACCGCACCTACTCTTACGGTGGAACAGGCTACGGCGATGATTCCTGCGGCGGAGGCAGTGGTCTGAAGTATATGCAGAAGCTTTTTGGATGGGATAAATAAGCGGCATTGGGAGAAATAACGTGAGTGATTTTAGTAATTGGCGTATTATCACCGTTGCGACAACCGGAGCATGGCCAACCAAGGAGAACACGCCGAATGTGCCGATTGAGCCGCACGAAATCGCCGAAGAAATCTATAACTGCTGGAAAGAGGGCGCAGCAGTCGCCCACATTCATTGCCGTGACGACGAGGGCCGTGCGGCCATGAAGTTTGAGAAGTTTGAGAAAGTTGTCACACTGATGCGCACGAAATACGCGGATTGTGACATCATTCTCAACCTCACAACATCCGGCGGCGTCAACCTTAGGGAGGAGGATCGTCTCCGACCGTTTTATGAGCTGAAGCCCGAAATGGCCTCCTACGACTGCGGCACAATGAACTGGCAGCATAATGCCGTGTTTGAAAACAATCCGCAATTTCTGGAGAAGCTCGGGATGATGATGCAGGAGGCCGGAGTCAAGCCGGAAGTTGAGGTTTTTGACCCCGGTATGCTTTACAATGCGCAGTATTACATAAAAAAAGGTGTTCTGAAGGCACCCTGCCATTTTCAGTTTTGTATGGGCGTATCCGGAGGCATCGCAGCATCCACAAAGAATCTCGTGTTCATGAAAGATGTGCTCGACGAGGTCGCGCCCGGAAGCACATGGTCGGCGTTTGGCGTCGGTAAAGGTGCGATGGAGATCATGTATGCCGCAATTGCTATGGGCGGCCATGTACGCGTCGGTATGGAGGATAACGTCCTCTACCGCAAGGGGCAGATCGCCGACAACAATATGCAGTTTGTAGCTCGGGCAAGACGCGTGATTGAGGAGTTCAACTGCCAGGCCGCCACACCGGCGAAGGCGCGGGAAATACTGGGGCTGAAGGCCCGATAGGGCGAAACTCGCATCGGCTCCAATCCGATGATGGGCTGAAGGTTTATCGTTAATCCGGAAGTGCGTACTTATCCCACAGGGTACGCCTGAAAAAATCCGGTACAGCAGCTATATTACCGTTCCGCCGGGAGTCAGCTATTTAGACAGCGCAGCTTCCTGTGACAGCGTCGGCTGTACGCAGTCACAGGAAGCGGGAGTGCGCGAATTGATTACAGGGAGGTGGGACAATGGGAGAGGTTATTCTCAGCGTACGGGGTCTCTTCAGAGCGGCGGGGTAGGTGTTTTCCTCCTTGCTTTTATTGCATTTACAACGAATCAGGAAAAGCTTCGGGAAGTAAAACACATCCGCGAACGTATTGCAGCTGTCAGTTCAAATATAGTACGTGCGAGCTTGATTCCCGGAACTGAAGAAACAAAATAAGTCGATTCCCCGTTATTCCTTCATCGATATCACGCTGTTGCTGGTATCGTGACTGAGATTTAGCTTACTCCAAAATGCTATATATAAGAGCAGGCAGCTGACTTTCCACCGTGCAGCGGGTGATCTGGGTATAGACCCGCTTTCGCTCTATGGTGAGTATGTCCAGCCCTGCTTTTTTCAACAGATGAACACCTGCAGTTATTCCATGGCGCCAATCTGTTGGTCAGCCGGCATTTTTAATGAGACCTGGGGCGGCCTCGGGAAATTTCTCGGCTGAAGCAAAACACAGGTATGAAAGCAAAAGGTATTTATTTTTCAGAAAATAAATGTATATTATAATTAGAGCCTTAATAGAAAGCGGTATTCATCATAGGGGGGATGGGTGTATGAATATGAAGGAAATTGAGGCGATAATAACGGTAATGAAAAACAGGAGCTTCAATGAAGCTGCTTTTGCACTCAACTATTCACCCTCGGTTATCTCAAAATACGTATCGAAAATTGAGAAGGAGCTTGGAGTCGTTTTGTTGAATCGGAGCAATCGCGCTTCTTCCATAACCCTCACAGAAGATGGCGAAGCGCTCATGCCAAACATCATCCAGCTGTTCGAAAGTTACCAGCGTCTCCAAAACGGTGCCGCTGCACTGAGAGATAAGACGAGCGACTTCTTACGGATCGGTACGGGGATTAACCGCTGCACCCCAGGCAGAGATGAGATAATCGCTGATTTTGTCCTGAAGCATCCCGACATTCCCATGGAGCAGGTAAAGCTTGATTTTGATTCGCAGATACATGCCATCTATTCGGGGAAGCTGGACGGTGCGTTTTTAATGGTGCAAAAAGACTCCATTAACTCGGAGACGCTGGAAGGGATGCTCGCCGATGCCAGGGTAGAGTCGTATCTTCTCGTCCGAAATTACAATATGTATTTGGCAATATCGAGTAATGAGCCTTTGGCTGCCCTTAACGCTGCGCCCTTAACAGCGTTTCAGGAATTTTTCATCGCATTTCATCCGAATCAGGATATTCTGACCAGATCAGGTACAATGACACCCTTTTTACGGCTGAGTAAAAAGTATGGTATCGAATTGAAACACATCACCATCGACACAAATGATACAAGCACTTTTCACCTCACCAAACATATGAAAATTGCCATTCCGTCTGCCAGTGACGATGCGAGTTATCCAGGTGTGAAATTCGTTCGTGTGCTGGATTGGGATGCTTACTCAACTTCATATTTTCTTTTCCTTAAATCTAATAAAAGCCGCGCACTCACACAGTTTATTAAAAGCGTGCAAGCATATTTGAACGAATCCCCAACGAGGGCCGAATAAGAAAAATCTGCCCCGGGCAGAGCGGTTACTGCTTGTAAAGTGCCGGAAGCCATCCCGCAAAATGAATGGGATGGCTTCCGGCGCTTTGTCGTTATAACAACAATAGGCTGTCAGCTGATCGATACTACCTTTTCATGTGTTCGCTAAACTTAAAATGGAAAGAATCACAAAAATGAAATTCCGAAATGGAAAGCAAAACGCCATAATAGATTTTAAATTCATTGCCGGTGATTATATAATATGCTTAAAGTAATCTAATGAGCGGGGTATGCAATGATGGCGGAAACCTACACAAATGATAGCCAAGGTTTGGTGAAGAAACACTGGTCTTTTTTAACACCGCCACCACCGGTACCGGAAGATCAAATTATTGAAACCATTGAAACCGACATTGTTGTCGTCGGCGCAGGACTTGCGGGGCTTTGCACCGCCCTCAGGGCTGCGGAGCTCGGTGCTGATGTTATCGTCATTGAAAAAACGAATTCCTGGAACGTGCGCGGCGGGATGATCGGGGTCGCAAACTCAAAGACCTGGCGGGCAGCCGGCGTCGATAACGATAAAGAAGTGCTTGTAAGAGACTGGATCGCTGCCAGCGGAAATCGTCCGCGCGAGGATCAGGTGTGGCTTTTTGTTAACTCGAGCGAGGAAGCTATGGACTGGCTGATTGATAAACAAGCTGCTCGCGGTGCGATTCCGAGACTTGTTGGCGCACGTTACACGGGTCCAAACTACACAGAGCGGTACGGCGCGTTGTTATTCAATGGTCCAAAAAAGGGTGGAATCCAGGAAGCTGCCGAGAACTTATGGAAGGACTGTAAAGACCTTGGCGTTCGCTTCTTTTTTGATACGCCGGGGATTTACCTCGAAAAAAGCAAAGACCGTGTCGCAGCGATTATTGCCGGGAAAGAAGACAGTTACAGGAGATTTAAGGCATCCAAAGGCGTCATTCTGGCCACGGGAGATATTCATGGGGATTCAGAAATGCTTGAAGCATACTGCCCTATGTTTTTGAAGGTAAAGCACAGTCAATATACACCAAAGGGTGCCAACACCGGCGATGGGCACAAGATGGGCTTGTGGGTTGGAGGTATTATGGAGGATGGCCCTCTTCCTACGGTTATGCACCCGCAAGGTTATAATAGAATGCAGGCATTTTTCCTTTTTGTCAACAGCCGCGGAGACCGCTTCATGAACGAAGACACGTGGTGTCAGGCAAAGAGCCTCAACGTTTTGAAGCAGCCCGGCGGTGTGGATTATGCATACAGTATTTTCGACGCGGATTGGCAGGCACAGATGATAGAGGGAATGCCCTACAGCGGCGGTTTGTTTAACGACAACTCATATTCGGTCTTCGGCGCACCTTTCACGGGTGAAAAAGAGCGTGGTTTCATCGAGATGGGATTGGCGAACGGCCTTGTTGTTAAGGCAGACACGATTGATGACCTGGCGACGAAAATAGGTGTCCCGGCGCAGAAGCTGTGCGCTACCGTCAATCGATATAACGAACTTGTTGCGCAAAAAAAAGACCTGGACTTCGGCAAACGGACGGCGCTCCTCTTCCCGATCCAAAAAGCACCGTTTTATGCATCGAAGTTTGGCCCGGCCATGCTCGCGGTGACCGGAGGCCTTTTAGTCGATACACGCCTTCGTGTGGTGGATAATCAGAATATGCCCATTCCGGGGTTGTACGCTGTCGGCAACGTGGCCGGTGGGCTTTATGGCGTCGATTATACCACCATCATACCCGGAAACAGCCACGGGCGGGCAGTAACATGGGGTTATCTCGCCGCCAGGAACGCTTTGGAAGACAGCACATCGATATAATTATGACGGGGCAGCCCCGGAAAGGAAACTAAAATGGATATTAAGAAGAATATAAGAGATCTCGCTTTAAACCATGGAATGGATATGTGTGGATTTGCCGGTATCGACCGTTTTAACGAATCGCCTTCCGGACGGCATCCAACCGACATACTGCCCGGATGCCGGTCTGTGATTGTCATCGGTGCCCGCCTGCTTGACGGTATCGTTCAGGCGAACTTCCGAACTTATGAAAACGGACGCCATGACCTGAAGGGATTGTATGGTACTTATGGATATACGATGCTGCCCAATTTTGAGCTGACATACGCCTGCTATGCGATTGCGCAGATGATCGAACGGGACCTCGGCGAAGCTGCAACGCCCCTGTCCACCGGCCCGCTCACGAATGGAACACAGATCAGTATCCGCCACTGTGCGGTTGCCGCAGGTCTTGGAGAGTTTGGCTGGCTCAGCATCGTGCTGACGCCTGAATTCGGCCCGAGAAACAGATTCGGCGTAATTTTGACCACAGCAGAAATAGAACAGGATCCTCTTTACGATGGCCAGAGGCTCTGTGATCCCGAAAAGTGCAGAATTTGCACAGATGTCTGCCCGACGAAGGCCATCGGTATTTATGGGTCGGAAGACTGCAGGACATGCTCTGTGGGAGAGAAAAAGTTTACTTACGGAAAGATTAGTTTTCCCCGCTGCCAAGTTGCTGCACACGGTCTGAGGAAAGAATTCGGCGGCAGCGAGGACCTTGTTACAACAGATAATCCTACTTTTAAGGATATTGATGATGCAAAAGCAGCAACACCGATTCAGGACCGCGGTTTGCAGCACTTCGAGTCCTGGCATTGTGGTTTATGCCTTTCTTACTGCCCTGCAGGCAAATGGAAGGCTAGATTCTTAGATAGAAATCTAAGCAGCGGTGCAAGCGGTGTCTATAAATAGCCTGTTAAGGATGCTGTATTGAAAAGGGGCAACAAAATGCTGAGTATCAATTCGCGCTGGGGATCATGGGCAACGCCGCCAAGCGAAAGAAAAGAGGATGAATTCACAAGAATTCTCGAAGCCGACATCGTAGTGATTGGCGCGGGTATTGCAGGCGTTAGCTGCGCGCTGCGCGCTGCAGAGTGCGGCGCGGAAGTGATTGTTTTGGAAAAAAGCCACAGCTGGTCTGGACGCGGAGGCAATATCGGCGTCGCCAATTCCTCTTATATGAAGGAGCAGGGGTACGAAAACAATCTTGAAGACATCGCACGCGAGTGGATCAAGCGTTGTGGGAACAGGTGCGATGAAAAGATACTTTGGCTCTATCTCAGAAACGGCGGCCGCGCAATGGATTGGCTGATAAATATCCTGTCGAAGCCCGACTATCATGCGCGCCCGGTATTGCAGGGATGCCGTTATAAGGGCGGGACATATGCCGATGTGATCGGATCGCATCGGATCTTTGACGGACCAATGGCGGCAAAAGGAGCCCGCGCCGGAAGCGCTGACGCCGTGTATGCAATGTATAGCGAGGCTGTTCGGCTCGGCGTGCAATTTCTCTTTGATACACCCGGTTTGCAGCTTGTAAAGAGCGGAGGCCGCGTCAAAGGTGTTGTTGCATGCGATGAAACCGGGGAGCTTCTGGTCAGGGCACGGCGCGGTGTTGTGCTGGCAACCGGCGACATCGGGGGCAACGCCGAAATGTGCGAAGATTTGGCACCAATTGCAAATCGATGCAAAAAAATTTACACACCCATAGGCGGCAATAACGGTGACGGACACCGGATGGGCTTGTGGGCCGGTGGTTCCTTTGAGGACACACCATTCCCGACAATGATGCATCCACAGGCGTTTCATTATAAAAACTACTGTTTTCTGTTTGTTAAGCCCGATGGAACCAGATTCATGAATGAGGATAATTACGTTCAAGGAAAAACAGTTGCGCTGTTGCGTGAGCGGATACCGTATGCCTGGTCTATTATCGACGCCGACTGGCCGGCCAAGATTCCGGAATCATTAAAATACGGCGGCGGCCTTTTCTGGGATCAGGATTATGTCATGGGCGAACCGGCTTTTGACGAGGAGGCTGAGGCGCGGCAGCTGCAAGCCGGGTTGAAGAACGGCTTGGTTGTCATGTCGGATACGCCGGCAGACCTGGCAGAAAAAATGGGCGTTCCGAAGGATGTATTTACCGCGACTTTCTCCAGGTACAACCAGATGGCGTTTTCAGGCAGAGATGATGATTTCGGAAAACGCCGGGAGCTGCTTATGCCGCTTGACAAACCGCCTTATTACGCGATGAAGTTTGGCCCTGCACTGCTTGCTGTTGTCGGAGGGCTGCGGGTTGATACATATATGCGTGTTCTTAATGAGCAGGGAACACCGGTTGTTGGCCTGTATGCTATCGGCAATACAGCCGGTGGCCGTTACGGCGTTGATTATCCCATTTTGATTGCCGGCAACAGCCACGGAACGGCTCTCACCTTCGGCTTTTTACTGGGAGAAAACCTGGGGAACCATGGCGGCTATGCTTGAAAGTGTTCGGAAACGGAGCGTGAGGGATAGAAACATTATCCCGTGCTTCAAGCCTTAACTTCAATAAGGAGCCGGAAATAATGAGCTATCTCAGACCCGATTATCTCGACCCCGGGATAAAAACCGAGAAAACCAGAGATTTGTTCGGAAACGTCCTTCCTGAAATCCCAAAGTTTACGAAACCGATCACGCCCATAGAAAACTTCAGGCGTGTCGCGGCGCGGCAAGCCCCCCTTTGGGTACCGAATTCACTATCAGATTTTCATAATCTCTTATTTCAGGATTTAGCTGTTGGGGAGCAGATCGGCCCTGATCTGTCACTAAAAGCTACGCAGGATTATGATTTTTACGATTGGTTTGGTGTCCCTCTTCGATGGTGTGTTTCTGCCGGCGGCGCGACGAATAAGCCTGGCACCCATTTGCTCGACGACATTAATAAATGGGAAAAAACAATCAAGTTCCCTGACTTAAAAGCTTGGGATTGGCAAACAAAAGCAGACGCTTTTATGAAAAACGAATACAAGACCGATAAAGCAGTTCAAATTGATTTGCATAACGGTCTCATTCAGAGGCTCATCGCCGTATTAGGCGGCTATACGGAGGGGATGTTTGCCTTGTCCCTGGAACCTGAAGCCGTCAAGGATTTTTTCGAACGTCTGGCCATTCATATGATGGAGCTTGTTGACCTGCTCTGCAGCTTATACCCGGTCAGCCTGATGACGATTCATGATGACTGGGGAACTGAAAAAGATACCTTTTTTTCTCCAAAAATGATGGAAGAGCTTGTGTTTGAGCCCACAAAACGCATCATTGATCATATCAAATCAAAAGGTATCAGCTTTATGCTCCATTCCTGCGGGAACATCACGCGGTTCATACCTTACATGATAGACATGAACGTAGATTTTCTTCAAATCCAGCGACGTGCCGTTGATATTCCTTTAATGAAGATAAAATACGGCGACAAAATCGGGTTTAATACGGGAATTGAGGGCTATGTGCCGGGAAAAGTTTATTCGAGAAATGAAATCATCCATATGGTTCGCAAAACGGTTGATATTTATGGTCAAGGGGGCGGATTCTATGTAAACATTTTTGAAAGAGAGCCTGAAACGCTCTGGAGCATAGTCAGTGAGTTGTTTCTATACAGCCGCGAGCATTACGAAAATCTACAGCATTGAATATGCTGAAAAATTTTAAGGAGAGTTAATTATGAGGAAAGTATTAGCGATGGTTTTAGTTCTCTTGCTGTCATTGTCTCTGTTTGCCTGCGGTTCTAATTCAACCCCCGGAACGTCCCCCAGCACGGAACCGCAAAACCCCAGCAGCCCAGCATCTGAATCGCCCGCGGCAGAAACCCCCGCTGCGTCGCCCGACAGCAAATACGGCGGTGTTCTGAAAGTTGTCAACGCGGCAGAAGGTTCAGCGCCTATCGGAATACCCTGGGCACAGGTTTCTGTCGAGCAGCTACTCCTTGCACCTTTCTTTGAATCGCTTTATTTACTTAAAACAAATGGCGATATTGAACCCTGCCTGGCGACCTCCTATTCCGTGGACATGGAGAAGAATGAAGTTGTGGTCAATATCCGGCCTAACGTAAAGTTCTCTGACGGCTCGGCTCTGACGTCCGACGTCGCCGGCTGGAATATCATGAAGCAGGTTGAAGCCAAAATCATGACGAATGTTACCGGCTATGAGACACGCGGTGATGACGTGCTTGTTCTCAAATTTGACAAATGGGCAAACACAATCATAACCGGCCTTGCCACAGTCGGCCTGGTCTCCAAGGAATCCTTCGAGAAAAACGGTGAGGAATGGTCGAAAGATAATCCGGTCGGCACGGGACCGTTTATTATGCAGGAATACATTCATGGGCAGTATCTCAAAGCAGCCAAGAATCCGAACTACTGGCGGGAAGGAAGACCATACCTTGACGGCGTGGAATTTCACTTCATCAGGGATGCAATGATGCAGAACATGGCGATCCAGTCGACGGGCAGTGACGGAATCGATGTTCTTAACATCAACTCCGCTGAGCAGATTTCCCAGCTCAAGGCGACAGGCCAGTTCGATATCGTTATCCTCGAAACCGGCCCCGTTACCATGACGGCGAGCAGTGTGGATGCGAATTCGCCTCTTTCAAAGCTTGAGGTCAGGCAGGCTATTTCCTACGCTATAGACCGCGATGCCATCATAGCTGCGAGGGGATTCGGTATTTATACACCCGCAACTCAGCTTTTGGCGGAGAACTCAAAAGCGCATCTTGACGATTCGAAAAATTTGACTTTTGACCTGCAGAAGGCGAAGGATCTTCTAACCGAGGCTGGTTATCCGAATGGTTTTAAGACAACACTTTACGCGCAGCCCGGTATCGCCGATAAGGAAGTCGTTCAGGCAATCCAACTGATGCTCTCGGAAATCGGAATTACAGCAGACGCGCAGTTCCCCGATGCGGGAGGTTATGCGACGCTTCGCAACAATGGCTGGGACGGCATCCTTGTCAACGGGTTCAGAAATTTCTCTAACCCCTACTTAACGTTCTTCCTAACCTTTGATCCGTTCCAAATGTTTACGGTGAGCGCGGCGCGGCCTGAAAACTGGATGGGCACGCTATTTTCAGCCACAGCACCTCCCGAACCGGATGCATCCCTTTATGCGAACGCCCACAAAGCGCTCCTTGATAATCTGACAGCAATTCCGGTATACAATATGAGCGACAACTGGGCTATTAAGAAGAACGTACATGATACCTACTACGGTGACTACGAGCGGTGCAATCTGCATGACGCATGGATTTCCAATTGACGGTATATAAGCCCTGAATTTACGCTAAGGTATGACGGAAGAGTTGAGGGAAGTGTGTTTTCAGAGACATGAAGCATTGCTTCCCTTGACCTTTCGCACCTGCACCACATTCTCTGATCTTTTAAGAACCACCAGATAACAAAGCAAAAAGGGTGAGATAACATGCTGACCTATATTGTTCGCCGGCTGTTGCACGCGCTCCTCGTTGTCATTCTTGTAAGCATTGCCGTTTTCTTTATGATTCGGGCGATACCCGGTGATCCGATTGAAATGCTTTACGCTGAAAACGCGGTTGCACAGATGACACTGGAAGATTTGGACCGGATACGCCATGAGACCGGCCTTGACAGACCGATCCTTGTTCAGTACGGAGACTGGGTCGTGAAGCTGTTCCATGGCGACTTTGGTACATCGATTATGCGCGGTTTCGACATCGGAAGCGAAATGGCAAACAGAATAACGGTGACGCTGATACTGGGACTCAGCTCATTTGTTATCGGGGTCATTATCGGACCGCTGCTTGGCATTATCAGCGCGGTCCGGAGGGGTAAATTCATCGACAATCTGGTTTCGGCCATAGCCAATATTGGAATTGCCGCACCGCAGTTCTGGATTGCAATCCTGCTCATCTACTTCCTCGGTCTCAAGCTGAAGCTGTTGCCGATGTACGGCTATACGCTGCCTTGGAAAGACTTCGGGCAAAGTGTGATACAGAGTATTCTGCCTGTGTTTGTCGGTTCGCTGACCATCATTGCTACCACTGCACGGCAAATGCGTTCCAGCGTCCTTGAGACTTTGGGGGAAGATTATACCCGTACAGCGTGGGCAAAAGGATTGAACGAGCGCAAGATGATTGCGAGACACATTGTGAAAAACTCCCTCATGCCAGTCGTCACGTTGAGCGGTACAATGATCCGAATGGTCATTGGCGGTTCGGTTGTCGTTGAAACGATATTTGTCGTCCCCGGCCTGGGTAAAATGATGGTAGACGGCATGCTTTCACATGATTACCCGGTTATTCAAGCGACGACGCTCACAATGACACTTGTTGTCGTGCTGTCGAGTTTGATTGTCGATCTTCTGTATGGCTGGCTGGATCCCAGAATACAGTACAAATAGGGGGAGAGTCGTTATGAGTGGAAATACGGATATCAAAAACATGCATGCGTCTCTGCCTGAGGATGATAAGGATATTGAAATTTTGCAGGAAGAACTGCTGCCGATTGTCAATGAATTTAAGCGATTTGTCCATGTGTTCTTCAAAAGGAAAATCGTTGTTTTTGGATTTGCCTTCATCATTCTCACAATACTCGTGGCGGCCTTTGCTGATCTGATTGCGCCATATGGCATGAACGAGCAGGATCTTTACAATGTTCTTGCGCAGCCGGGCTCCGAGCACCTGCTTGGTACTGACGCACTGGGGCGTGATCTGTTGAGCCGGATCATTTTTGGCACAAGAATCGCACTTCTCGTCGGTGTATCGACGGTGGTTGTTTCAGCAGCGCTTGGTACGATTCTTGGACTCATCGCAGGGTATGCTGAAGGTATCGTCCAGACAATTATTATGCGCTTCACGGATGCCATGATGGCAATACCGTCTCTCATTCTGACACTGATTATTGCTGCAATTTTAAAAGTAGGCATTGCAGGCATCGTCTTAGCCGTTGCAGTAACACTGCTTCCCGGGTATGTTCGTCTTATTAACGGACAGGTTATGTCGCTCAAACAGAACGATTACGTTTTGGCGGAACGCTCCATGGGCGCAAAAAAAACCCGCATTATATTCCGTCATATCCTTCCGAACTGCCTGTCACCACTTATTGTACAGATGACGATGATGATCGGCGTGGCAATACTATCGGAAGCATCTTTGAGCTTCCTTGGCTTAGGTATTCCGCCGCCGACACCGGCTTGGGGCAGTTTGTGCTTCGACGGGTATAAATATTTGCTGACGCAGCCACTCCTGTCCATCGCGCCGGGTCTCGCCATCGTGCTCCTCGTTTTCTCGTTCAATATGGTGGGAGACGGATTGCGTGACGCGCTGGATCCAAAGCTGCGCGGATCATCGAACTGACGGGGGTGAGCGTGTGAAAAGATTACTAACTGTGAAGGGACTCACCACCGAGTTCAAAACCGAGCGCGGGATTGTCCGCGCTGTCAACAACGTATCCTATCACGTCGACGAGGGAGATATTATCGGTCTTGTGGGGGAAAGCGGCTGCGGTAAATCCGTCAGCCAGCTCTCTGTCATGCAGCTGATCGCAGAGCCGCCCGGAAAAATCGTCGCCGGTACGGTCGAGCTGGAGGGCCAGGACTTGCTCCAATACGGCAAGAAGAGCCGTGAGATGTGCGCCATTCGCGGCAGAAAAATCTCCATGGTGTTCCAGGAGCCGATGACCTCTCTGAATCCTGCAATGACAATCTGCAGGCAGATGTCGGAAGTCCTGATCGAGCATTTGAAAATACCCCGCAAGGAAGCGCGCGAGCGCAGTATTGAGATGCTGAAGCAGGTGGGAATCCCCGACCCCGGCAAACGTGTGGATGATTATCCGCACCAGCTGTCGGGCGGAATGCGCCAGCGTGTGATGATTGGTATGGCCATGCTGTGCAACCCGAAGTTAATCATCGCGGACGAGGCGACCACAGCACTGGATGCGACGATTCAGGCACAGCTTCTTGAGCTTCTATATGCAATGGTCAACAAGTATAATACGGCTCTCGTCATGGTGACGCACAATCTGGGAATTGTGGCCAGGTATGCGCAGCGCATCAATGTGATGTACGCCGGACGGATCATAGAATCCGGTACGGTGGGAGAAATTTGGGCAAGCCCAATGCACCCGTATACGGAAGGCCTGCTGCAGTGCGTGCCAAAGCTTGGCCAAAAGCTCACACCAATAAAAGGAATGCCGCCGTCACTGATTGACAGACCACCCACGTGCCCCTTCTTGCCGAGATGCAAGGACCGGCAGAAATGCTGTTTCACCGAGCCGCTGCCCGAGCTGACGAATGTCGATGGAACGCATTATACGACGTGTATGGTCAGGCTGGGGGGTGCTGGTAAATGAGTGCGCTTGAAAGAGGAAACGCGGTCGATGTTGTCAACCTTAAGATGTATTTTCCGGTCAGGAGAGGCCTTTTAAAGAAAAAGGTCGCCGAGGTGAAGGCGCTGGATGATATTTCATTCTTTATTAAGCCCGGAGAGACACTGGGACTGGTTGGGGAGAGCGGCTGCGGCAAAACAACGGCCGGGCGATGCATCATGCGCCTTTACAAGCCTACAGGCGGCATCATCCTTTTTGAAGGTACGAATATTTCGGATATGAGCGAAACGAAATTACGGTTATACAGAAAAAAAGCAGCGCTTGTATTTCAGGATCCGTACAGCTCTCTAAATCCGCGTATGAGTTCAGGAGATATTGTCGGTGAACCGCTGAAGATACATCATCTCGTAAACAGTAAAAAGGAATATCAGGAGCAGGTTGCTGAGCTGTTTAAAATGTCCGGTCTCAGCCCGGACATGACAGACAGGTATCCCCACGAGTTTTCGGGCGGGCAGAGGCAGAGAATCTCAATAGCCCGCGCCTTGGCGGGGAATCCGTCATTGATTGTCTGCGACGAGCCGATTTCAGCGCTGGATGTGTCGATGCAGGCGCAGATACTCAATCTGTTGCAGGAGCTGCAGTCAAAGAATAACAAGCTGAGTTATCTGTTCATATCGCACGATCTGTTGGCTGTGCAGTACATCAGCCACCGTGTGGCGGTCATGTACCTGGGTCGAATCGTTGAAATGGCAAGTTCCAAGGAGTTGTATTCCAATACGCTGCACCCATATTCGCAAGCCTTGCTGTCGGCGCAACCTCTACCGGACCCTGTTGCCGAGGCGGGGCGAAACAGGATTGTTTTGACAGGTGATGTGCCGACACCTCTGAACCCGCCGTCTGGTTGTTCGTTCCATCCGCGCTGTCCGATGGCGAAAAAGGAATGTGCTGAAATCGTTCCGGAATTGAGAGATGCCGGCGGCGGCCATTTTGTAGCGTGTCATTTTGTATAACAACAGGTTGAGAAACAAGGATGTTCGGAGTCGCTTAACGAACAGAAGGCAAATAACAGGAGGCTAAATGCTGTGAATAATTATGATGTTGACGTTCTCGTTATAGGTGGAGGTCCCGCCGGATTTGCGGCCGGAGTTGCGGCGGCAAGGAAGGGGCTAAGGACGCTTCTCATAGAGAACCTGACAAGCCTGGGCGGACTGATGACAAATGGTTTTATCACAGGGCCAGCCGGGATGATTGAGGGTATATGTAAGGAGCTGCTGGAGCGCCTGAAAAAGAAGGGATTTCTATATGATACGCCGCACACACCAGCAGTGGATCCCGAGCGCTGTAAATTCGAGATGGAAACGATGCTGCTTCAATCAGGATGCCGCCTGCTGTATGGGATGCACGCTGTGGATGTCGTGATGGATGGTCCAAACATAAAAAGCGTCGTCTGCTACTCCAAGTCCGGCCGCTGCGAGATAAAAGCAAGCTTGTTCATCGACGCAACCGGCGACGCGGATATTGCCGCCGCTGCTGGGGTGCCGTATGAAGTCGGCGATGCGGAATACATGGGGCTGAATCTCGCGCACACGATGGGCGTGCGCATGTCGAATGTCAATATGAGCAAATACCGCGAGGCCATGAAGGAATGGGTCGAGGACAACACAGGTTATCCGGATAACCTGAGTCTCGCCGGGCAGATGATGGATAAAGCCGTGGCAAACGGCGACCTGCCGTATCCGCTGTTCCCGGGCGGACTTATATATCAGGTCCCCGGTACGCCCGACGAAGAGGCTGACATTACCTTCAACGTCGCGCACAGTTATTATAACCACAATCTCAGTGTCGAGGATTTGTCGCGCCAAATCGTTGAACAGCATCAACAGAACCAGTGGCTCCAGGAAGCATTCCGTAAATATGTTCCCGGATTTGAAGGATGCCGGATATCCGGTCTGGCTTCGATGCCCGGAATACGGGATTCCCGCCGGATTGTCGGCGAATATATTATGAGAAATACAGATATCGCCGCCGCCGTGAAATTTGAGGACAGCATCGCAAAATTCCCCGAGCTTTATGACACACACCATCCGACAAACGGCTATTGGGGTTTCAGACATCACATCCACTCAAAAGAGCCCATACCAGGCGCCGTCAACATAACCGAGCCGTGCGACAAGGCTATGCACCCGTTCTGCCCGCCTGAAGAGGGGAGCTACTCGGTATATCAAAATCCTGCGAATTACTGTGAGGTGCCATACCGCTGCATCGTGCCGCTGAAGGTGGATAACCTTTTCGTCGCCGGCCGCTGTGTATCCGCAGAGTTCCACGCCATGGCCGCTGTTCGAATAATAACCATCTGCATGTCTACAGGACAGGCAGCCGGAATTGCCGCAGACCTCTGCCTTAAAAACGGCGTCAGCCCCAGGGAACTCGACGGCAGACTTGTCCGACAGGCAATGATCGACGACGGCGTGCCGCTTGACAAAGCGCCGGACGGGTACTGGGCGCATCTTGCCGAGTCCGCGAAAGCCGATTTGACAAAGCACGAGTTCGTCCGTCTGCGCGGTGACATGGTGGGTGTGCGTCTTCCAAACGGAAAAATCACGTTGCGGTTTGGCGATATCAAGAAGCCGGAGCCGGAAAAAGACAGGCCTGAAAATGTAAACCCCGACATTATTTTTTAGGATTTGAAAGACGGTGGATACATCGTGGGAAGCAACTATAAACAGATATTTTCTCCTATCACAATACGCGGTGTTGAATTTAAAAACCGTATTGAAATGGCACCGACATCCCCAAAGTTTACAACGGAAAAAGGGTATATGACACAGGAGCACATCGATTACTTCCGTGCCATTGGCCGGGGCGGTGCGGCTATAATTACGCTGGGTAACTGTACAATTGATATCGCCCACGCCCAGGATGAACCGCGTCAGGTGGCCCTCGACAGCGACGATTATCTCATCGGTATCGGCCGGTTCGCAGATATGTGCGAGCGCTTCGGCGCGCTGGGCTCGCTGGAAATCAACCACTCGGGATTGGATGCGGTCTATGATTACAACAAGGTACCGGCTATCGGCCCATCCTCCCAGATGATGCCGAGAGAGCTGCTCCGGGCTGCTCAGAACGGGCGCGAACCTGTCAGAGCGCAGAAAATGACAATTAACCAGATCCATGAAGTCCAGAGGAAGTATATAGATGCCGCATACCGCTGTAAGTCGGCAGGCTTGAAAATGTGTATGCTTCATGGCGGACACGGCAATCTGATCGCACAATTTTCAAGCCCGCTTTATAACCACAGGACGGATGAATACGGCGGCAAGCTGGAAAACAGAGCGCGCTTCGGAATGGAGATATTGGAAGGAATCCGAAAAAAATGCGGAGAGGATTTCGTCATTGAATTCCGCGTCTCCGCCGATGAGATGCATCCCGACGGTATGCACTTTGAGGAGACAAAGGAATATCTGCAGATGCTCGATGGGCTGATCGACATCGTTAACGTTTCGGCTGGGCTGCATTCCGACATCAAGTATTTTCGCTACTGGTCTCCCAATATGTACATGCCGAGAATGATCAACGTCAAATACGCCGCGGAGCTTAAAAAGATACTCAAGTGCAAGGTCACGGCCGTGGCCGGCATCATGAATCTGGATAACGCGGAGAAAATCATCTCCGGGGGCTGGGCAGATTTCTGCGCCATGGCGCGTCCGCTGATGGCCGACCCGGAGATGCCGCGTAAGTATGCCATGAACAAACCGGAGGAGCATGTCCCCTGCACGCGCTGCGGATACTGCGGCAAGCGCGTGAGGAACATACGGACCGTCGCCTGCGCCGTCAACCCCAAGCTTGGAAGAGAAAGTGAGTTGGAGGACGGTCTGGTTCACCGGGCGCGCGTTAAAAAGACTGTCGTCGTGGTGGGGGCCGGTCCTGCGGGTATGCAGGCGACCCTGACGCTGTTGGAACGCGGCCATCATGTCGTCCTGTTTGAAAAGGAGCCCGTTCTCGGGGGAAATCTGATCGCGGCCGCGTCGATGAATCTCAAACAGGATATGAAGGATTATTTGGAATATATCCGCTGTGCCGTACATAAGAGCAGTGCGGATATCCGTCTGAATACGATGGTGACGGACGAAACGATCAGAGACATTGCCCCTGATGCGCTGGTTATTGCCGTCGGTGCCGAGCCGAGCATCCCCGATGTACCCGGCATTCATCTGCCCCATGTCCACTGGGCGGCAGATGCCGATATGGGTAAATGCCAAATCGGAGAGAATATCGCCATTATCGGCGGCGGCTCCCTGGGGCTCGAAAGCGCCGTGACGCAGTCCTCCCGCGGTAAAAAGGTCAGGGTGTTTGAGATACTGCCGCAACTGAGCAGCGATACGGCGGAGCTCCTGACAATACTGGAGAAGAATGGCGCGGAGATACTGACAAACCGCAGGCTGACTGCGATTCATCCCGATAAAATCGTCTGTACGGTGATCGATACAGGTGCAGTCGAGGAGTATGAATGCAATACCGTACTCATTTCCACGGGACTTTTACCACGAAAAGAGACAGTTGAAGGGCTGCGCCATATCCTGCCGGAGACCGAGGTCTACATCGTGGGAGACGCAAAGCTGCCGCGATCCCTGGGCGACGCCATACATGACGGCTTCAATGCGGCGCTGAACATATAGCGCTGCATACGCCAGGTTTGCCCGGCTGGCAACGTAATAAGGAGGATTCAATATGGCTGTAAAAAAACACGTATCGATTCCGGTGATGCCAAAACCATGGCCGCTGCGGGCGCGGGATTATCCGATATCACCTCGTGAGAACCTGCTTCGGGCGCTAAGCCATGATAAACCGGTATGGATGCCGAATTTATACGGATCATCTCAAGCGTATCAGTCGTCTGTTGCCTGTGACAGCCCGATTGAACGGGAGGCGGACGCCATTGACTGGTTCGGTGTGGAATACAAATATTCGGAAGCTCAGGGCTCAAATACGCCCCAAGGTAATGTCATGAACGATATCACCGAATGGGAGGAGAAAGTGCACTGGGAGGATCTTTCCAAGTATGACTGGGAAGCGGATGCAAAGCGGCTGCAGCGGGACGAATCGCTGGCCCTCTTTATGCGGATGAGCAACGGTCCTTTTGAAAGACTTCACATGTTGGAAGGCTTTGAGCAGGCGCTTGTCGATCTCATTTTGGAACCCGAGGCTGTGCATGCGTTCATGATGCGCCTGGTGGATTTCAAAATTGATTTATTCAACCGGATCCGGGATCACGTGCCCTTAGACTATATTGTCGCGGGAGACGACTGGGGAACGATGCGTGCGCCGTTTTTCTCCACGGCTATGTTTGAAAAAACGATATTGGAACCCACAGCCCGGTTTGCCAGGGCAGTTCAGTCCAGGGGAACGAAATTTATTCTTCACTGCTGCGGCGTCATTGACTGCTTTGTGCCGTACATGGTGGAGGAGATCGGTGTAGACGGTCTGGAGATACAAAAAATCAACGACATACCGTATATCCTGAACAAATACGGTGACCGTGTGACAGTGGAGTATCACACGGATCCGTTTCTTTGTTACGATCCGGACGCGACTGAGGAAGAGGTTCGGCTTCATGCAAAGGGAATTGTCGACAGATTCGGGGCACATGTTGTGCCGGGCGCCGGAGTGGTCATAAACATGTCCAGCGGTTTTGAGAAGCTGTTTTATCCCATGGAGGAGACATTCTATGAGTACAGCAAAGAAATGTATTCGGGCTTGCGATAGAAAAAACGTGCGCATGTGAATGTGCGGAGGGGGTTAACTTTATTGGAAGCACCTGAGGTTTCGCTAAAAAGCATATATATGACCGAGGAGCTGGCGTCTCGAAAATGGGGCTTTGAGATTCCGCCGGAGCCAATCGCAGATACGCAGATTCACGAGACAATAGAAGCAGAACTCGTTGTTGTAGGCGAAGGGATGTCCGGACTGTGCACCGCCCTGTCCGCTGTGGAAGCTGGTGTCGATACCATTATTGTGACAGCCAGCAGCAGGCCGGTGGGGCGGGGAGGCTCCGTCGCCGCCTCGTACAGTAAAATTATGGAGGCACAGGGGTACCCCAGGCAGGAAGTTGAGAACTTTTATCTTCAGGAATTCGCGGCAGCTTCATACAACATCGATCAGAGGAAATGGTACAGTTTTTACAACAACAGTGAAACAGCCATGAACTGGCTGATTGACATGCTGGAAGCGGACGGAGTGACAGTTGTCCTGGAGAAGGATAATGAAGACGACCCCTGCAGTCCAACGAATCAGCCCGTCGGCTCGCACGCTTTCATGGGGCAGGGGGTGACCTTCGCCGGAGCAGGTATTATGCTGGCACTGAAGACTCTGGAAAAGAATTTCAAGAATAAAGGAGGCCGCGTTGTCTACGGCACGGCTGCCAAGCAGCTCGTCAGGGATGAGAACGGCAGGGGGCGAGTCTCGGCAGTCATCGCACAAAACGGGGAAGGCAAATACATCAAGTATGCCGCAAAAAAAGCGATTGTTCTTGCGACAGGTGATTTTTCCGCCAACTCCGACATGATGGCCAAATACTGCCCGGCATATGCCAAATACTTTACAAACAGCAAAGTCAATTATGATGCCGGATTTGTTGAGAAGGGCCTGTACAAGGGTGACGGGCACCTGATGGCGCTTTGGGCCGGAGCGGCCTGGCAGAGGACATTTCCGAACGCCCCGCTGATTCAGGGCAGCCGCTTGTGCTCCAATATGCCGTACGGCGGGCACAGGGGGCTCAGGCTCAACAGAAACGGCGAGCGCTTTATGAACGAAGACTGTAACGCGCCGTATACCGCATTAGCGGTTCTGCGTGAGCCGGGAGAGGCGGCATATGCCATCTGGGGGACGAATTATGCGTATGATATCGACTGGCATGCCCACGGCAGCATCAGAGGCAGTGAAAAAATGTCACCTGACGATGTCATAGCAAAGTGGGAGAAAGAACTTGCAAACGGGAATATTGTCAGGGGCGGCACGCTGCGTGAGGTTGTTGATCAGCTGGGGCTGCCAGGTGACCGGACGCTGGAGACGATTGCGCGTTACAATGAGATATGCCGGTCTGGGTATGATGCCGATTTTCATAAGAAGAAGAAATATCTTCAGGAAATCAAGGAGGGGCCTTTTTATGGCGGCCTGATCAGCCAGTATCGCTTTTTTTCGGTGCTCGGCGGCCCAAGGACGAATCATCATATGCAAATCTGTGACGAGAACGACATACCGATCAAGGGGTTATATGCGGCAGGCTCGATGATCGGTGATATGTACGCCAATTGCTACAATTTCAGGATTGCCGGCCATAATTATGGCTGCTGCTTAACTTTCGGGTATTTGACGGGCAGGTATATTGCCCGATATGAATAGAAGTCTTCAGCAACAGAATATTCGTTACTTTGATATGGCTTGATAAAAAAGTGAAGCAGGTGAAAACATGGAAACAAGGGTATACATAGAGTCAGAAAACAGGCTGCCGGTTTATGATGTATGTGACATTTTGGTTGTCGGGGGCGGCAGCGCGGGACACAGCGCTGCTATTGCCGCAGCGCGCGCCGGGGCAAAAAACATCATTCTGATGGAGCGTTACGGCTATATGGGTGGTGATGTTACCGGCGGATACGTCATCATGGTACCAAAGCTGTCCTGGTATGATAAAAGCTTTGTCCGCGGCATCCAGGAAGAGTGGTTTTCAAGGATGGAAAGCATTCCGGGGGCCGTGTTGGGGCCAAAAAAAGATCAGATCGGGCAGACCGATCCGGTGCTTGTTAACGCATGGAGAGCGATACACGGAAGCGTCAGCGAAAGTGAGCCGCACCGGCTGGTCCGGGCTGTTTATTTCGAACCGAACCAGCTGAAAATCGAAATGGACAGGATGCTGCTGGAGGAGCGTGACAGAATCCGCGTACTGTATCACAGCTGGGGCGTCAAACCAATCATGGATGGAACGGATGTCACAGGCGTTATTTTTGAAAGCAAGGAAGGAAGACAGGCAATCCTGGCCAAAACTGTGATTGATGCCACGGGTGACGGAGATCTGTTCCGCAGTACCGGCACACCGTTCCGTGCTCTGGCCGACAGCAACACCCGGTCAAGTACCACGGCGCTCGTCTGGCGTATCGGCGGGATCAGTTGGGATGCTTATATAGAGTGGCAAAAGGCGAACGCCAACGTTGCAAAAAGCCTAACGGAGGGCATATCCGGAATTGCCGGATTCCGCTGCGCGCTGATCGCCTCAAGCCGAAATGATATCTGTTGGGTCAACAACTGGCACGCCGACAAGGACTGTTCAAAAATCGATGATATAACACAGACTGAGATCAGTACGCGCACTACAATGCGTGAGATACTGGAATACCTTCGGGAAGCCTGCCCCATCGCATTCAGAAACGCATATCTCTACGATATCGCACCTCAGCTCGGCGCGCGATGCAGCTACAGACTGCAAGGCGAGTACATTATGACCGCCAACGATTTTGCGTTTGCGCCGAAGTTCGAAGACGTTATCGCATGGCATTCGACAATCTGCAAAATCAACGATTGCGGTCCGGTCGAAATCCCTTACAGAGCTATGCTGCCGCAGAATATCGGCAATTTGCTCTGCCCCGGACGCCACCTTTCGGCGGACGACGTTGCGGTTGATTGGCTCACGCTGATCCCACAATGCATCGGAACAGGACAGGCTGCTGGAGTTGCCGCGGCTGTCGCCGCCGCGGACGGAACAACCGTAAGGGATGTCGATATTAGAAAGGTGCAGGACATACTTGTCGAGCAGGACGTGCCGCTGCCAAGGCATCCCGGTACCGACCCGTCCTATACAGACTGCTGCATGGAGCACGAATATGGACTCTATACAGATTATGCGAAAAAAGCAAGGGCAGAAGCCGAAGCACTTAAAGCTTACCGGCAGCCATGGTAACCAAGGCTCGGACATGAAAACGACGCGGCCGGCCAAGAATCATTAATACGGTATTCAACGCATTACCAAATTGCACCGTCTTTCTGAGGGGTGATTCACTATTTATATTCTCGGAGTTGATATCGGTTCCACCACATCGAAAAGCGTTGTCATGCAGGGCGGCACGGATATTATAGGGTCAGCCGTCATACCTGTTGGCACGGGAACAAGCGGCCCTGGACGCGCCATCGAGGCCGCACTCAAATCTGCCGGGTTGATGCCGGAGGATATAAAGCTCTCGGCTGCTACGGGTTACGGGCGGAATTCCGTTGTTGAGGCAAGTCTTGTGTTTTCAGAGCTGAGCTGCCATGCGCGGGGCGCATTTTGGCTCTTTCCGGACGTTAGGACCGTTCTCGATATCGGCGGTCAGGACGCGAAGGCGCTTTCCGTCCTTCCCGGCGGAAAACTCGGTGGTTTTGTCATTAACGATAAATGCGCGGCGGGAACGGGGCGCTTTCTTGAAGTCATGGCACGTATTTTGGATATTGACATCAACGTGCTGGGTGACCTCGATATCATGTCCCAAAAGCGTGTCGACATCAGTTCGACCTGCACCGTCTTCGCCGAGTCTGAGGTCATATCGCAGCTTTCCAAAGGCATCGAAACAGCAGACCTGGCGGCCGGTATTAACAGGGCTGTGGCCTTCCGGGGCGGCGGTCTCCTCAAAAGGCTGGGCATGACAGAACCGCTCTTTATGACAGGCGGTGTTGCCCGCCATGGGGGCGTTGTCCGGGCACTTCAGGCGGAGCTGAAGATTGCGGTTCATACCGACCCGCGCGCGCAGCTGGCAGGAGCAATCGGCGCTGCGCTGCTGGCTTACGAAAAATCTATTATGTAGGAGG
>CAZVLO010000025.1:32783-33066 GCA_964628265.1 uncultured Papillibacter sp.
CAAAGAAATTGCCGACAAAGCGACGCAGGACGCCTGGGATGCAAAAAACAGAGGTGAGAAGATTGGCTGGTGTGCCTCTAATTTTCCCCAGGAGATACCGACAACTTTAGGCATCTATGTTGTTTATCCGGAAAATCAAGGCGCGGCAATCGGTGCCAAGGGCGGCGGGCAGCGGATGTGTGAATACGCGGAGGGGCTGGGTTATTCCGGCGACCTCTGCTCCTATTCTCGTATCAATTTTACATATGCAGAATTAAAGGAATGCCCGGAGCTCAACATCCCT
>CAZVLO010000026.1:0-3585 GCA_964628265.1 uncultured Papillibacter sp.
TGATCTCTTTCATTTTTTCCTGTGCGAGATCGGCCAGTGGATTATTGTGATAGTTGTCCGGGTGGTACTTGCGTACCAGCTCTCTGTAAGCTTTCTTAATTTCATCATCCGTCGCATTCCTCGAAACACCCAGGACACTGTATGGATCGTTCATGTTTTCTGTTCATTCCCTTTGTTAAAGCGTGAACACCCTTGTCGCCAAGTGCCGCTGAGTACGCGCGTACTCGCTTCGGGCATTCCGAGATATATAATGTTGCGTAAAATAGAAGACCACGGATTCGGCTTCAGAAGTTCAAATGCTGATGCAATCAGATTGCATGAGTGCATCAGCGTTGTTCTGAGGATTTCCGTTTCCTCATCGGACAGTTTTCCCGTTTCAATGCCGAATCTTCTTGCGACGGCGTTGAATCGGCCATTTTTATTATCGTCCTCCATATCGTCGCACGCATCAAGGATATAGACTAACCGTCCAGTATGATAAAGCAGCTGTTGCAGTGCGCGCTGCTTTCCCTGTTCATCGATTTCTGTGGCCAGTGCGCCTGTAATCACCGCAAACTTATCGGCGCAGGCGTCAATGGAATCGCTGTCCGCTTCTTCCAGACTTCTGAGCTCGTCCAATCCGTACCGCACGGCTGCCTCAAATTCGGAATACGTCCCCGCTGCTTTCTTATAAGCTCTTTTGAGCAGAATTGAATAAATTCTGTCACGCAGCGATCGAAAAAAGCTTTCATCGGCGACGGAATCCCTCAGCTTCCACCAAGCGAGAATAACACTGTACCCCGCGCATTCTCGGAGCGCGCGTGACGGCGCGCAATACGTCTTTTTCCTCAGCGGGCTTGCAATACACCTTGAGCACTTTCTGTCAGGCGCTTCCTCTTTGTCCCATAACAGCATTGCCAGAAATGTAAAGTCATAATTCAGAATAAATCTCGAGAACATACCGTATTGCGCTTTAAGGGCATGGCACAGCGCGCAGTAGCATTCTTTGAAATCCTCATACTCTCTGACCTTTAGCTCGTCTTTCAGCGGCCTGATATATCCAAACATTTTAAACTAATCCCTTGAAATTCTGACAGTGATCATGTAATCGCCGACTGTGCCGACATCTACATCCCCGTCAACATAAACCTTGGCCAGGACACTGTAAGTCCCTTCGGTATCACCGAGTTCGCTTAAATCCGCAACCACGCGGTAATTGACAGGTACGTCGGTATCCCCTTTTTCATCCGGGGTGATTTTTTCGATATCTTTCGGCGTCCCGCGCAGCAGAATATCCACGCTTTTTGTTATAACTTCTGCGGAATAACCGGCCGTTACGTTGGTAACAGCAATATTATCCGTTATTACATGTATTGATTCAAGTCCGGAGACAGTGACCGTGACAGTGGCTTCTGTTACTCCGGTCAGGTTTTTCGTCTCATTTGGGAGAACAATCGGGAAAACCAATTCCTTCCCATTGAGGAATTTCGTCGTATCAATCGTACCTATCGGCAAATGATTGATTTCGCTCAGCTTTTCAGCATCACCGGAAAGCGAAACAATGGGTGGCGATATTTTATAGCTTGTATTCGCGCTGTTCGCGCCGGCGCCGTATTTCAAATCCACTTTCAGCGGTATATCCTTGACCATATTAACAGGTATTTCAACATTGATTGTATCCTGGCTGAAGGTCAGTTTATCCGATACGATCTCATGTCCGCTGTCGTCTATGAGCGTAAACGGGCGCTGTTCCACCACCGTTTTGGATATGTTCTCCCGCTGCAGCGTGACCAGCGCGTAAGAGATATTTGATACAACATCCTGAGGCCCGGACACTGTAACGACTTCCGGCGACAACTCCATGGGATCCATCTGATAGCCTTCCGCAACACCGCCGGTATACGAGCCCTTGACCGGAATTTCCTTTGTCACCAGATTATCAACGATCACAGTGATGCTATCAACGCTTTTCGATGTTGTAAACGACGACAGGCTGATGTCAAGCGGCGTGGCGACGGCATAGGTCAGCGTTCTGACGCTCTTCTCGTTAATCAAGGACAAGTCAACAGTTGCGGTGACATTTGTGTCCTTCAGGCGGGTAACAATATTTCTTTTTCCGGTAAACCGCAGTGTGACCGCCTCCGGATTGATACTCGTTACGACAAGGCCCTTGTCCGCCAAATATTCCTCGTTCATTATCCGTAAATTGACTCTGACGGTTTGGGTGGTGTCGGGATTTTCTATATAGGATATATACAGCCAAATCGAGACTGCGGCCAGCAGTGAGAAGGCTATATAGAAAACCCGGCTGTTAAATACTTTTTTAATGCGGCCTTTCATCATTAGCTCTTCACCTTAAATCTGTCGCGAATTTTTTTCTTTAATGAGCTTGAAGTCTCGTCAAGAACCAATTCATTACGCAATAATTTTTGAAATGTGTCATGTGCCAGGTGGCGTTTAAGCATACCGTTTATTGCCACGGATATGGAGCCTGTCTCCTCCGAAACAATCACAACAATGGCATCCGTAACCTCGCTTATGCCGATTCCGGCTCTGTGGCGCATGCCTAAATCCCGGCTTATGCTGGTGTTTGACGTCATCGGCAGCATACAGGATGCGGCTAAAATCCGCCCGTTTCTGACAATGACAGCGCCGTCATGGAGTGCTGATTTTGGATAAAATATGCTCTTAAGCAGTTCAACGGACAGTAAGGAATCAAGCCGCGTACCCGTTTTCGTATAATCAGTCAATGTCATCTCACGCTCGAAAACAATCAGCGCACCAGTCTTTTTTTTTGACATTTCTATACAGGCTGTAATCGTGTTTTCGACAGCTGCCTCGACATTGCCGTACTGTACTTTTTTACCGAGAAGAAAACGCACATTGCTGCTTCCCATTTGCTCGAGGAAACGGCGGAGTTCGGGCTGGAACAGTATGATGAGGACAAGTATGCCGAGCTTCATGGTTTGTCCAAGCAAAAAAGTTATGACGTTGAGGTTCAGAATACTGGACAGCCACATGACGGCGATGATGAGTATGATGCCCTTGATAACGCCGCCGGAGCTCGTCTTCCTGACCACGGTGATGATGCGGTAGATAATATAAGCCACGATCAAGATATCAACGACATCCTCCGGACCCACGCTCATTATGAGATTAAATATGATTCGGATAAACTCCTTCAAAGATTCCATCATAAACATCCTCAGACCGAAATTTACTCTCTTAAACGTCGTAAAGCTTCATAAAGCGTCGCAAAGCGTATTTTTTGTCTTATTTGAGCATTATTTAGTTATTATATTATAAAACCAGGTAAATGGCAACGCAATTTATATGAACAATCTGTATACATATGCAATTTACACGTGCCGCCTTTATACAAGCTTACCAACAAGTGGCTTATCACGGGTTATATTTCTGACGGCCAATGTCAGCGCAGTAATATCACGCTTTACGTTGAAGTTGGAGGCGCTGGCTCTTACCGTGCCGGTGGAAAGCGTCCCTGCAGTTTTATGTGCCAAAGGGGCACAGTGCAGGCCGGCTCTGACAGCAATATCACGCTCGGCCAAAGCCTCACTGACGGTTTCGCATGGTATGCCATCGATC
>CAZVLO010000026.1:3595-10785 GCA_964628265.1 uncultured Papillibacter sp.
GACAGCACGCCGCTTTGGCAATAACCGTAATCGCTTCTGAAAACACGGACACCGTCAATCTTGATCAGCTCTCCAGCTGCAAAATCAATCAGCTCTCTCTCGTGCGTGAGGATGTTTTTTACACCCTTTTTAATTATAAAATCCAACCCGGCCTTGAGACCAGCTATCCCCGGCATATTATGCGTTCCCGCCTCCAGTCTGTCCGGCAGAAAATCCGGCATATCGGGAGCCATGGAGTGACTGCCGGTCCCCCCCTGTAATAACGCCTGCGGTGTATGCGCGCACAGCAGCAGGCCTGTTCCCTGCGGCCCATAAAGTCCTTTATGGCCGGGCATACATATGAAATCAGCGCCGAGCTTTTCAAAATCAATATCGATCACTCCCGCAGACTGTGAAGCATCAAGTATAAAGGGTATCCTCTTTTCGCGGCATGCTTCAATAATGCGTTCAACCGGCAGTATATATCCGAAAACATTTGAAACATGATTGCAGACCACAAGCGCTGTATCATCGGTCAGCCGCTTTTCAAAGGCCAGCAGCGCCATTTCAGGTTCAAACAATTCAGATGCGGCGACGGAAACTCTCGCGCCGAGAGCATAAAGCGGGCGTGTGACTGCATTATGCTCGTAACCTGAAACAACAACTTTTTCTCCGCGCCGCACAAGGCTTTTTATAGCAATATTCAACGCGTGGGTGGCGTTAAATGTAAACACGATGTTTTCCGGGTTTTTGACATTAAAGAGCTTTGCGGCCGCCAGCCGGCATTCGTAAGCCGTCTGTGCGGCGGCCATGGCAGCCTTGTGCCCGCCCCTTCCCGGGCTGCTCAAATGTCCGAAAGCCCAGGCAGCGCTTTTCGGGACATCCGCCGGCTTAATCAGCGTTGTGGCTGCGTTGTCGAGGTAAATCATAAATTCACCTCGCCGTAATTTCCGTCAGCGTATTGTACGAATACTTTTATTGGGTACAGCTCAGCATCTTTTAAGGCAACAAGAGCATTTGATATATACTTTGCTGACACCTTCACACAGTATCCGCAGCCGTCAGAAGCAATCAACTGCGGAACCTTAGTGACAATGGCCGTTATTCCGACGCGTTCAAGCGCCTTTGCCGTACGCTGCGCGTATGTCAGCGACCGGCATATCAAAAGATAATATACCACGAAACGGCTCTCCTCTCGGATGTTTATGATCCTGCGGCATTTGCCTGCCGCTCAAAACATAATATGCCGCGTCGCGCGTTTCTGTCTTGTTGTATTTAAGAAAACAACGGTTATTGCCTGCCGGTTAATCGAGGCAGGCAATAACAACATGTTATTCTTCTGTTTTTTCAAGGAGGACAACAGCATGGGCGCGTATTCCCGTACCGTCTCCCGTAAATCCCATTTTTTCCTCTGTCGTTGCTTTTATACTGATGTTGTTAATTCCGGTATTGAGAACATTTGACGTCCTTAATCTCATATCTTCTATAAACGGCGACAGTTTGGGATTCTGAAGGATGATCGTGATATCAGCGTTGACGAGCCTGTAGCCCATTGAGGCAATCTTCTCGCAGACAAGCTTTAAAAGCTCCATACTGTCGGCGTCTTTATACTTACCTTCAGCATCGGGGAAAAGTCCGCCGATATCACCGAGCGCCAGCGCGCCCAGCAGCGCGTCCATTAGCGCGTGTATCGGAGTGTCTGCGTCAGAATGGCCGTCCGGCCCAAATGCACACGGTACTCTGACGCCGCACAGTATGCAGGGGCGTCCTGCTTTCAGGCGGTGCGCGTCATAACCATGACCGATTCTCATTTTTTGTTCCTCCGCGCGCTTAATATCGCTTCCGCGTATTCCAGGTCAACCGCTGTTGTCAGCTTTATGTTTTCCCGCGAACCTTCCGTGAGCTTCACGCGGCCGCCGATCGCTTCAACAGCCATGCAGTCATCCGTTATGTACAGCGCTTTGTCGACAGCATTCTGCAGCGCGCCTTTCAGGAGTTCGGCAGTAAATATCTGCGGGGTTTGAATCTCATACAGGCACTCCCTGTCAATCGTTCTTTTGACAAAACCCTTCTCAGCAAGCTTTATCGTCGATGTTACCGGCACAGCAGGCGCAGCGGCGTTGAATTTCATCGCCGCTTCAACAGTTTCTGAAACAATTTCTTCCGTCACAAACGGCCTTGCTCCGTCGTGTACCGCAATCAGCTTTGCTTTCGGAGACACTTGCATCACGCCGTTATAGACTGATTCAAGCCTTGTCTTGCCGCCAATGACTATTTTTGTCAGCTTTGATATGTTGTATGTGCTGCACATCGCGGCGACGGTGCTCAAATCAGCCTCGCGTGTCACAACGATGATTTCGCTGATTTTCCTGCATCTGTTGAGAGCTGTCAGCGTATGTACCAGCACAGGCATACCGTCGATATCAGCCAGAAGCTTATTCGTTCCCTTCATTCTGGCGGACGACCCGGCAGCGGCAACGACGGCAGAGCAAACCGCTTCATCCTTTTTCGTTTTTTTCTCAATCAATTTTTTTAACCACTGAGCCACTTTCATCACCTCTGGCAACATTTCTTTATATGCAAAAAAGCGGAGGGAAAACCTCCGCGTACTATCAGCTCCCTGCGAGCTTTGGGAGAACTATGCAAGAACGGTATTAATACGCGTTTCGACTTCCTCATAACTGCTCTGTTGAGATAAGACAATTTCTGATATGAGTATCTGTTTTGCCGAGTGGAGCATCTTGCGTTCCCCAGTTGAAAGACCTTTTTCACCGTCGCGCGTCATAAGTCCTTTAACGACACGAGCGACCTCCATCAAATCACCGCTTTTCAGCCTCTGCATATTTTCGCGGTATCTCCGGTTCCAGTTGGATGTCATATCGGCATCAATTTCGGAAATTGAGTTTAAAAGCGTTTCGGCGGCTTCGGAATCCACAATAGGCCGCACACCAATGGCCTCACAGCTCTCAGTAGGTATCATGACAACCATACCGCCGGTCGGCATCTTCAGAACGTAATACTGGCGTGTACAGCCGTTTATTCTTTTCTCCTCAATACTGTCTATGACGCCTGCCCCGTGCATGGGGTGGGCTATCATATCTCCCACATGGAACATACACTACTCCCTTAAAGTCACAGCCTGCCAAACACATACTTGATCAGTGCATATCAATATAACAAATATATTATATACTATTTTCCCTAGATATAGCAAGTGCTTTGGCAAACTATTTCCTTACGATAGCCCATATTCCCCCTATATCCCCGTAAAAACCGCCGGCTGTGACTATCGCTCGTCCGCCTGTGATACAGGAGCTGACTATTGTTATATTATTATGTTTTACCATTTTTGTAATAATTATACCGGAAGCGGTGATGGCACTGCTTCCGGTAATACTTTATGCTGTTTCGGGTGGTTTTTTAACCCTCTTGCACGGGCTCTGCTGCAGGCGGCGAATCTGTGTCATAGACGACAACAGGTGCCTTATCGAGATTTTCCGAGGGCTGCTGCACCTGCTCCATAAGAGCTCTGATGCTGAGTGAAACCTTATGTTTTTCAAAATCAATATCTGTGATTTTAACTTCAACGGTCATACCCTCTGACAGAACCTCAGACGGCAGTCCGATCCTGTGGTCTGTAATCTGGGAGATATGAATGAGTCCGTCAACACCGGGTATAATCTCCGCAAAAGCTCCGAAAGGCATCAGCTTCACAACTTTAACTTCAATTCTGTCCCCGATCTTATAAGCGGCAACAAATTTTTCCCAGGGATTATCCTCTGTCGTTTTATATCCCAGTGAAATTTTCTTCTTTTCTTTATCGAAAGAGAGCACAAAGACTTCAATCTCATCACCGATTTTAAAGACATCGGAGGGCTGATTAATCCTTGTCCAACTGATTTCGCTGACATGAACCATTCCGTCAATGCCGCCGATGTCAACAAAAGCACCGTACGAGGTCATCGATTTGACGACACCGGAGTACTTTTTCCCGACCTCGATCTCATTCCATATCTGCTCCATCATCTCACGGCGGTCTTCATTCTGGACGGCGCGGATTGAACCAACGACACGGCGTCTGGGCTGGTTGACCTCCGTAATGCGCAGCTTGACCTTTGTCTTCACAAGCGACGTCATCGGTACGTCTCTGGGGAGCCCGGTCTGCGATGCCGGGACAAAGACGCGCACACCTCTGACAGACACAACTATACCGCCCTTGTTTTCTTCCGTAACAAGACCTTCAACCGTCTTTTTCTCTTCCTTTGCGGTATTGATATCTTCCCAGTTCTTTATGGAGTCAAGGCGCTTTTTAGACAGCATAACCGTGCCTTCAACGTCGTTGACACGCATTACAAACGTTTCAATCTCATCACCGATTTTTATGATGTCCTCAGCTTTAACCGTCGGATCGTCTGTCAGCTCCGACAACGGTATGTAGCCGGACTGTTTTGTACCAAGATCGACTGAAATTTCGGTCGGTGTGATCGCGGCAACAATGCCTGTCACTTTTTCCCCAGTATATAAAGTTTTAATTGATCTTTCGAGCATTTCTTCGAAGGACTCGGTTTCATCCGCAACTTCAGCGACTTCGTCTACCTCAGCAACTTCTGCTGCTTCCGTTTCATGGTTCTCTTTTACTTCAGTCACTGCCTGCTCCGTAGTTTCTTCGATATTCATTTCTTCACTCAACATCTGACAGACCTCCTTAATTATCCACGCCGGCGTAGAAGCGCCCGCAGTGATTCCGACCGTATCAGATTCACTGAAATAAGAAATGTCAAGTTCGTCTGCTTCTTCCACAAAATAGACCTTTTTACAATTTGACCTGCAAATCTCGGCAAGTTTCAGGCTGTTCGCACTGCACTTGCCGCCTATTACAATCATGGCATCAACAATACGAGATATTTCCTCTGCCTCTTCCTGGCGTTTGAACGTGGCGTTGCATATTGTATCAAATATTTTAGGATTTGTACACTCTTTTTTTACTATTTCACTGCACTCATCGAAGACACGGCGCGTGCTTGTCGTCTGAAAAACGAAAGCTGCAGGCTCGTCTCTGTTCTCGCCCGACTTCTCGAGCCACTCTTTAAGCTCGCACGGTGATTCAAATATCCGTGACCTGCCGCACCAGCTGGATATTGCCTCCACTTCCGGGTGATTGCGCTGACCGATGATGAAAATAGTTCTTCCGTCCAGAGATTCAGCGCGGGCAATATCGTGTATTTTGGCCACATCAGGACACGTTGCGTCAATGATTTCGGCGCCTCGTGACATAAGAGCCTCGATCTCTCCGTTTTTCGCACCGTGTGACCGGATGATAACCGTATCACCGTGCTCAATATCGGAAACTTCACCAACCTCCTTAACGCCTTTTAGCGCCAGAGCGTCGGTAACGCTCTTATTATGAATAATTGGCCCCAACGTTATACAGCCGTTATTTTTCTCTGCGGCTTCTCCGCAGAGTTTCACCGCGCGCCGGACACCGAAGCAGAACCCGGCTGATTTTGCGAGTATTATTTTCATATGAGACTCCGTTCACTCAGCCGGCCGCTGACTTTAAGGCAGCTATTTTCTCCATCAGCTCATCGGCGGCAGCCTTGTAGTCGGCCTTCGAGTGTTTTTTATCATCGGTATTCACCAGATAGGGCGTACCAAAAACTACCGTATATGTGCGAAACGGTTTTATCTTCCTGGGGACATACACGGGGACAATCGGTACGGACATCTGATCGGCGATCCGGACAGCGCCTCTTTTGGCGTCCGACTCCTCATCCGTTCTGACCCTTGTCCCCTCCGGAAATATGGCAATTTTCTCCCCTGCTTTTAAGTATTTCAATGAGTTTTTTATGGCGCTCACGTCATTATGTCCGCGATTTACCGGGTAGCTGCCGATGCTTCTCAGCACCGAGCTCAGAATAGGTATGCGGAACAGTTCCACCTTCGCCATGTAGTGCAGATGCGTCTCAATACCGGCGGCAAAGGAAACAATTATCGGATCAAGGTTGCTGCTGTGATTGGCGCAGAACACAGCCGGTCCGGGTTTAATATTTTCTTTCCCGACGGTTTTTACTTTATAAAATAGCTTAAAAACGGTTTTGAGAAAGCGAAACAGCCTCCGGTAAGCGCGGTACTCACGATTCATAACTTCTCCTTCACCAGCGCACAGATGATCTGCAGACATTCATCGAGGTTCTTTCCGGTGGTGTCGACTGTAATCGCATCATCTGCGGCTTTTAAGGGTGCGGTGCTGCGCTCGCTGTCATTTTTATCTCTGTACATAATGTCCCGCAGCACTTCATCATATGTTGTACTGATATTTTTATCCATCAGCTCTTTGTAACGTCTTCTCGCACGTTCTTCCGGCTGTGCTGTCAGGTAAATTTTCAAGCCTGCGTTGGGGATAACAACCGTTCCGATGTCACGGCCATCCATAATGACATTGTATTTCTGAGCCATTTCCCTTTGCATGGACAGCAGATAGGCCCGCACAGGAGGCATAGCGGATACATCAGAGGCATATATAGACGCCTCCGGAATGCGTATCTCGTTTGTGACATCCTCTCCGTTTAAAAACATGCGCTGCAGGCCTTCCTCGTCATATCGCATCTCAACTTTGATATCAGACAAAAGCGCTGCGACTCCCGCCTCGTCCTTCGACGCCACGCCTTTGCGCAGCGCGTAAAGTCCGACGCTGCGATAAAGCGCGCCGGTATCAACGTAAATCAAGCCGAATTTTTTTGCCGCAAGTCTCGCCAGAGTGCTTTTTCCGGCGCCGCTCGGCCCGTCAATGGCGATGCTTTTGTTTTCCATGCTTCAGTTTTTCCTTTCAGTAACAGTATAGGATGGATCAGCTGTTCTCTTCTCCTTCAATCATCGCAATTCATATGGCTGGCGGCGGCGTAAGCCGTTGACCAGGCAATCTGGAGATTGAAGCCTCCCGTATAGGCATCCGCGTCAATGATCTCTCCTGCGAAGTGCAGTCCGTTAACGCGTTTTGATTCCATCGTCTTGGGGTTTATCTCCCGTGTGTCGACGCCGCCCGATGTAATAATAGCCTCTTCAATCGGTCTGGGCTTTTTTACCTCAAGCCGGAAGTCTTTTAAAAGACGGAGCAGCCCGCTTCTCTGCTCCTTTGTGACGGAATTGACCTTTGTCTCCGGCGGTATGCCTGAGAGCTCAACAAGAACAGGTATCATCATCTTACTTGCAAG
>CAZVLO010000026.1:10801-25679 GCA_964628265.1 uncultured Papillibacter sp.
ACCCAGCGCGTTAGAAAAATCGCGGTTATGATACTTCTCGAAATCGCGCAGCAGCCGCGCGTCGAGCTTCCTGTCGTCCAGCGCAGGCTTCAGATCAATCGACAGTACATATTTTTTGCTTTTAAACTCACGCATATGGGCGCTGGCCGATAAAACAAGCGGTCCTGACACGCCGAAGTGCGTAAATAACAGCTCACCGAAATCCTCAAAAACCGGTCTTTTCCCGCCATCCGTAACGGTTAGGCGTATGTTTTTCAAAGAGAGCCCCTGCATCCTTGAACATATCTCCGGCGACGCCTCAAGTGGTACCAGTGACGCCTTCGCGGGAATGATGGTATGACCGAGGGCGGCCGCTATTTTATACCCGTCCCCTGTGGAGCCGGTCAGCGGATATGAAACGCCGCCTGTACACAGTACGGCGGTTCTGCAGGGAAATTCGCCTTCGGCCGTTGTAACGGCTTCGACGCGCACTCCCCTTATCCGGATCGATTTCGCCGTGCCTTTAACCAGTTCCACCCCGGTACTGTCCAGGTATCGTCGGAGTGCCGATACAACATCCGCCGCCTTATCCGTTTTCATTGGGACGCCCAGCTTTTCAAAGAGGCTGATTGTGTCCTGCGGCGTAAAGCAGCTCAGTGCGCTCATCAGGAACCGACCGCCTGTGGGTATATTATCAACGGCTTCCCGTACTGTGCAATTGTTTGTCACATTACACCGGCCTTTACCGGTAATGCGCAGCTTCATGCCCGGGCGGTCGTTTTTTTCCAGCAGCAGTACACGAAGTCCGCGCTCGGCGGCGACAGCCGATGCCAGCATCCCTGCTGCGCCGCCGCCTATCACAACAGCATCATACATCGGTTTTTTCATAGACCTCGTATTCATCCCATATTCGCTCGAGTTTTTCAAAATTTGTGTACAGATCCCCTTTCGCCTTCGTAGAGGTGGCGACGATAAGCGCATTGACAAGGCTCAAAGGCGCTACAAGTGTATCAAGGAATGAGATCATATCGCTTTTTGCAAAGAGCGCGATATCTGACAGCCTGGCAATGGGTGACGTGGGTGTATCCGTTATGCCGATCACATTCGCGCCCATATCATGCGCGTAACGCATGGCCTTAATCGTGCGTTTGGAGTATCTCGGAAAAGACAGTGCGATAAAAACGTCATCCTCCGATACGCGCAGAATCTGCTCGAACACCTCACTGGCCGACGAGCCGTTGATGACACGGACGTTATCAAACAAGAGATTAAAATAAAACCCCATAAAGTTCGCCAGTGCCGCTGACGACCTCAAGCCGAAAACATAAATGTTTTTGGCATTTACGATCATATTCACGGCTGTTTCAAAATGCTCGCGGTTTGTCTTCTCCATTGTTAAACGAATCTGCTCTATATCGGATGAGAGTACATGCGACAGGATATCGTCACTGTCAATGATATCCCTGGCCACCTGTATCCTCTGCACCGACGTCAGTTTGTTCCTGATCATATCCTGCAGTGCCCGGCGCATTTCCGGGTAACCGTCATATCCAAGCTCGGCGGCGAAGCGGACAACGGTTGATTCACTGACATCAACAACCTGACCAAGCCGGCTCGCTGTCATAAAAGCCGCTTTTTCATAGTTTTCCGCAATGTATTTTGCGATGCTGCGCTGGCCCTTTGAAAAGCCGGGTGAGGCTGCTTCCATGACGGTTAAAATATCCTGATCCATAGTGTTACCCTCCAATGCTTGATTGGCCATTCGTTTCTATGCAATATCATACTATGAAAACGTGATAAATCAAGCTTCAAATGCAATCTGTATTTCAAGTTCCTGCATTATGTGCCGTCTTACCCTGTGCTGTCAATTTTAAAAGCTTGATTTCCGTTTTGTCCAAATACCGCCAGGTCCCTGTTTTCAGCCGGCCGAGTCGGAGCCCGCCCTCAGAGACACGCATGAGTGATTCCACCCGTAAACCAACCTGCGCGCACATTTTCCTGATCTGTCTGTTTCGTCCCTCGCAGATCATTATGGAAAGCAGCGCCCCGCCGGCTGTTCTTTTCAGCACACCGACCTCGGCCGGCTTGATTGTATAACCGTCTATTGTCATCGGCTCTCCCAGCGGCATGAGTGCTCCCTCCACATCGCCAGTCACGCGGACATGATAAATTTTTTCCTTTTGATTGGATGGGTGTGTTAAAATATGTGTCATTTCACCGTCATTTGTCATGAGCAGCAGACCCTCTGAATCAATATCCAGCCGGCCTACGGGATATACGCGCACACCGCAGTCCTTCACCAGCTCGGCGACAGTATTTCTGCCTTTCTCATCACGCATCGTCGTGACGTAACCGCGGGGCTTGTTGAGCATTATGTATGTTTTCTCATCCGCGTTCCGCAGCAGCGCGCCGTCAACGGCAATCTCATCGATGCTGATATCGGCGCTCTGCCCCAAGGCGGCAGTAATACCGTTAACCTTGACACGGCCCTCTGCAATCAACCGCTCCGACTCACGGCGCGAAGCCACGCCGTGAGCTGATAATATTTTTTGAAGCCTTTCCTGCATATGAAGCTCCTGTTTTGTTTATTTCATATTGAGCCGTCTTGTATTACGGCTTGTTTCGTCCTAAAACCGACCATTTGAGCTTTTCAAATAATGTGAGAGGTATTGTGTCGTCCAGCTCAACGGAATCTTCGAATATGAGAGTAATTTCCTTAATCGTCTCTCCGTTCTTTTTTACGGTGATCATCCCGGCTATTTCATTTTTACCTATAGGAGCGTATACGAATTTTGGCATTTCCCGCGTCAGCTCCGTCTCATCCGCACGGTTATACACATAATAAAACTCTTCCTCCGGCCGGACGGAGACACTTTGTTTCAAGCCCGATATAACCGGTATCTCTCCGTACGTTTGCGCACCCGCGGTGACTGACAGAAAATCGTAATTACTGTACGCCCAGTTATAGAGGTTCGTGTGGTCGTCCCAGTCGTCCGGTGCCGATAAAGTGACGCAGACGAGCCGCATGCCGTCACGTTCCGTACAGGAGACGAGACTGCGCCCGGAGCTTTTTGTGTAACCCGTCTTGATCCCAATCGTTCCCGGACACATCCAAAGCAGCTTATTGTGGTTTCTGTAGTATCGCCCGTCCAGGGCGATATGCTTCGTAGACACAATGTCACGGAATGTTTTATTCTTCATTGCCGCTGCTGAAATGAGCGCCAGATCGCGTGCTGTTGAATAATGACCCTCCTGGTCAAGCCCGTGCGGGTTTTTGAAGCACGAGTTCCTGCAGCCGAGACTTTCGGCGTACCGATTCATTAAAGCTGCAAACGCCTCAACACTGCCCGCTGTGTATATCGCCAGTGCGACAGCCGCGTCGTTGCCGGATTCCAGCAGCAGTCCGTAGAGCAGACTGAGTACAGTCAGCTCTTCCCCGCGTTTGAGGTATATGGAGGAACCTTCAATGGCGGGAAAATCATTACCGACTAAAACCTTATCGTTGACGCCGCAGTTTTCAAGGACAACAATCCCGGTTAATATCTTCGTTGTGCTGGCGATGCGCATATGTTGATCCGCGTTTTTTTCATGTAGGACCGTTCCGCTGGAGGCTTCAATAAGGATATCCGCTGTGGCGGAGGTCAGGGGCGCGGCTATTGCGGGAATCTGCAGCCCGGTAATCAGCGTCAGAATCATAATTGCAGTTGATATTCTCTTTACGGCTTTCAAAACATGCAGTGCGGCTCTCCTGTATGATTGTTCACTTGTTACATTGAAGCCTGTTGTCAAAAATAAGCACCACCTCAGCTCAATTCAGGCAGTGCTTATTATTATCAGATGACGTTTAATTATCCGTTTTTGTTCTCGTCCTTGTTCATAAGCTCGTTGACTTTTTCGATGACCTCCGGGACCATTTCGATGATCCTGTCTACAGTTGTGGAAGCGGGAGGCGCAATATTCAGGAGCTTGACACTGTCGCCCTTGACGATCAAAAAAGCGACAGGCACGATATTGACTCCTGCGCCGCTTCCGCCGCCGAAGGCGTTGTTTTGCCCTTGTTGCTGATGCTTTGTCTGGAAATCAGATCCGCCGCTGGCAAAGCCGAAGCTCACCTTTGAGACCGGAATAAGCGTAATGCCGTCCGCGGTGATGATCGGTGACCCGACTATTGTATTGACATCGACCATCTCCCTGATTTTCTGCATCGTTGTCTCCATCAAATCACCAATTGGGTGCTTGTCCATTTACTTTACCGCCTTTCTGATTTTTGCTCTCGTGTTTTCACTTTTGATCATATTCTTGACTACACCGAATCCCACATAAATTGCTTCCCATACAGCGAGTGATATTGCGGCTTTGACGTAGATATACGGTTGGTCGGCGTCAAAATTTACAGTCGCGCGAAGATCCCTTTTCTTTATTCTGAAATTATTCTCAAGCAGCGGAATGATCATACCGTATCCGGCGCTGGCTGCTCCGAAATATAGTGCCGCCGCAGCCGGATCGTCTCCGGCAGCCATATAGTGGATGGTCAGTTCTTTAATAAGAAGCCTGCGTTTCAGTCGTGATAACGCCTGTTTTATTGACGGCAGCTGATTCTTCAGTGTTTCCAGCTTTCCAGCTTTTTCAGCGCTTTCCGCCTTTTTTTCTTTTTTCTTCCCGCCGTCCTTTTTCTTTGTTTTGGCTGTCGGAAATACTTTTCTTAAAAAAGGACCAATCGATACACGAAGCTCGAACCCGTTCTCGCAGTACACGGCGATGAGCCCAAAACGTATAAAGCATATAAGCAGCAGTAAAGCAACCACGGCTGATGCAATAATCATCCTCAGCCCTCCACAGCGTCTTCTACCTGCTCCACATCAAGTGACTGTATGCTGACGAGAACATCTTCGTCCTTCTTCTGCTCCTCAGAATCGGATTCCGGCAGTTCCGGCAGCTCTTCCAAAGACGTCAGGCCGAAGGTTCTGAGAAATCCCGGCGTTGTTTTGTATAAAAGCGGACGCCCGGGGACCGACAGCCTGCCGCAGGTTTCGATAAGTCCCCTGTTCTGTAACAGTCCCATAGTATATGTGCTGTCAACACCGCGGACCTGCTCGATATAAAGCTTCGTGACAGGCTGAAAATACGCGACTACCGCCAGCACTTCAAGCGCCTGTGGCGATAGCTGCGGCTGCTTTCTTGTTTCAAGTGCGATGCGTATATATTCGGCGTACTCAGGAGCAGAGCAGAGCTGAATGGCCTTGTCCAGAAAAATCAGTCTGATGCCCCTGCGCTCGAATATGTAGCGATCCCGGAGCGCGGACGCCGCCTGGGTGACGCTTCCTTCATCCGTATTGAGAACAGCAGCGATGCGGCTGATGCTCACAGGCTCTCCGGATGCAAATAGTATACCCTCTATTACATTCTCTATGTCATTAGTTACCATCTTTTGCCCGCCTTGCCGCGTGACACGGCAATTATTATATCATTTATATCTGAGCTTTATTCAGCTATATCATCGAAATCCGGCAGCTTGTCCAAATCCGTATTTTCCGCTCCCGAACTGCACAGCGTCAGATCATCGTCACAGCCAACCAGGTAGATGACACCCGTTACGCACAATTCCAAAACAGCTACAAATACAGCCACCATTTCCGACCGGCTCTTCGCCTCCGCGATCAGGTCGTAAATCTGTGTCGCGCCGTTTGCCTTAAGGTGCCCCAGAATCTCTGCAGCCTTTTCAGTGACGGAATAGATAATGCGTTTCGGGTACATGACCGCCTTCGCCGTACTCAGGCTGCTCATTTCATCCCTGTCCAACAAATGCGCGAAAGCATCGGTGAGGTCTATAATTTCATGCTCGTATTTATATTCGTCGTCAGGCTCAATGTATTCAGGAGGCTTTACCATCAGCCCGTAGCTGCTTCGGAACATCTCGGCCAACTGGTCGGTTACGGATTTGACCTGCTTATAGATTTCCCGGCGCTGCAGTTCTTCAAGAGAACTGATGAGCTCGTTGAGCTCGTCCACTTCCTCCTCGCCGGAGAGAATCGTTTTTGTTTTAATGTACACGAGATGTGATGCCATCGCGACAAACTCACTGGCGATTTCAAGATCCATCTCCGCCATCGTGTCGAGATACTCCAGATACTGCTCCAGGATCAGCGATATACTGATATCCTGTATTTCGATTTTGTTCTTACTTAAAAGCTTCAGGATAAGCTCCAGCGGCCCGACAAAATCTTCCATCTCGCCTTTGGCCTTCACCACGTTGGTGAGCGTAAAGATCGGGTTTTCCATACGTCAGCCCCCGATGAGTGACATCATGATTCTATATGAAAACTGCGTGATATTTAAAAGCCAGTTCATAACGGTTTCCGTTGCGATGCTCAAAAAGCCCGTTCTGCGATTGATAAAAATCACGGCCAGCAGGAGTATAAACCCGTAACGCTCGTACCGCATCAGCTTATAATACAACTCATCTGACGCGACGGAAAAAAGAACTTTCGAGCCGTCCAGCGGCGGTACGGGGATCATGTTGAAGATACCCAGCACAACTGAAAACGTCGCCGTTGTATAAAGGATGTCCATTACGACATTCCCCGCCGTGCCGCCCCTGAAAAACGGTAATACAATTCCCAGCAGAAACAGGAAAACAACGGCCATCAGAAAATTCGATACCGGACCGGCCAGCGCCGATAAAGCCATGTCTCTTTTGGGATTTTTAAAATTTCTAGGATCAATCTGAACCGGCTTTGCCCAGCCGAATCCGAGAAATACGAAAGCAAGCAGCCCGATAACATCAATGTGCCTGAGCGGATTCAGTGTTAATCTCCCCATGGATTTCGCGGTATTGTCTCCCAGCTTGTAGGACGCGAATCCGTGGGACATCTCATGAAAGCTGATGCACAGAAGAGCGGCGGCAAGAGATATGATTCGCATATATATATATGACCAGTCGAGGTTTCTGAATACATTACCCAAAAATTCCGCAGCCCCCTTATCTTGCTGATTGTATCATCATTTAGCATTATTTTCAATCTCTTTTAGCAGTGCCTCCCTGTTTGTTCCCTTCTCGGCTGAAAAGAGAAGTACCTGCTGTTCAGGCGTCAGACACAGCGTTTCCCTGATCATTTCCGCGCAGCCCGCTTTCCCGGCCGCGTTCAGCTTATCACATTTATTGGCGATAACAATCATCGGGCAGCCGGCGGACATAAACCATTTTGCCATCAGCACATCGTCGGGCGTGGGTTTATGCCGCGCGTCAACAATAAGCACACCCATGGATATCTGCTCCGCCCGCACGAAGAAAGACTCCATAAGCTTACCCCAGCGCTTCTTTTCGGCTTCCGAAACCCTGGCATAGCCGTAGCCCGGCAGGTCAACAAAATAGATCTGCTTGTCTATCAGAAAATAATTGACATGTATCGTTTTCCCCGGTGTCCCGCCGACGCGCGCAAAGTTCTTTCTGTTGAGCAGCTTGTTTATGACAGACGACTTGCCCACATTCGATTTCCCGGCAAAAACAACTTTTGGCAGGCCATCGGATATGAAGTCCGATGGCGCTGCCGCCGATTTTATAAATTCAGCGTTATGGTAGTTCATATGACAACCTGTTATAATTCATTTCTTTTTCAATCCCGTTATTGTCTGATGGATGCAGACTGATCGGCGCGCTCACTGCCTTCGCATATTATCGGGTGATGCTTCTCTTCATTTTTAGGCAATATCTTTACTGTCGAGAAATCCAAGGCAATGTCCAGTACATTATCGATATGATCCGCGGTGACAAAATTCAGAGCACGGCGAACCGTCTGGTCGATCTCTTCGAGATCGGGCTCATTCGCCGAGGGAATGATCACCGTCTTGATGCCGGAACGCATAGCTGCCATCGTTTTTTCCTTCAGTCCGCCGATGGCCAGAATCCTGCCGCGCAGAGTGATTTCACCCGTCATTGCCAGATCCCGCCGTACCGGGGCGCCGGTGAGCGCTGAAATTACGGCGATGGCGATCGTGATGCCGGCAGATGGTCCATCCTTCGGTACTGCGCCCTCCGGGAAATGGATGTGTAAATCTCTGTTCTTGTAGAACTCCGGGTCAATGCCGAGCTTTACGGCGCGGCTCCTGATATAGGACACAGCGGCATGCGCCGATTCCTTCATGACCTCTCCGAGATTTCCGGTCAGCTCCAGCTTGCCGGTGCCGTCCAACACGCTCACTTCCACATCCAGCGTTTCTCCGCCCATGGACGTCCAGGCCAGGCCCTTGACAAGGCCGACCTCATTCTTCCCCGCGATGCTCTCCGGCTTATATTTACGCACACCGAGAAACTCCTCAAGCATACCTGCTTTGATACTGACGGCTTTTGTCTCGCCGGCCACGATTTTTTTTGCCGTTTTCCGGCAGGTCGCGGCTATTTCGCGCTCCAGGAGGCGCACGCCCGACTCCTTCGTATAGCTGGATATGATCTCCAGTACAGCATCGTCGCTTATTTTGAACTGCCGCTGGGTCAGGCCATGCTTCTTTCTCTGCTTCGGTATCAGATGCGCCTTGGCGATTTCCAGCTTCTCCATATCTGTATAGCTGGACAGCTCGATGATTTCCATCCTGTCCAAAAGCGGTCTCGGAATTGTCGTCGTCGTATTGGCTGTTGTTATGAACATAACATCCGAGAGATCAAAGGGTATCTCAAGGTAATGATCACGGAAGGTGGCATTCTGCTCCGGGTCCAGCGCCTCCAGCAGCGCCGAGGAAGGATCTCCCCTGTAGTCGCTGCCCAGCTTGTCTATTTCGTCCAGCAGAAGCAGAGGATTTCTGGTGCCTGCCTGGCTGATGGATGAGATAATCCTGCCCGGCATGGCGCCTACGTAAGTCTTTCTGTGGCCTCTTATCTCCGCCTCGTCGTGGATGCCGCCAAGCGCAAGGCGCGCCAGCTTTCTGTTCAGTGCCTTTGCGATGCTGATGGCAACGGAGGTCTTCCCCACCCCCGGAGGGCCGACAAGGCATAGGATCGTACCATTGGTCTTGTGCGTCAGCTGTTTGACTGCCAGGAAATCGATGATCCTGTCCTTGACATTTGTCAGTCCGTAATGATCGTTGTCGAGGATACGCCTCGCCGAATGGATATCCAGGCGTTCGTTTGACATTTTATTCCACGGCAGTTCGATGCATATATCGAGATAATTCCTGATGACCGCGGCCTCGGAAGAGCCGTATTGCTGCCTCTCAAGGCGTTCGACTTCGCGGAGCAGCTTTTTCTCGATTTCTTCCTCGAGCTTCAGCGCGTATATCTTATTCTTGTATTCATCAAATTCCGACGCACCTTCTGTTGAATCACCCAATTCTGATTGGATGACGCGCAGCTGCTCCCGCAGGACATGGTCACGCTGCTGCCGCTCCAGACGGCCTCTGAGGCGCTCGTCAATCTGCTGTTCTATCTCGATGACCTCTATCTCCCTCAGGAGCATATCGCAGATAAGCTCCAGCCTTTTCGTCGGCGAGCAGGTCTCCAGTATCAGCTGTTTCTTTTCGGGCTTCATATACATGCTCTGCGCGATGTAATCTGCAATATAGCCCGGCTCCGTGGACGTGTATATCGCCACGACGGCTTCTTTCGTCACATTACCTGTCATGGCCGAATACGTGTCGAACAGGCCGACACATTTGCGAATAAGCGCTTCAATCCTCGTCGTCATCTTTCCGGAGGGCTCATCGAAAATCGGCTCTACCTCCGCGAAAAAGAATTTCTTATCGCTCAGGATCTTCTTCAGTCTCGCCCTCTGCATACCCTCAACAAGCACCTTGATGCCTCCACCGGGTATCCTGAGCAGCTGTTTTACAACGCAGATTGTCCCGACCTTATAAAGATCGTTCTCACCGGGTGATTCCTTTGTAATATCCTTCTGAGCAAGCAGGAATATCCGGCGCTCTCCTTCAGCCGCCACATTGAGGGCCGCAACGGAAATTGGCCGTTCCACATCGAAGTTGAGAATCATATTCGGAAAGACCGACAAGCCGCGCAAAGCAAGCATCGGTAGATTTTCTGTCAGAAGTATATCGTTATTGTTTTCGTTCATAAAGAAGACCTCCATGTCACAACTGGAAATTGCAGCGTCCGCTGATACCGGTTCCTGCGTATTTTGCCTGTACATCCAATGCTTTTAGAGCCGCACTTTATGTGCGGCTCATAATCTGTCAGGAGGCGTTTATCACATCAGGATCAATCTGCGGCTTCGGGCGATGGACAATCTTGGGCGGCTCCTGTCCCTTTGCGCACGTCTTCGTGATGATGACCTTTTCAATCTTGCTGTCCGACGGCACCTCATACATGATGTTCATCATGATGCCTTCCATGACGCTGCGCAGCGCGCGCGCGCCTATTTCCATGGCAATTGCTCTGTCGGCAATCACACCGAGGGCCTCATCTTCAAACTCCAGCGCGACATTGTCGTAGCCCAACAGAATCGAGTACTGGCGCGTCAGGGAATTTTTCGGCTCCTTGAGAATTCTGATCAAATCCTCCCTGTTCAGCGACTGCAGCGTTGTAATCACCGGCAGACGTCCCACAAGCTCCGGGATTAACCCGTATTTCAACAGATCGTGAGACTGTATATTTTTCAGTATCTCGCCGACATTCTTTTCTTTCTTGCTTTTGATATCCGCGCCGAAACCGATGGATTTTTTATCCATACGGTTTTCGATAATTCTTTCAATACCGTCAAAAGCACCGCCGCAGATGAACAGAATATTTGTCGTATCTATGCTGATGAACTCCTGGTGCGGGTGCTTCCTTCCGCCCTGGGGCGGTACATTGGCAACAGTGCCCTCCAGTATTTTCAGCAGCGCCTGCTGTACGCCTTCGCCGGAGACATCACGTGTGATCGACGTGTTCTCGCTCTTTCTGGCGATTTTATCTATTTCATCTATATATATAATGCCGTGCTGCGCGCGCTCAACATCATAATCAGCGGCCTGAAGCAGCCGGAGCAGAATGTTCTCAACATCGTCTCCGACGTAGCCGGCTTCCGTCAGTGTCGTCGCGTCCGCGATGGCAAACGGTACCTGAAGGAATCTTGCCAGCGTCTGCGCAAGAAATGTCTTGCCGACGCCGGTCGGTCCGACCATCAGGATATTGGATTTCTGCAGCTCGGTATCGCTGCTGCCACCGTAATATACGCGTTTGTAATGGTTGTATACAGCGACGGAAAGCGAAATCTTCGCCGTCTCCTGTCCAATAACATATTCGTCGAGTACAGCACGGATCTCAGCAGGCTTGGGCAGACGTTCAATCATCTCGCCTGTTTCTCCCGACTTGACGATCTTCATCGGCACAAATTCATCACCGAGAATGCTTGTGCACAGAGCAATGCATTCGTTGCAGATGTAAGAAGCCCCCTGCCCGGCGATTATGCGGTTGACCTGATCCTGCCGTTTCCCACAGAAGCTGCAGCGCACGATCTTGTTATCGTCATACTTAGCCATTCGACCGACTCCTATCGCTTAAATATAACACTGTCGATAATTCCGAACTCCTTCGCTTCCTCGGCTGTCATAAATCTGTCGCGCTCCAGGGCGTCATGGATCTCCTCAACCGTCTTTCCGGTATGCTGGGCATACAGCCTGTTCAGGCGTTCTTTCGTACGCATGATGTTTTCTGCGTGTATCTGAATATCCGTGGCCTGGCCGCGGAAGCCGCTGGACGGCTGGTGGACCATGATCTCGGCATTCGGCAATGCGATGCGCTTGCCTTTCGCGCCTGCGGCCAGAAGGAACGAACCCATGCTGGCGGCCAGGCCGATACAGATCGTGGATACATCTGCCTTGATATATTGCATGGTGTCATAAATTGCAAGGCCCGCCGTGACGGAACCGCCAGGGCTGTTGATATAGAATTGTATGTCCTTATCAGGGTCCTGCGCTTCAAGAAACAGAAGCTGCGCCACAACGAGACTCGCTGTTGTGTCGTTGACTTCCTCGCTCAAAAAGACGATTCTGTCGCTCAGAAGCCTCGAATAAATATCGTAAGAACGCTCGCCCCGTGACGTCTGTTCGACGACATATGGTACCAAACTCATAATTGTCAACTCCTTTGTTTACATAATATCAATATAACGATATATTTGAAGCATGTCAATGATATTACCCAACAAAACGCGCCTGCAAACAAAAGTTTACATTTTATTCATTAAACACGAATGATTAACCATTACCGTCGGTTTCCGGCGTCGTTTTTTTTGGTGCTGCTTTCTTCGCGGGTTTATTATCAGCCGCGGGTTCTTCTTCTGTCGCAGCAGAAATGTCTTTTTCTTTTGATACCTCAGCCTTTGCTTTGGTTTTAGCTTTAGTTTCAGTTTTTTCTTCAGTTTTCGTCTCAGTCTTAACCGCGGCTTTCGCCTTTTTGGGCTTCTTCTCATTATCATCCGGTACTGCTTCTTCCGCAGCCGGTTCTTCGGCAACCGCGTTGTCACAGACGAGCTTGGAGGCAGCGCGTATTTTAAGTTCCTGCTTTACGGACTCTGTCGGTATGGATTCCTTAACCACGCTGACTTCAGCACCGTATTTCGTCGCTATGTCCGCATAATAGGTATCGATTTCTTCTTCGGTGGGCTCAAGCTTTTCCACTTCTGCTATCTTTTCCAGCGCCAGTGTGACTTTTATCTGACGAATGGCATTGGGACGCATGTTGGAACGAAATTCCCCTGCGTTTGAACCCATCATGTTGAGGTACATGTCAATTTCCATTCCGTATTGCGCAAGCTGTCTCTTAAAGCCTTCCATCTGATTGTCGATAAATTCTTCAATCATGGATTCCGGCAATTCGCAGTCGACGCTATCGCCGAGCTTTCCAAGCACCGCGTCCTCGAATGCCTTGTCGGACTCCTCCTTTTTCGTTTTCATCAGATTTTCTCTGATGCTTTCCCTGTATTCGGCCATTGTGTCAAACTCAGACACATCCTTGGCAAACTCGTCGTCAAGCTCAGGCAGAATTTTTTCTTTGACTTCCTTGAGCTTTACTTTAAAGACAACAGCCTTTCCGGCCAGATCCTGCTGATGATAGTCCGCCGGGAATTCCAGGTCCAGATCGCGCTCTTCGCCCACAGACATGCCGTTGATCTTTTCCTCGAAACCGGGGATAAATGAATTTGAGCCGAGCACCAGCTCATAATCCTCACCCTTACCGCCTTCAAACGGTGTACCGTCAATAAAGCCTTCAAAATCAATGACCGTGGTATCCCCGTTAATAGCGGGGCGATCCGCCGTCTGGATGCGGGCATTACGAAGCTGCACCGCTGCGATTTCGCTGTCAACATTGCTGTCCTCCACGGTAACTGCCGGTTTGACAGCCGCTATTCCTTTATAAACCGGAGCCGTGATTTCAGGATACAACTCAACGGAATACTTGATCGTTGCCGACTTGTCGTCGCCGATTTCAACATCGAGTATTTTAGGGTAACCTACAGTTTTAAGGTCTGACTCAGTGACGCCGTGGCTGCAGGCTGTCGGCAGAATCATATCTAAAGCATCGTTATAAAAAACCGACGCACCGTACATCGCTTCAATAATTTTTCTGGGCGCTTTACCTTTTCTGAAGCCCGGTACCGCTATCTGACCTTTATTCTTTTTGTATGTTTCGTTGATTGCTTTTTCAAATTCCTCAGCTGTCACAACGACAGTCAGCTCGGCAGACTTGCCGTCTTTTTTCTCGCAGGTTGTTACATTCAAAATTACTGTCCTCCTATGAACTCGATGCATTTAATGGCATACTCATGGCATTTTATCAGAATCCTTATACATTTGCAAGAATTTTCATCTTACTTTGACGGGCTGAAAATTAATAAAATCCGCTGAAACCATATGATAGGAAATTCCGTCAAAAACACCGGTTGCTGCATATTTGTGGCCCTGCCCGTGTATATGTCCGTACCAACAGTCGCTGACTCCGTATTTTTTCATGATATCTATCAGGTCGCGGCAGATATAATTCTTAAAAATCGGCGGATAATGCAGAAAGCAGATTTTCTCCGCTGCTTGTTTTTCGTCCGCTGCTTTCAAAGACGCCGCCAGCCGTGCTGTTTCCCTGGCCATGATCTTCCTGTCGTGAGCGTCCTGTGCTTCCGGCAGGCCGCTCTTCCCCTCATTGTAAAACCATCCGCGTGTGCCGCATATAGCGAAGCCGTCAACAACAAAGCAGTTATTATTGAGTATTTCAATGGTAGTGATATCGTTTTTTTCGAAAAAAGACTGAATTTTGGATACTGTTGACCACCAGTAATCGTGATTGCCTTTTAGTATGATCTTTTTACCCGGCAATGAATCAATAAACTTAAAATCACCAAGGCTGCTGTTCAGAGACATGCTCCAGGAGACATCGCCGCAGATGACGCATGTATCCCCCTGTCCGACCACTGAAAAACCGTCTTCGATTTTTTCCACATAATTGTCCCAGCTGCCGCCGAATACATCCATCGGTTTATCGGTACCGAGGGACAGATGCAGATCGCCGATTGCGTATACCGCCATCAGAAACATTTCCTTTATAATCACTATTCAATCGACAGATAATAAAAATGCCATCCGGCACATTAATATTAAGGAGAGAGCGCTATGACAGACAGCAGAAAAAACGACGTCCTCTACAGTGTGGGCTGTGATGTCGTCAACTGCAAATATCACGGGCATGACAACCGATGCTTCGCCGAAAGCATCAACGTGGAATCCCCAAGCGCGCAGCGCAAAGCCGAAACTTACTGCGGCACCTTCTCGCCGCGTCCCTCGTAAAACGGCTGATGATATACTTCTGATTATATCGGGGATGGCAGTGCTGCACCACCCCCGATTTTTCAATTATAAGGCTTGCGGTCAGGATAAAAGCGCCGGATGACGGCGCTCGGCCGCGGCGTTAAAAGCCCCATGAGCCGCG
>CAZVLO010000026.1:25689-32895 GCA_964628265.1 uncultured Papillibacter sp.
CTCAACGCATTCTTCAAAGCGTACCGGTTTCCCTTTCAGCGATTTAAGCGGCAGCGGCGCTGTAGTGCCGGATACCGCTTCCAGCCGGTCGATGAGCGCCAGCCCGTCTGTGCCGGGGTTTTCACCCAGCGCAGCGAGGACGCTGTCGCAAAACTTGAAGGGACTGGCCGTCGACACAACAACCGTCTTCGTCATATCGCCCGTTTTTTTGCGGTATTGTGTCAGAACATGATACGCCACTGCCGTGTGTGTGTCGATCAGGTAGTCATGTTCCCTGAATACGTCTTTTATCGTCTCTTTTGTTTCCCCGTCAGTACAGGTCGCGCAGTCAAAATACTCATTTACGCGCGCCCTTATCATTTCCGATGCCTCGTATTTGCCCTCTTCGGCCAGCGCCTTCATATAACCGGCAATCAACTTGTCGTCACAGCTGGAAAGGTCAAACAGCAGCCGCTCCAGATTGCTGGAGACAAGAATATCCATTGACGGCGATATTGTCGTCATGAACGCCCTGTTTTTGTTATAAACGCCGGTATTAATGAACTCCGTCAGGACATCGTTGCTGTTGGAGGCACAGATCAGCTTGCCGATTGGAAGCCCCATCTTTTTGGCGTAATAACCCGCCAGAATGTTTCCGAAATTGCCGGTGGGTACGCAGAAATTGACGCTTTCACCCGGCGTTATCTCGCCGGTTTTCATAAGGTCGCAATACGCCGATACATAGTAGACGATCTGCGGCAGCAGGCGGCCCCAGTTGATGGAGTTGGCTGAAGAGAGAAAATATCCCTTATCCGCCAGCTCTGACCGCAGCCCCCCGTCGGAAAAGATTGCTTTCACACCGGCCTGCGCGTCGTCAAAATTACCCACAACGGCCGAAACGCCGACGTTTTCACCGCTCTGAGTTGTCATTTGAAGCCTCTGGATTTCGGAGACGCCATCTTCGGGATAGAAGACCATGATCTTCGTCCGGGGTACATCATGAAATCCGTCCAGCGCCGCTTTACCTGTGTCGCCGGAGGTGGCAACAAGAATGCACACATCCTTTGCTTCACCGGTTTTATCCAATGCAGCCGACAGTAAATGCGGCAGCATCTGAAGCGCCATATCCTTAAAGGCGCATGTGGGCCCATGCCACAGCTCGAGAAACGATGTCTTGTCGTCTGTCTTATGAAGCGGAGCAACAGCCGGATGATCGTAGCCCGGTTTCCCATATGCTTCTGTCGCGTATTCCGTTATTTCACTCTCTGTGTAGTCGTCTAAAAAAAGCTTCATAATAAAAACAGTTCGGTCGACGTAAGGCATCCCGGCAAGCCGATCAATGTCTGCCCTTGATAATTCCGGGAAGGTCTCGGGCACAAAAAGTCCGCCGTCGCGGGAGAGACCTTGGGCGATTACCTGCGCCGCGCTGTACGCTGCTGTTTTGTCCCTTGTGCTCAGATACTGCATATGGATGATCCTTTCACTGGTAAATATGGTATAAACCCCGCCGTAAGCGGGTGGACACAACCATCGTATCACGCAATTATCAGGTATCGCGTGTTATAATAGACGCGCCGCAATCATGTTACTCCGAAATTCTGATGAAAAAAAATATATATAACACATGTAATATTGCACAAATAAAAATTTGGAATCTTGTCATTGCAATAGCTTGAGTGCAACCGAGCCGGCGGTAAACTCAACACACCCGCATAAATACAAATACTTTTTTAACAAATACCTCATGTTTTCGGTTGAATTCCCGCGTAATATGACAGCTTTTTGGCAGTCACATAAAAAAGTGCACAACACGAGGGGACTTTAAAACGCGTTTTCCAGATGGTTGAGTCGCGGTTTGACTGTATCGACGCCCATGGGCGCGTATATCTCAATCACATCAAAGCGCGGCTGGAGGGTTGTCTCATGCTGCGTCAGCCATATAGCGGCTGTCTTCCTCAGCCGTTCCTGCTTGTTCCGGTCAACGAATTCACGCGCCGAAGCAAATTTGTCATCTTTTCTGACCTTCACCTCGACGAAGACGATATAGCGCGCGTCCCTGACAATCAGGTCTATTTCACCCCAGCGGGACCTGTATCCCATGGCTACGGGTGAATATTTATTATTTTTCAGATAATCCAACGCAAGCGCTTCGCCCCAGCTTCCCTGTAATCTCGTATTCATGGGAAACCTCCGTTTCATGTACAGGAGCATCTTACTTTAATGCATCTTTTTCAAAAAGGTCTTTCTGTGAACCGGCGACGGACCGAATTCCCTGAGCATACCGTAATGTTTCGCTGTTCCATAACCCTTATGGATGTGGAACCCGTATTCCGGATACTGCTCTGACAGCTCCCGCATAAACCGATCCCTGCTGACCTTTGCCAGTATGGAGGCGGCGGCGATTGATGCCGATTTTCCGTCGCCGCCGACAATGCACCGATTGAGACATTGTATTCCATTCGCCCGATTTCCGTCAATCAGGGCAATTTCCGGGGCCGGTTCAAGTTTCATTATAGCTCTGTTCATGGCCAGATATGTCGCGTTTAGAATGTTGAGCTCGTCGATTTCCTGTTCACTGGCAAAAGCTATGGCATAAGCGACCGATTTCTCCGTGATGATATCAAAGAGCTTTTCGCGGCGTGCTGCCGTCAGCTTTTTCGAATCATTCAGCCCTTCGATTAGAAGTCCCGGCGGCAGAATGACAGCCGCGGCGCAGACAGGGCCGGCGAGGCAGCCGCGGCCTGCTTCATCAACACCGCACAAAATGCTCCAGCCATCGGCTGCGACAGCCTTTTCATATTCCCACCAGTCCATTCTATTCACCCGTTTGAGGCGGAAGCTCCAAGGTAACGCGCCCGAGACGCCCGGCTCTGAATTCATCCAATACAACAACCGACATACGCTCCAGGTCGGCTTCTCCGCCCTTGACTAAAAATCCGCGTTTTTTTGCCGCCTCTTCCAGCAGCTGATAACCGCCTTTTTCATCCTGAAGCTCCAGCTTATAACGCTCCGTCAGCTTACCGGGGCATATATCTCTTAAGCGTAGCAGCAGATTCGCTGCCAGCGCTTCCCTGTCCAGTACATCGTCTTTAACCGCGCCTGTAAAAGCAAGATTCTCCCCTACCTCGGGGCTGTCGAATTTCGGCCAGAGTATTCCCGGCGTGTCCAGAAGCTCCAGACCGGCGTCGATTGTAATCCATTGTCTTCCTCTTGTGACACCCGGCTTGTCAGATGCTTCGGCTGCTTTTCTTTTTGCGATTCTATTTATAAAGGAGGATTTTCCCACATTCGGTATGCCGGCAATCATGACGCGCATAACGTGTCCGACCTGCCCCTTCGCTTCATAGGCCGCCAGCTTGTCCTTCAGAAGCTCGCGCACAGCGGAAGGAAAGCCCGCAGTGCCTTTTCCGCTTTTCGAATCCGTTTCAAGGACCATGCAGCCCCGCGACCTGAAGTGGGCAGCCCATCTCTTTGTAACTGCCGGATCGGCCTGATCCGTTCTGTTGAGTATGATGAGCCGAGGTTTCCCGCCCGTCATGCTGTCTAAATCGGGATTCCGGCTTGATATCGGTATCCGCGCGTCAATAACCTCACATACGGCATCAACGAGCTTTATCTGCTCCGTCATCATCCGCCGCGCTTTTGTCATATGGCCCGGATACCACTGGATGTTTATTTCCTGGCGCATCGCTAGGATACCTTGCCCGGAATGAGGACAACCAGGACTTTGCCGAGTATCTGGCGCGTATCGACCATGCCGATCAGATTGCTGCGGCTGTCTGTAGATTCGTTTCTGTTATCACCCATCACAAATACACAGCCCTTTGGCACCGTCACGGGGTCGGCAAAGTCTATTCTCTCCGCGGTCGGCTCCCGAATATAGTCCTCTACAATAACGCGTCCGTTTATTAAAACATCACCGGTATTAAAATCTATATCAATTGTCTGCCCTTCCGTGGCGATTACACGCTTAACGAGCGGTTTACCGGGATCAAATCCGTCGTCTTTAAAAACAACGATATCGCCATATTTCGGTGTGTAAAACAGATTGGACATTATAACCGTATCTCTGTGGCTGAGCGTATTGCGCATAGAGCTGCCGTCGACACCAATCACCCTGCCGATAAATACGAATATCAAAATACCGCAGAGAATTGCCGATACGATACACTGAAGCCAGTCATACAGCTCTAATCGCGAGGCGCTTTCCTCTGTTTTCGGCTTCTTCTTCACCTGTTTTTCAGCAGTTCCTGCCTGTTCATCATGAAGTATTGTCAGATCATCAAAGCCCTCTAAGTTTTCAAAGTCAACGTCAATATCGTCATCCGATTTTAAGTCAATACCGTATTTCTCTTTAAACAGCTCATAATCAAAATCCATATCATCCATCTGCTCAACCCCTTTAAGTCTGCTCAATAAGTCATGATATGATTATACACATTTTACCGGATAAAAAAAGGGGGCTTCGCCTGTTTATTTTAAAGCCTGACGCTTCAGAATCAGTAAACGGGTCCGATTCTGTTCCAATCCCTTTTTGTATTATTGCCCTTCCCGGGGACCAGTATAAAGTATACTTTGCCTATAATGTCATCCACATCAATCATACCGATATTGTCGTTCCTGCTGTCGGACGATTCGTTGCGGTTATCTCCCATGACAAAGACATGCCCCTCGGGAACCGTTACGGGGCCTGCGAAATCTATACGAAGGGTCGTCGGCGTATTGACATAGCTCTCCTGAAGCTCAACGCCGTCAACAAAAACAACGCCTCTGTCAAAATCGATATCGACAGTCTGCCCCGCCGTGCCGATCACGCGTTTGACAATGGGCGCATCACCGTAGTATTCGGTTTTAATAAATATAATATCCTGAAATTTCGGCGTATAAAACAACTTCGACAGGACAACAGCGTCACCGTTCTGCAGCGTCTGCATCATCGACGTGCCCTTGATGCCGTCGACCCTGCCGATAAACACAAAAATCATAACGCCAGTAATGACGGCGGTGACAATGCACTGAACCCAGTCGTACAAGCCCATATTCGCACCTACTGTGGCTTTACGCTGTTTCTTTTCAGGCTTACCGCCGGTGTCCGCCTCGGCATCGGAATAGTTGATCGTATAATCGGCTATAAAGTCGGTATTAAAAACCTCGGTCCGGCCTTCCCGTTCTCCTTCATTCATCGTTACAACTCCGTCAAAACTATTAATCCGAAAACATGCTATCCAACATCTTACTAGTTATATCGGAATTTATTATATCAAAAAAAGGGGCAAAGCCCCTTTTTCTAAACCTTTTCTTTAACTTTTGCTCTTTTGCCGACTCTGTCTCTAATATAGTAGAGCTTCGCTCTTCTAACCTTGCCCTTACGGATTGTTTCAACAGAGACAATCGTCGGAGAGTGTACAGGAAACACCTTTTCGCAGCCAACATTGTAAGAAATGCGGCGGACTGTGATCGTTTCGTTGATACCGCCATGCTTTTTGGCAATGATTGTGCCCTCAAAAGCCTGGTTTCTCTCACGGTTTCCTTCCTTGACGCGAACCGTTACTCTGACAGTGTCGCCCACATTCATTTCAGGCAGCTCGGGCTTCATATATTTTTCGCTGAGTATTTTTACGAGATCCATAATATTATCCTCCCTTCGCATAAGACGTTCATGCCGTATGCTTAAGCAGCCTTCTCGGGCAGCGGACCGTCCAGATGATAACACGGTGTTATACGCCGATAAGCCTATGGCTTAACCGGCGCGCATAAACGCTTGAATATATTAACATGACAAAGCAGGAATTGCAAGCACATTTTATAAAACCGAGCTCAAACGGATTTTATTTATTTTTTGTGAACAATACAAAATAACCTTGAAAACATGTTATACTATATAATGCCAATATCAAGCACTACATTTTTGGAGGTAACGCGCGTTGAGAGCACTCATGCGGGTAATCGATAAATTCTGCCTGACACACCGCCGATTCGGCATACAGAGACTGATGCTGTATTTCGTGATCGGCTATGGTGCTGTGTATCTCATTGCCGCACTGGATACAACAGGGACTTTTCTGAATTTTCTTTACTTTAATCCCTCCCGGATACTAAAGGGTGAAGTCTGGCGGCTGATAACATGGATTTTTTCACCAACCGGGGGCAGCTCTTTATCTCCGACTTCCCTGTTTTTTACGGCGCTTATGCTGTATTTTTACTACTTTATCGGGACAACGCTGGAGCGGGAATGGGGCACTCCAAAATTCAATGTCTATTATATTATCGGTGTACTGCTGAATATCATTTACGCGTTTGCCGTCTGGCTGATTACGGATTCTGTGGTTTACCTTGATTCGAGCTTTCTGAATTTATCGATGTTTTTTGCTTTCGCTGTTTTTTATCCGAACCATCGTGTGCTGTTGTTCTTCATTATACCCGTAAAAATAAAATGGCTGGCGCTTATCAACGCCGCATATTTTTTAATTATCATGATTGCGAATATGATCGCCGGCAGTTATTTCTACGCGCTCCTGCCCATCGTCGCCGTATTGAATTTTATCCTATTCTGCCTTGAGGATCTGATGCATTATCTGCGCCCATACCGTTCGGCAACAACAAAGCGGGCAATTAACTTCAGAAAAGCGGCAAAACAAAAAAAACGCGAGGATGCCTCACACCCATACCGACACAAATGCGCAGTCTGCGGCAAGACAGACTCGGAATATCCCGCCCTGGAGTTCCGTTATTGCTCCAGATGCAACGGTTATCACTGTTTCTGCATCGATCACATAAACAATCACGTCCATTTTCAATAGAGAATCGCATAACTTTGGTATCCGCCCCGTGAGTATCTCACAGGGTGGATTTTTTGTTTAAGCATCTCTTATATCAAATCCCTGATCAGGTCCTTTATGCACTCCCCCGCCAGGATCATACCGGCAGCAGGCGGAACGAATGAAATGCTGGCGGGAATCGAGCGCCTGCTCGTTGTCCCGTCATACCCGGACACGGGTTTGCGCGGCTCTTCTTTTGAACAGACAACCTTGAGTTTTGGTATGCCCAGCCTTTTCAGCTCACGGCGCATAACACGGGCCAGCGGGTCGCCTGAGGTTTTGAAGATATCTGTGACATAAAGCTGCGTCGGGTCCAGTTTATTGCCTGTACCCATCGAACTGATGAGGGGCGTACCGGTTTTGCTGCATAAATCCGCCAGTATCAGCTTGGCCGACACTGTGTCTATGG
>CAZVLO010000027.1:0-30959 GCA_964628265.1 uncultured Papillibacter sp.
CCCCTCCTCGAAGGACAAGCCCTGGGAGCCGCCCAGATCATAGCGCTGCCAGTTCCGCGCACGGGCCGACCCCTCGCCCCAATACTCCTTCATATAGCTGCCGCCGACACTGACCTTGTTGGTGGGGCTCTCGTCGAACCGGGCGAAATAGCGTCCCAGCATCAGGAAGTCAGCCCCCATGGCCAGAGCCAAGGTGAAATGGTAGTCGTGGACGATGCCGCCGTCGGAGCAAAGAGGGATATAAACGCCTGTCTTTTCATAATATTCATTGCGCGCCGTGCTCACATCGATGAGCGCTGTGGCCTGCCCGCGGCCGATACCCTTTTGTTCGCGCGTAATACAGATGGAGCCGCCGCCAATACCGACCTTGACAAAGTCTGCGCCGCAATCGGCGAGAAAACGGAAGCCTTCCCCGTCGACAATATTGCCCGCACCGATTTTGACCTTATCTCCATAGGTCTCCCGCACCCAATAAAGCGTCCGCTTTTGCCACTCGGTGAACCCCTCGGAGGAGTCGATGCACAAAATGTCGGCACCCGCTTCAATAAGCGCCGGTATTCTCTCTTTATAATCACGTGTGTTGGCACCTGCGCCGACGACGTATTTCTTCTGGCTGTCCAGTAATTCCAGCGGATTTTCCTTATGGGAATCGTAATCCTTTCTGAAAACCATGTGCATCAGGCAGCCGTTTTTATCGACGATAGGCAGCGCGTTCAGCTTATGCTCCCAGATGATGTCGTTGGCCTCACGGAGGGATGTACCGGTCGGTGCGGTGACAAGCTTTTCAATTGGTGTCATAAAACTCTTAACGAGTTCATCCCCCGTCATGCGGCTGACGCGGTAATCGCGGCTTGTGACGATACCGACGAGCTTTCCGGTAGCCGTACCGTCCGCCGTGACTGCGACAGTCGAGTGCCCTGTTTTATGTTTAAGGTCCAGAATATCCCGGAGCGTCGCCTCCGGCCGGATGTTCGAGTCACTTACCACAAAGCCGGCCTTATAGGATTTTACCTTCGCCACCATGGCAGCTTGGCTTTCAATGGACTGGGAGCAGAAGATAAAAGAAACGCCGCCCTCTTTTGCAAGCGCGACAGCCATTTTGTCATCCGAAACGGACTGCATCACAGCAGACGTCATCGGTATATTCATTTGGAGCGCGGGCGTTTCGCCCTTTCGGAATTTAACCAGCGGCGCGCGCAGGCTCACATTATCCGGTGTGCAGTTCGCGTCCGAATAGCCCGGTACGAGCAGATATTCGCTGAACGTGCGCGAGGGTTCATTAAATATAAAGGCCATAATAACCACTCCTCCTCATCCGTATTATTTTTGGCGCTTTTGCCTATTATAGCACCGGTTTTTATGATGTCAACAAGAAAGTTCCCCTGATGGCGAACTTTCGTACCAAGTTCGTCTGACGACGAATTAGATGTTGTTTCTGCTTTAATTTACGGCGTCTTTTTCGCGGGTCAGCTGGCGCACCCATTTATATCTGTTGCAGCGGATGCCGTTTGGGATGCACTTGAGCAGTTGGTCTGATTTGAGGAAAAAGAAGGTGTACGCAGGCGGCAGCTTAAATACAAATGCCGATAGTGCGGAAATCGGTATTGTAAAGCCCCACATGAAGATCATTTCAACCTTAAAGGCGTATTTTGTATCTCCGCCACCCTGGATGATACCGGACGCCACCGGATACTCATAGGCTGTTCCGACGACTGTAATGGCCAGAATAACCATAAAGTCCAGTGTCAGGCGACGTGTCTCTTCCGACACCGAGTAAATGCTGATGACAGAATCTTTGACAAAAAAGAGAATCGCGCCGGTGATAATGCCCAGGAATACAAACAGAACCTGCATTGTCACGGAATAGGGCTTTACCAAATCCAATTTGTTCTCGCCGACAGTTTTTCCCATGATAACAGAGGAAGCGTTTGCGGAGCTTATGACAAACACCGTAACCACCTGGAACACAACGGATGAAATGCTGTTGGCCGCGATTGACGCTTCGCCCATGTGACCCAGGATCGACGTCTGGGCTGCCATCGCAACGCCCCAAAAGGAGCCGCTGAGAATGATGGGGAGCGCTGCTTTGATATAGTCTTTCAGATATGTGAAGTCAAAGCCGAAAATCGACTTGAACGTCGCCTTGAGCTTTTTATCAATGAACCGTATATAAACGAGAATGATGACCAGCTCCACCGCCCAGCTGATGAGCGTGGCGATTGCCGCGCCCTCAATCCCCAGCTCAGGAAAACCGAAATTACCAAAAATGAGGCAATAGTTCAGTGAGATGTTGACTACCATCGTCACGGCAGCCATCACTGTGCCGATTAATGCCGTTTCCACGCTGCGCAGTGACATGACCAGCGTGTTTGACACGGAGAAGATGAGGCATGTGACGCTCATGATGCGCATGTATTTAACGCCTTCGTCAATAACGTTTTGCTCATTTGTCAGAAGCCTCAGCGCCTGCTGCGGGAAGAAAAGCATCACGACAAAGAAAACCAGTCCGGCCAACATGGCAAACTTCATACCAACGCTGATGATGTGCTTTATTGGTTCCGTCTCGCTTTTACCCCAGTACTGCGCGCCCAGGACAACGACGCCGGCAGTGATTCCGGCGACGACCATTTGAAGGAGAAAATGAATCTGGTTTGCCATGGCTGCGCCCGACATGGACGTCTCGTTGTAGGCACCCAGCATAATATTGTCAGCAAGCCCCACACCCAGAGAAATCAAACTCTGGAGAGAGATGATGATGAGAAGAGAAAAAAACGATCTATAGAATCCTTTATCCCGGACAAGCAGGCTCATTGCAAGACCCCTTCCTATGTATTCGCGTTAAGTGCGCTTATTTCGCATTTCAGTTGGATTATCCGGTTTCCTGCCGTTTCTGGCGTAATGAAATATGTACTGCTGCGCAAGCCCTGCATACGCCCCGAAAACAGAAGGATCAAAGGATCGTCCATAATTTTCGACAATCGCTTTTCTTATCCATGTGTCCACCGGAAAGGCGTCAAGCATATGTAGGCCGAACAAAACAACACAGTTGGCAACTTTATCGCCGATGCCGTTCATTTTACGCAGGGCTGTCAAGGCCTCCTCCGGCGCGCCCGCAGACAGGGCTTCAAGGTCCAGGCGGCCTTCGGCGACGGCGCTGGCCGCTTCCAGAATATACGGCGCCCTGTAGCCGCTGCGCAGCGGCGCCAAATCCCCGGCTGACACGGACGCCAGCTTCTCCGCCGGGGGAAATGTATAGAAGGTGCGGCCATTAAATGTGATGGGATCGCCAAACAGGCGGCACAGCAACTCGATGATTTTCTTAATACGCGGGATATTGTTGTTCTGGGACAGGATGAAGGAGCAGAGCGCCTCCCACTTATCCTGCCGTAAGATGCGGATGCCCATGCCGTACTCGGCACACTCTGACATATAGTCATCCACACAGAGGGAGCGGCGAATAGACTGATAATCACGGTCAAGATCAAAATAGCTGCGCCAGATTATTTCGAAATCGTCAAGCATCCCGGTAATATAAAACCTGCCGTCGTCCTTTCGAATTCGGGCAGCGCGCCTCATGGCGACACCGGTATAACTTCCGTCTTCATCAGCGTTCCAGCGAAAACACTGTCCACATTCAAAAGTGCGCGCCAGGTCGAATTCGGCGACGCCGGCTATTTCAATTTCGTTGCCGTTTTGAAAGTAATGCATATTATTTCCTACAATTTTGTAGGGGGCGATGCCAAGAGACTTGCTCATGAGTCTCTTTCACGCCCCGTTAGCTTGAATTTGTTCCACACCGCAGAGATTTGGATCAACGGCCCGATGTGGGCATCGGGCCCTACGACAAATCCCACAGCTGTTTCTAATAATCGAACCCTCGTTTCGGGTCGGAGTATTCCTCAAGGCGGAGGTTGTAGGAATCCATGACCGCTTCTTCGTACGCAAGCGGTCTGTCACCGGCACCCAAAAGCGCCATGATGTACTTTGTGAACAGGGGGTTCATGATGAGGAGGGGACCCAGCACATACGTCGCCATGAAATTGTTCTTGCGGATGCCCTCCTGCTTGACGTCGGGGTTCCGGCCCGCGCCGCGGACCGTCATAAAAAGGCTCTCGCTGTCGTCACCATAAGAATGAGCGAACTGGCTTTTGATTCCGACCATGTCGATATCTCCGAATTTCCCGAGCCAGAGCGAATTATACCGGTCCATCATACGGCGTTTAGCCGTTAAATCGAACAGACCCAGCGCCTCGATTTTACTGCCGTCCTCGTTTTCAATGTCCTTAATGAATATTTCCAGCGCGTTGCCGGTGACAAGAAATATTGTGCCGCCCTCGATGAGCTCATCTATTTTATCTTTATACGGCCGCAGGGCGCCGATCACAAGCTCCTGTGCGTACTCCGTCATGGAGCACAAGTAAATGAGATCCACATCCCCGTTTAAGAAGGCCGGTGATGTTTTCAGCGATGTCCGGATGACTTCGGCTTCGGGGATACATCTGTACAGATACTCGACGTTCATCAAATCACCGTACAAGTAACAGATTTCCGGGAATAAAACCTCAATTTTCATCTTTTAGCCGCCTCCTCTGCCAAGCCCTTGATCTTCCCCTGAACTTTATACACGAGGTCAAGTGCGTCTGTTCCGTAGAAGAGGCAGACAGATTCGCCGCTGTTGTACTCCAGCAGCTCCGGTGCGTCCATCTCGTTCATGGTGCACAAAATTTTCTCCTCCGGCACCCCGGCAAAAAGCAGGCGGAGGCGATAATCCTTTGCCCTTGGGCCTGTCGCCACAATGCGGGTGATATTATCTTTGTTTAAAAACTCAAAGTCGCAGTCGTAGAGCCAGGTGACGTTTTCTGACCAGTGCTGCTGGTCGTGGATACAGTTCATCATCAGTATAAGCTCTTTCTGGCCGGGCAGACCGCTGATGTAGTCAAAGGCTCTTGAACCCGCAAGCGCATTTTTATCCTTGGACATCTGCATAATAACTGTAACGTCGCCCGCTTTTTGGGCATTAAAGCGCGTCTCCAGGATTTTCGTCTTTTCGAGGCCTGCTTTGATCTCCTCGTGTGTAAGCCCCAGCTCCCGGAGCGCTGCGATTACCGTTACCATGTTATAGATATTGAAAATACTGTCGCTTAAAAGCCTGTACTCCATTGTACTGTCTTTATCCGATACCGTTAATGTCCTGGCTTCCGTGTCGATATCCGTTGCGAAATAGTCGCTTTCAGGCGACTTAAAGCCGCAGTTGCCGCAGCGGGCTTTTCCGATGTGATGATACCGGCGGTAGTCATATTCAAGGGTACCGCGGCAGGAGGGGCAGATCTGTACGTCGTTTATAAGGTTCACGCAGGCTGTAACATCCGTTGCCATCCGGTCGAGGCCGAAATAAACCCTGGGGTTATCCGGGCAGATGCGGCTGGATATCAGGTCGTCAGCGTTTAATATCAGCTTTGTGGTTTTCGGGACGGCGCTCTCAATAAAATCCGCAATGTACTGGGGATGCGCATTCCGCATGGGCGAGTCGCGGAAGAGGTTCGTGATGACGAGATAATCCGGGTTTACATACGGATATATCTTTTTGGATGAACGCTCGTCTATTTCAAGGACGGCCATATTATATTTTGATTTCCCGGAAAGAGTACTGCCCAGAAGAAGGCTTGTGGCGATACCTGCAGCCACGTTGGAACCCAACTGATTATTCAGCACACGATAACCTTTGTCGGTTAGGATGTCGTTGAGCAGGTTGGATACCGTTGTTTTCCCGTTAGAGCCGGTGACGGCAATGATCTTTTTCGGTTTACCGATCCTGCCCATAAAATTCGGGCAGAGCTTCAGTGCCACAAACCCGGGGAAATACGTGGCGTTGCGTCTTAAAAGCCTGAGCGCGACCCGCGCGCATTTTGACACCCATAACGCAAAAATAAACCTCAGTCTGTCCATCTGACATCTGCCTTCTCTTAATGTATTATAATGACGCAGAGTGCATCTCGTTAATTCTGGCCACACACCTGTTGATTGAAACGCCCTGCCCGAAAAACTTCAGCTCATAATCCGTCATGATGCCGACTGGGCCGCCGGCATGGAGGTCCCGCGTGACCTCTGATAGCTCAAAGCCGCATTCTGTAAATTGTTCCAGTGAAAATTCAAACAACGTATTATTATCGGTTTTAAAATGAATTTCGCCGTCCGGGTGCAATATTTCTTTATAGATACTCAGAAAGCTCCCATAGGTCAGCCGCCTTTTTTTGTGCCCGTTATTCGGCCAGGGGTCGCAGAAATTCAAATAAATGCGGTCCACCTCACGGGGTGCAAAAAAACTACTGAGTTCGGAAGCGTCTCCGATGACGTACCGGATATTCGGAATACTCTCGCGGACTGCCCGCTCCATGCCGGTAATCAGCGCCTCCGGCACGCGTTCCAAACCAATAAAAAGCACCTCCGGCATGGAAAGCGCTGTTTCAGTTGTAAACCTGCCCCGGCCGCATCCGATTTCCAAATGAAGCGCGCGATGATCCGGGAATTCCGTAAGCCATTTTCCTCGAAAATTTATAGGGTCAGAGATATGTACCGCGCTGCATTTTTTTATGCGCTGCGGCATGTTTGGTTTTTTTCTCATTCGCATGTGTCGTCACCTTGAGTATTGTAGCATAACGGTGATAATAGCGCAAACAAAAAGGTTTGTAGAAAAAGGACGGCCTATGACCGTCCAAAGGGAGCTGTTAAATGGGTTACGCGGCGACCGCTGCAGCTTTTTCCTTCCGAGCCCTATACAGCGTTGTCAGGACAAGGGCGAACCCGAAAACAAGGGATACAGCGCCGACAAACTGGAGCCGGAAATTCGTCGAATCGCCGCCCAGCGCTGCGGTCAGGTTCGTAAAGACCACCGGCGATAAAAAGCCGCCAAGACCGGGCAGGATGGTGTTGACGATAGCCGTGCCCACGGCCGAGTTGGAGGCGTTCAGACAGTTTGACGTTGAAAACAGGGCCTGCGGTACAAAGATACTGATGGCCGTGCCGACGACGAACACGCCGATAAAGTCCACAAGGAGCAGTCTCTGGCCGAGGTTGACGATGGTGAAGCCAATGAAAATGATGAAGAAGGCCGCGGGAATCAGGTAGTCCCTGAATTTTGCCGAGAGCCTGTTGAAGGCAAACCCGGCAGCAACACCGCCGGCCATCTGAACGGCGGTGGCGATGCCGGCTGTGGCCGTGTTGCCGAGCTCTGCCGCTTTCAGGTGGTTGGAGATATTCGTCCCGCAGACATTGTAAATCAGCAGGAAGAAAAACGAGATGAGCCCGTAATAAAAAACATCGGACGGGATTTTCGATTTCTGCCCAAGGGGCTGAGCTTTTTGGGGCTGCGGCTGTGCCTTTTTATCATTGGGAATCGCCGCAACACACAGGATAACGATCGGTATCGCAAGCAGAAGCATTAGGTAGCCGCCGTACCAGGTGAGTGTCGCAAGATACCCGCCGCCGCCGCTCATGACAATGCCGCCGAAGTTGATGGCCGAGGTCTGGCAGCCGACAGCCATACGACGCTCCGTCTCGTTGAAGTTGTCAAACATGATGCTCGCCGACGGTGCGATAAAAAAGCCCATACCGGAACCCAACAGGACGCTTAACAGGCACAGCTGCCAAAAGTGACTGTGGGCAAAAAGCGCGACGAAGCCTGTCAGCGCCATGAGCGCCATACCGACGACGACACACGCTTTTTTTGACAGCTGCTTTACCCCGATGACGACCGCTGAGACCACGGATATAACGGTTGACAACAGGCTCGGCAGCGTCATCGCCGTTTGGATCTTCCAGAAGGCCACGTCCGGGAAGACCTCCGCGCTGATTTTCGCGATCCCCGGCGTCAGCGCGAACTGAGCCATTTGCATGAGGGACGCGGCCATAATCGTCAGAAAGAGAAGCTTGTTGCGTTTAGACATCTGCGCCATATCTTCAACTCCCAAAAAATGACACAGCTATCTGTCGTACAAGATAGCTGTGTGTTTTGCTATAACCGGAATGTCACAACTAAACGTTTATATGTGCGTTTATTATACAGCATTCCGATTTAAAAATCTATATCTTTGCGGACCGTTCCGGTCAGACGAATCCAAACCAGACGAATTCTTTATTCTGTGGGCAGCGGAACTGTCTGTGCGTGTTTGTCCAGGCGCATGGTATTAAGCGCAATCACTATGCCAACCAGCAGCGCAACGATTCCGATAAACTGGTATCTGAAACTTGTTGAAGCGCCCCCAATCCAGGTCGTCAGATTTGTAAATACGGCAGATGATAAAAACGATCCCAATCCGGGGGCGAGACAGGAGATGACGGTTGTTGCGGTGGAAGAGTTGGTGGGATCAACGCAATTGGACACGGAAAACATGCACTGCGGCATTATCATACTCAGGGACGATCCGACTATGAACAACCCGAAAAATACAAGGAGAAGCGACGAGTGGCCCAGATTAAGAATTGTGAACCCGACGAAAATTGCAAAAAACGCTACTAAGATGATATAATCCCGGAGCTTCTCCGATAGTTTTCCGTAAAACAAGCCGGAAGCGACGCCGCCCGCCATCTGTACAGCCGTGGCGAGCCCTGCCGTTGCGGAGTTGCCAAGACCTGCTCCGGCCAGATGGGTCGACAGGTTGTTGCCGCCCACATTGTATATCATCATGAACAGGAAAATTAGAGTTCCATAATAGAAGACTTCCGCAGGCAGCTTTGATCTTTTCCTCCGGTCTTTTTCCAACCTGCTGCTGTTCCGTTCCTTTGAACCCGGCAGCGCTACCACTGCCAAAACAGCTACCGGTATCATTAAGAGAAACGTCAAATAGCCGCCGTACCACATGAGTGTCGCCAAAAGCCCGCCGACTGCGCTCATAATAATGCCGCCAAAATTTATAAAAGACGTCTGAAGCCCGGTTACAACCTGCCGCTCCTTCTCATCGAAAGCGTCAAACATGATACTCGCCGAGGTGGGGATAAAGAACCCGAGCGATACGCCGAGGATTACGGAATACAATATAAGATGCCAGAATTCCGTGTGCAGAAAGATCGCCGCAAACCCGGTCGAAATCGCAAAGCAAAGGCCTGCGATGACCGCTGTTTTCTTCGAAAACCAGCCCTTTGCAATGAGAAACGCCGAAACAAGCGACGAAAACATTGAAATAAGGCTTGGCAGCGCTATGGCAGTTTGTATCTCCGAAAGCGTGCGGTCAGAAAAGAACCGGCTCATCCGCTCTATCGCCGGCGTCAGGGCCAGAAACGGCATTTGTATCAGCGCAATACATAGTATTGTGATAAATATCTTTTTTTTACTTTTCGTCATTTTAGACATGCAGGGGTCCCTCCAAAAAATGTACACAGCCACTTACCGTTGTTTTGTGGCTGTGTACGCGCAAAATGTACAAAGCGTATTCACTTTATTTGTACTAATTATACCAAACTTCGCCCATATTATCTATGTACTATTTACACAATGATCCACTTTCATTAGTAGATATTTTCTATGTCCTTCGCGTCTTTGGGACTGCATGTTGCTTTCGTCATGAAAAATGCGGTACAATAACAGCAATTCATCCGGAAAAGGACGGAGATTGTTATGGCAGATATGACATTAGGCAAAACAGGCATAAACGTCAACAAAAATGGGTTCGGCGCGCTCCCCATCCAGCGGATTACAAGAGAAGAATCGGCATATCTCTTAAAGAAGGCATACGACAATGGCATCACTTTCTTCGATACGGCGCGGTTTTATACCGACAGCGAGGAAAAAATCGGCCGGGCGCTGAGCGGCGTGCGGGGCAAAATTTTTATCGCTACTAAAACAATGGCAGAAAACGCCACGGCATTCCGGGAGCAGCTGCATACCTCTCTGAAGCTCTTACAGACGGACTATATCGACATCTACCAATTCCACAATCCTGCCTTCTGCCCTAAGCCCGGTGACGGCAGCGGTCTTTATGAGGCTATGCTGGAGGCTAAGGCGCAGGGAAAGATCCGCCATATCGGCATCACAAACCACAGACTCCCCCTGGCAGCAGAGGCGGCGGAGTCGGGCCTGTATGAAACCATACAATTCCCGTTTTCATATCTCGCTTCTGATAGCGAGATAGACCTTGTTAACCTTTGCCGCAAAAAAAACATCGGCTTCATAGCGATGAAGGCGATGTCGGGCGGGCTTATTATAAATTCGGCTGCCGCCTACGCCTTTATGGCGCAGTACGAAAATGTTCTGCCAATCTGGGGCATCCAGCGCGAGAAAGAGCTGGATGAGTTTATTTCCTACGCGGAAAATCCCCCTGCTCTGAACAAGGAAATGCGCGCTTTAATCGAAAGCGATAAAATGGCGCTGGGGGCTTCCTTTTGCCGGGGCTGCGGCTACTGCCTGCCTTGCCCAAAAAATATCGACATCCCCACGTGCGCCCGTATGTCGCTCATGATCAGGCGGGCTCCCGTATCTGTTTATCTGAATGACGATTGGCAGGCAAATATGAAGCGTATCGACGAATGCATCCACTGTGACCACTGTAAAAATCACTGTCCCTATGGTCTGGACACTCCTTCGCTCCTGAGTGAAAACCTGAAGGACTATAAAACATTCATCTCACAATAGGACAACAAGATACCGGGTCGTAAAAACGGCCCGGTTTTCGTGTTTTTTCGTACGTTTTAGTTTATGTCCGGCCTGTGCTCTCCTTCTTCTGTCTACTCAGTGTCAGGACGGTGATCACCAGAGCCAGGATGAGAACGGTACAGGCGGCCACAATATAGCGGGTAATGGTAGCATCACCGAAAACCGCGGATTCCAGTCTTGTAAAAACCTGCGGTGAAAGCAGACCTCCAAAGCTGGGAGCGACGCTGGAGATTATGACGGTCGCCGTGGCAGACGTGGATTTGTTGACAAGCGTTGAAACTGCAAAGATGCACCGCGGCAGCATCAGGCTCAGGGACATGCCGGCGATAAAAATACCGATAAAGATCACGACAAGAGACGAAGCAAAAAGGCTGATGAGCATAAAGCCGACAAATACGGTGCCGCAGGCTGCCGGCAGGATCATGTCTTTGAGCTTCTCAGACAGCTTACCGAAAAAGAAGCCCGACACGACGCCGCCGCCCATCTGGATAGCCACGGCGACCCCTGCCATGGCCGCGTCATTGACGTTCGGGATATTCTGCTTGATATGGGCTGAAATATTTGCGCCGCCGACGCCGTAAATCATCATGAAAACAAGGGCTAATACGGCATAGTAAAATATCCGGGGGTTCAGCTTCGATTTTTCCGTGACATCCCCTGAGAACCTGGCTGACGGCGACTTATAGTTCGGCACGGTGAACAGAGCCAATATGGCAATCGGAAATCCGATCAGGAGAATAAGGTAACCGCCGTACCACATTGCCGTCGCCAGCACGCCGCCCATAAGCCCCATCGAGATGCCGCCCAGGTTGATGCAGGAGGTCTGGTAACCGGCAATAAGCTGCCGCTCCCTGTCGTCGAAATTATCAAAGAGCAGTCCGAAAGCGTTTGTCATGAAGCAGCCGGTGGCCATACCGAGAACAACACTCAGTAAAGACAGGCTCCAGAATTCCTCATGAAAGAATATCGCCAGAACGCCTGTGAGCGCGAGCAGCAACAATCCAGCCACAACGACGACCTTTTTCGTAAAAAAACCGCGGTTGATAAAAAAGGCGGCGATAACGGACATGACCGGTGAAACCAGATTAGTCCAGGCCAGCGCGGTCTGAACCTCCGCCAGTGTATGTTCCGGGAATACTTGCGACTGGATCAGGTTGATGGCCGGTGTCAGTGCCAGGGCCGGCATCTGTACCAGCGCAATAATGAGTATGGTCCACATTAAGAGCGTCTTTTTTCTGTTGAGCTTCAATGCGCTATCCTCCCCGAGTTTCATTTAACAGAGCAAGTGTGTCTGCTTAAGCAATTTCTCCACATGAAGCTTTGCTTGACGCACCAAGCCCACAATTATGTAGCTTACGACTTATTTTTATTGTATTTTATACCGTGCAATTATGCAATGATATGCATATTGTGATAAACACTAAAAACACACCGCCCATCGGCGGTGTTTTACTGGATATTACCCAGTCTTTGTAGTACTTGTGAAAAATAGGCCGGCAGCTCGGTTTTCAGTTCAATCTGCTCTCCCGTACCGGGGTGGATAAACCTCAGCTCTCTGGCGTGCAGGCATTGGCCGGCGATGCTCTTTTCCGGTTTCTTCCGGCCGTAGGACAGGTCACCAAGCACAGGATGTCCAATATGCGCCATATGCACCCTGATCTGATGCGTCCTGCCCGTTTCCAGACGGCACCGCACGTGGGTATAACCGTTGTAGCGGCCGAGGACCTCGTAATGCGTCACCGCATTTCTCGAGTTTTTATCCGTAACGGTTTGACGCTTACGGTCGGTGGGGTGGCGTCCGATGGGGGCGTCGACGGTTCCTGCCTCGGCTTTTATGCTGCCTATAACAACGGCTTCGTAGACGCGGGACAATGTACGGCTTTTCAGCTGTGCTGAGAGGGCACGGTGTGCGGCGTCATTTTTCGCTGCGATCAAAAGGCCGGATGTGTCCTTGTCGATCCTATGGACGATTCCGGGCCGCAGCTCTCCGCCGATACCGGACAGGCTGTCGCCGTACAACCATGCCTCGGGGCTTGTTGACGACAATCAGATCATCGTCCTCATAAACAATATCAAGGGGTATCTCCTGCGCCTGCGCCTCCGGCTTAACCGGCTCCGGCAGTGTGACGTTAAAAATCTCGCCCCTTACTACCTTGTGGTTTTTGCGGACAGGTTTACCTCCCAGTATTATGAACCCTCCATCTATGAGCCTCTGTACCCCGCTCCGGCTTAAGCCCGGCAGCCGTTGGGCAAGAAATGAATCAATGCGGATACCGTCCATATCGGCGTCAATTCTGATCGGTTCCACCGTCGTCCTCCGGCCGCTGGGCTTCCGCCCCAATAGTTTCCGTATCATCAGGTATGCGCACGCCGGCTTCCGCTTTCTTGCGCTTGCCCAGCATCAATTCCTGACGCAAGTCATCATTCTTGCCTGAATACAGAATGTACCATATGCAGAAAACGATTCCGCCCACCGTAATAAAGCAGTCGGCGACGTCAAAAATCGCAAAGCGGACAAACTCAAACTCAAAGAAATCGACGACATAGCCCAAGACAGCTCTGTCAAGCAAATGCGATACGGCACCGCCGAGCACGGCGGCCAGCGCCAGCTTCCCGACAGGATTGATTCTATCTTTATAACGAATCATCCCCGCAACGAGCAGAATAATCACAACGGCTGAGATGCCGACGAGCAGCCAGCGCATATCCGATAAAAAGCTGAACGCAGCCCCTGTGTTTTCATGATATGTCAGGCGGATAAAGCCGGGTATCAGCGGCATGGTGACGCCCGGCCCCATGTGTAGGGTGATAAAGTATTTGACGATCTGGTCAAGCATCACAATCAGCGCTGCAATAATGAAATAAATCAAATCGTTACTCCTTTTTGAAAGGTAGGGGCGGATTCAATATCCGCCCACTAAAAACAATGCTTTATTCCTCCGATATCGCCTCAAGGCACCTGGGGCATAGCTCAGGGTGTACATGACTGCCGCCCACTTGCGCATCATGGGTCCAGCAACGGGCACACCGGGGCTCCTCGCTGGCCTTGACGGCGATTCGGACACCTTTAAACTCCTGTCCATCATATCCGTCGCCGCTGCCGCTCACGACGGTGACCTTCGATACGATAAAGAGCTCCTTCAGGCTTACATTTTTTATCTCTTCAAAAGCGGCCCTGCCTGTGCTGTCCAGATACAGCGTGATTTCCGCGTCCAGCGGCTTACCGACGACCTTCTCAGCGCGCGCCAGCTCCAGTGCCTTGTTGACATCGGCACGGAGCGCCAGCAACTTGTCCCATTTTGCTTCCTGGCCGATGCCATAGTCATAAGCTGCGTTCGATTCGGGCATGGCGTTGTAGAGAACGCTCCCGGTATCGGCGTTTTTATCGTGGGGCATAGCCGTCCATATCTCTTCGGAGGTGAAGGCCAGAATCGGCGCGAGAAGCCGGACAAGTCCGTCCAGAATCATATATATCGCTGACTGGGCACTTTTGCGCGACAGGCTGTTCGTACCGTCACAGTAGAGCCGGTCCTTGAGGATGTCGAAGTAGATGTTCGACATTACAACGGCGCAGAAATTGTGGACACCGTGGTAAATGGTGTGGTATTCGTACCGGTCATAGGCTGCGCGGACACGTCCAACAAGTTCATTAAGATTAATGACGGCCCACTTGTCCAGCTCCAGCATCTGCTCAAACGGGATCGCGTGATCGGGATCAAAGCCTTCCAGATTACCCAAGATAAACCGAGCGGTGTTTCTGATTTTCAGATAGATATCGGACAGCTGCTTCAGAATATCCTTTGAGATGCGCACGTCGGCTCGATAATCCGTTGATGCAACCCACAACCTCAGGATATCAGCGCCGTAATCCTTGATGACCTCCTCGGGTGCAACGGCGTTTCCAAGAGATTTATGCATGGCCTTACCCTCGCCGTCCACCGTCCAGCCATGGGTGATGATCTGCCTGTAGGGCGCTTCGCCTTTTGCGGCAATGCTCGTCAGCATGGAGGACTGGAACCAGCCTCGGTACTGATCGCCGCCTTCGAGATAGATATCAGCGGGAGACCTGAGGCCGGGAAATTCATCGAGCGCCGCGATGTGGGAGGAGCCGGAATCAAACCAGCCGTCCAGGGTATCGGTTTCTTTTGTAAAGTGCGTCCCGCTGCAGTGGGGGCACTTGAACCCATCGGGTAATATTTCGGACGCCTCCGCGTCATACCAGACGTTGGAGCCCTTCTCAGCAAAGAGATTGGCCACAGCGTCAATGGTCTCCGGCGTGCAGACAGGCTTGTTGCAGTTGTCGCAATAGAACACCGGAATCGGGAGCCCCCAGTGGCGCTGGCGGGAGATACACCAGTCGCTGCGCTCACGGATCATTGCGATCATACGCTCCTTGCCCCACTCGGGATTCCACTTAATGCCGTCGCATGCGGCGACAGCCGTTTCTTTTATAGCGTCCACTGACGCGAACCACTGCTCCGTGGCCCTGAAGATGATCGGGTTTTTGCAGCGCCAGCAGTGCGGATACGAGTGGACCAGCTTTTCCTCGGCGAATAGGGCACCGCTCTTCCTGAGGTCCTCCAAAATCACCTCGTTGGCTTTTGAGTAGTGCAAACCCTGATACTGCAGCGCGTCCTCCGTCATTACGCCGCGCGCGTTGACCGGTGCGACAAACGGAATCTGCGGATAGTTTCTGCATACGTTAAAGTCGTCCACACCGAAGCCCGGCGCCGTGTGGACGCAGCCTGTTCCGGCATCGATCGTCACATGGTCACCGACAATGACGAGAGATTCCCTGTCGTAGAAAGGATGCCGCGCGACAGAGAGCTCCAGTGCTTTGCCGGGGAGCTTCCCGACAACGGTATAATCGTTTATGCCGCCCTTTTTCATGACGTTGCCAACAAGTTCTTCGGCAACGATATAGTATTCGTCTTCCGCCTTGACGACCGCGTATTCGAAGTCCGGCCCGAGGCTGATGGCGAGGTTTCCGGGCAGCGTCCAGGTTGTCGTCGTCCATATGAGAAAAGACGTTTTTTCTACCGGAGAAATACCTTTTAGAACGCCCTTGTCGTCCTTTACCCGGAACTTGACGAAGATTGCGTTACATGGATCGTCGGCGTACTCGATTTCAGCTTCAGCCAGCGCCGTCTCGTCGGATGGGCACCAGTAAACGGGCTTGAGACCTTTGTAAATATATCCGGCCTCATACATTTTGCCGAAGACGCGGATCTCTTTAGCTTCAAACTTTGGGTCCATGGTCAGGTATGGGTTATCCCAATCACCGATGACGCCGAGCCGTTTGAACTGCTCCCGCTGGCGGCTGACGAAATCTGCGGCAAAAGCGTGACAGGCATCCCGGAACTGGGAGATGGACATGTTCTTCCGGTCCAGCTTGTTTTTCTTGATGATGGCGCTCTCGATGGGCATGCCGTGATTGTCCCATCCAGGGACATATGGGGACAGATACCCGGTCATGTTTTTATAACGGATGATAAAATCCTTCAGAATTTTATTCATTGCCGTACCAATATGGATATCGCCGTTGCTGAACGGCGGGCCGTCGTGGAGGACGAACAGGGGTTTGTCCTTATTTTTCTCCATGAGGTCCCCATAGATATCCTTATTATAAAACTCCGCCAGCATATCCGGCTCGCGTTTCGGCAGCCCGGCGCGCATAGGGAATTCTGTTTTCGGAAGGTTTATCGTCGCATTGTAATCAAACGGCATAAGGGCTTCTCCTCTTTATCTGTAACTTTAACCATAAGGCGACTTCTTTTGCGCCTAAAATGCTGGGAAACGGGTCGCCGTATCAGCCGACCCGTTTACGTTTATGATTGCTTTATGCTTATGAGTCGGATAACTCATGTCAATGGACCAAAGGACGGCTCACCTTAATCACCGTAATAGTTCGATCCGAATTTTAGATTGTTAAAATCAAATTTCGGCCTTGGTGATGTGGGTTCGTCGTCATCAGGCTTGTCAAATTCATTTTTCGGTCGAAACAGCTTGGTTTGCTCATCGTCATCCAAAAGCGACGCAAACGGGTCGGGATCATCTCCGGGCAAATTAAACAGCGCATCATCAATCTGGCTGGCTGTTTCTTCGACGTCATCGGTCTCCTCGGGCACAGGTTCCGTATGAAGAGCATCACCAGCGGGCTCCGTTTCCTCTTCCTCCATCGGCGCTGGCTCTTTCGCTTCACGGTTGAGTTCCTCAATTTTCGTCAGGAAAATGGAGTGCTGACGAATGATTTCCTGTGAGGCTGCGACAAATTTCCTCGTTTCGTCTTTAACAGAGTTGAGGCGTGCGTCTTCCTCGGCAAATTTGCTTTTCATTTCCAGCAGCCGGTCCCTGATGTCGACTTCCGTCTGCTTGAGCAATTCCTCGCTCTTAGCTTTCGCCTCTGCGGTAATTTCATCCCCCAGCCTCTGCGCTGTGAGGAGTGCCATACGCATAGCATCGTCTGTAGAGCGGTATTCCTCAACCTTCTCCACAAGGACTTTGATTTTACTTTTCAGTATGGCGTTTTCTTTAAAAAGCGCCGTGTAATCCGCTGTTAGTGATTCAAGAAAATCATCGACGGCAGACATATCATAGCCGCCAAAGACGGCCTTGACAAACTCCTTGCCGGAGATTTCCTGTGGTGTAAGCATTATCCTTCAATCCTTTCCCAAATACAATCCCCGCGTTTTATTCCAAAGTCTTTATCTTTTCCGTCAGAAATTGTCTTAGAAATACAATCCGTTGTTTTCCAGTTCGTCAATAAGGTCTCCGAGCAGATCAACATTATACGGTGTGATGATATATGTGTTGACAGCGACCTTCTTGATCTTTCCCTCCTGAGCATACGCGACTCCACTGAGAAAATCAATGAGTCGCCGCGCAATATCCTTATTTGTCTGTTCAAGATTCAAAACAACCGTTCGTTTTTCCCTCAGGTGATCAGCAACCTCGGCAGCGTTTTCGAACCGTTCTGGTTTGACCAGCACGACCTGGAGCTGTGCTGTTGCGTGTATATTAACCACCTTGTTGCTGTCGCGCCGCTCTTCGAAACCGCCGTAAGAACTCCTGGCTTGGGCCGGTGTCTTCGGCGTGATGGGAATTTCATCGGAAGCCTTCGGTTTGAAGTCCTCAAATTCGTCGTCGTCATCTTCATAAGGCCTTGTCAGCTTCTTCAGTTCATTAAAAAATCCCATGAGCGCACCTCCTTTATGTTGTAAGCATCAATACTGCCGGGCCCCAAATATTGCCGAACCTAAACGAACCATGTTCGCGCCGGCATCGATAGCTTCTACGAAACTATCGCTCATTCCCATTGACAAAAAATTCATAGAGATATTATCGTATCTTTTTGCTCTTATGTCAACAAAAAGGTTAAACATTTCATCGAAATAGTTAGGAATTTTACTTATCCTTCCATTTTCGGGCGGTATGGCCATCAAACCCTGCACGCTAACTCCCGGTACTTCAGATGCGTATTCCACAATTTCTGTTAGATTCTCGCGCATTACGCCGGTCTTGTTCGTCTCCCTGCCAATATTGACCTCAATGAGCACATCCTGCGTAATCCCTAGTGCCACCGCTTTTTTACTGATCAGCGCGATAAGCTCTTTGGCGTCCACCGACTGGATCAAATCGCAGAGCCCAACAACCTGCCGCACTTTGTTTGACTGGAGTCGTCCGATATAATGGAGCTTCGTCCCTGAATAAGCCTGCTCTTTGTTTTTCTCCAGCATCTCCTGCACGCGGTTTTCTCCGATGGCATCGATTCCGGCATTGACGGCTTCCCGAATCTTTTCGGAAGAATTCATTTTTGCTGCGGCCACAAGGATGATTCCGCCCGGGTCTCTACCTGATTTTTCAGCCGCTTCGTTTATCCTCTCGCGCACGCGCTTGACGTTATCGGCAATCGTCATCGTCCCACCACCTTACCGTCATAAAGCTCATCAGCTTCTACGATGATGGTAGACCCTTCACGTAAAACCGTACCGTTTTCAGTTCCGTCTTTGACAATATAGTTTTCGCCTGTTTCGCTCAGAATATCAATGCTAACCTTCTCGGCCTGCAGCCCGGTTAAGAGAAAAATATATGGCTTGTCCTCCTTTTCGTCAGCTTCAAAATAAACCGCTTCCCTTGGCACCAACAGACCGGTGGTGGTGTTGAACTCAATCTGTGCCGTCAGCCGGCGCAGAGTTGTCATGTCAGATATGCCGCGTTTGGCTGAAAAGATGACAACGCATTTGCCGCCTTCCTCGGGGCTGATGCTCTCTATAATCATATCCAGCTTTGCATTATATGTTTTAGTGAATTTCATGGTTGCGACAGGTCCGCCCGACAATTGACCGGTACTTGCCTTGTCTGCCAGTGCCCGTAGCTTCTCGGCGTCCTGTTCATCCATAACCGCGGCGTAATACCACTTAATTCCAGTAATCAGCTTCCCCAGGGCTTCTGTATCCGGGCTCTGTGTCCCGGAAAAAAGCGGTTCGAGGGATGACGGTGTCAGGTCGGCGAGCATGTCGGGTTCAACGTGCTCATATCCGTCAACGATGTGAGAAAAAATACCGCTCACAGGCGAATATATTGTATGAGTGCCGTCATTTTCGTCTAGCAGGCGCGTGAGCCTGTCACTCAGGACAGCCAAATCCGCATCGGTTATCCTCTCTATGCTGCTTGTAAAAATTGTTTTACCGATACCAAGCTTTAAGTCTTCAAGCTCTCCGAGATTTTTATGCTGTACGGCGTCGGACAGCGCGAAAACGCCTGACTGCGCGGCGGCTTTTCTCTGCTCATCCGTTATTGCCGCGTCCTCTTCCGCTTCCCTGATAACCAACTGCAGCGAGCGAATCTCGCTTGCTCTCTCCAGCGCTGATTCGCCCTCGTAACGGACCGCGACAGCTTGTCCCGAGGCCAGCTTTTCGCCCTCCGCCGCAATGAGTGTGACGGCACCCCCGCCGCCCGACAGGATCGTCTCGCTGCGGACAATATACCCCTCCGCGCTGCCGCTGTCCTCTGTTGTGTATCTGACCGCCGGTGCCGTCACAAGAGTCCTGTTTGCTTTATCAAAGATATAAAAGCCGATATAAGCTGCTATTGCCACAAAAAGCACAACTGACATCAGTTTTATAACAAAATCATTGCGCCGCATCGCAGTCAACATCCCTTTCAAACGCTGGCAGATTTACAGTCATTCTTTTCTTTCTTGGGGGTGTATTTACACCGGTTAAGTCCCGTTGTTTTCTCCCCCGGGCATAAGGCTGATTACCCGGGCCGGTATGATCGTTGAAATTGCATGCTTGTAAATCAATTGCTGTTTTCCCTCGGAATCCAGCACAACAGTGAAACTGTCGAATCCCGTTACTATTCCGCGCAGCTGAAAACCGTTTACAAGAAACACCGTGACCTGCTGTTTGTTTGTTCTTGCCTGATTGAGAAAAATGTCCTGTAAATTCTGTATTTTTGCCATATTTGCCGTCCTTTCTTTCTTTGACGGCGTTAATATGGTAACACATTTCGCCGTCTCTTTCAATTTAGTTTCAGACGGCTCTATTGTACCCATTTTCTTCCAAATAGTTTGTCGAAATTTGCAGCCCGTTATCAAAATTCGGCTCTTTTTCCCACATAATCCAACGGGCGCATTCATCGCGCCGAAGCCAGGACACCTGGCGTTTTGCATAGCGCCTTGACTCCTGCTTGACGTGTTCAACAGCGTTGTTTAGATTCTCGTTGTTCAGAATCACACCGGCCATTTCCTTATAGCCGATTGCTTGCATTGCCGTATGCTCTCGGGTGAGTCCCATGTCAAGGAGCGTCCTGACTTCATTCAGAAGACCCCGCCGCATCATTCCGTCGACTCTCCTGTCGATTCGGTGATATAAATCTGCCCTGTCGGTATAATTTAGCACAATTTTACACGCGTCGTAGCGCGGCGGAATTTTTTTCGTCATCTCATTGTGCTCTGTTATTGTCATACCGGACGTCAAATAAATCTCCAGAGCCCGGACGATTCTCTTTTTATCGTTAAAATGCAGCCTTTCGGCGCTCTCCGCGTCGACGTTGCGCAATTCATTCAGCATATATTCGCCCCCAAGACTGTCGTAGCGCGCCGCAAGTTCACGGCGGGTGTTTTCATCACCCTCGGCGGAAAACTCTCTTCCCGCTATCAGTGCGTCAATATACAGGCCAGTGCCGCCGACAACGATCGGAAGCTTCCCTCTGCTGATTATTTCATCAACACACGCTGCCGCATCCTGAACAAATCTCGCAACGGAATAATTCTCAAAGGGTGAAACAATATCAAGCATATGATGCCGGATACCAGCCATTTCTCTGGCATCCGGCTTGGCTGTCCCGATGTTCATGTGCTTGTATATCTGCATTGAATCGGCGGAGACAATCTCACCGCCGATTTCCTTAGCCAACATAATACTCAGGGCTGTTTTTCCTGTCGCCGTGGGGCCAGTGATAACTGCGATTTTCGGTTTCATAAGACCTATGTCCTCTTGAAGTTTCTGTCTAATTCCGCTTTTGTCAGCTCTATCGCCACAGGCCGGCCGTGGGGGCAGTAACGAATTTCGCCCGTAAGAACCTTTTCAATGAGTACCTCAAGTTCGCGGGGCTCTGAGTGACGTCCCGCTTTTATCGCCGATTTGCAGGCAATGGTATGGAGCAGTTCGTCCAGAATCAACCCCTCATCCGGAACACCTCCACGCCGAAGAATGTGCGTCATTTCTCCAAGTACGCTCTCAATATCGCCGATATCAATATCGACGGGTATACCACGCACGGCAATCGACGACTCGCCGAAAACCTCGACGTAAAAGCCGAGCTTCTCGAATATGCCCGCATTGTCGGCAAGAAGCGCTGTATCCTCCTGCCCCGGATTGACGATGATGGGGGGAACGAGCGTTTGTGACATTGTCACTTGCTTTCTGTTTTTCAATCTGTCAAAATTTATACGTTCATGCGCCGCATGCTTATCGATCAGCCATAAGCTGTCTCCCTTCTCCACCAGTATGTACGTATTGAGCGCCTCGCCGACAAATCGATGCTCTGCTTCAGTCGGCAGAATATCTGCCTGCTGACCTGTATAACCGCTTTCGGGGGTTTTTGGATCCGTGCTGATTTTATAGTTAACCCTCGTCTCATCATAAACAGGCCCGTAGCTGTATGATTCAAGTTTCGCGGGAGTTCGGTTAGAAAAACCCCCGGTGCCATATGGTTTGGGACTTTTACCATAGTCCGCCTCAGGTTTTGCGCTATGACTGGCGGGTGCAGAACCGTTTAACATCACTCTTGTCCCCTGGGATAGCTTGATTTCCGCTCCGCCTTCTTCTCTTTCCAACGCCGATAGCGCCGCATAATAGACGCTGTCGAAGACCTGGCGTTCATTCAAAAACTTTACTTCCGTTTTCGTTGGGTGGACATTGACATCAACCTGACCGGGGCTCAGCGTGATATATAGCACACAGGATGGAAACCGCCCCGTGAATATCGTGTTTTTATAGGCTTGTTCCAGAGCCGCCTGCAGCGTTTTGGATTTCACATAACGCCCGTTTACAAAAAAGAACTGATAACTTCTGTTCCCGCGTGCAAAAGCGGGCGCTGAAACAAAGCCTTCTGCAGTGACGTTATCGTCGCTCGTGCGGGCGGGCAGGAGGTTGTTTGCGAATTCCCGCCCGAAAATGCTGTAAATACAGGAATCCATACGCCCGTCGCCAGGCGTATGGCACTCTTCTTTTCCGTCTTTAATATATCGGACAGAGACCTCAGGATGCGACAGCGCGCAGCATATGACCTGCGCGGACACGCTCGCTCCTTCTGCCCTGTCTGTTTTCATGAATTTTAGCCTTGCCGGGGTATTATAAAACAAGTCCCTGACAATCATCGTCGTGCCCTCGGGACAACCTGCGATCATTTTGCTTTTCAGGACGCCGCCTTCAACAAGCAGGCTTGACCCCTCCGCAGCATCTTTCTCACGTGTCAGGAGCTCAATCCTCGACACCGCCGCAACAGCAGCCAGCGCCTCGCCGCGGAATCCAAGTGTAGAAATAGCTTCAAGCCCTCTTTCATCGCGCAGCTTGCTTGTGGCATGGCGCAGAAACGCCGTTTCCGTATCCTCGGGGGCAATACCGCTGCCGTTGTCCGATACCCGTATATATGTCATACCGCCGCCCTTTATTTCAACGGTAATTATACTGGCTCCGGCGTCTATCGAATTTTCCATAAGCTCCTTGATCACAGAGGCAGGCCGCTCAACAACCTCGCCGGCGGCGATCAGATCAGCCACATGTGGATCCAGCTGCAGTATTTTAGACAATAATCACCATTCCTTTAACAGTATATCTTATTAATATTACAGTCCGCGTCATAAATCTTCATAAATATAAAATAGGCAGTCCCTTGACGTTAATGGGGTCGGCATCAAGTATGACCGGATCTCCCACGGCACATTCTATATTCGTCACATCAACGAGGGTATGCATCATGCCCACTTTTCCCAAAACACGGGCGCGCTGTGAGCCAAGCTTGACATAGAGCGTATTTTTCCGGCGCCTGAGGAGGTCAATAAAGCTGCACTCGCTGATATTGTCGTCTACTCCGAAACCGTGATAATAGCCCACCGATAATACGGCAATCTTCGTCGGTTTCTTCATCACATGCCCGCGCTCTCCCCCGATGCGGTGGCCTTTGGGAAACCAGCCGATTTCTTCGATCCCAGCCTCGATATAACCGACCTTGCTGATACCCGGCACGTTTTTACCTGGGATGCGGCCCGACAGCGCGGTATCGACACGCACGGCGTCCATTCGGCCGAAATCGTACTTAAACAGCGCCGCGGAATCGCAGATATGGGCAACCCCGGGCTCAAAACCCATTTCCGTTATTTTGTCAAGCACCTGATCAAACAAGTATAATTGCTGCTCCGTCAGCTTTTTACTGGTGGCGGAAGCGGCGTATGTCGTGAACATGCCGATGATAGCCAGGCTTGACATATATTTAAAGATAGACGCCATCTTGTCTGTCTCCGTCGGAAGAAAACCGTATCGGCCCAGCCCTGTATCGACCTTAATCTGCACTTCAGCGACTGTTTTCCGTGCTTCCGCCAAACCGTTGATTGCAACTGCAGCGTCATAGGAGCAGACGGTACAGATGACATTCAGATCAATAAGCTCTGCAATCTCATTGGAGTCGGACGTGCTGCGGAGCATCATGATTGTCTCTTCCGTAAATCCGTTCGCGCGCAAATACGAGGCGTCCTTCGGATCAGAAACGGCAAAATAACGAACACCGTCGTCACGGAGCAGCTTCGCGATGTCAAGAAGACCCATGCCGGAGGCATTGGCGCTGAGATCGGCGTATATGGCGGCTCCCTCTGCCCTCTCTTTGATTGCCCTCAGGTTGTTTCTAACGACACGCCTGTCAATGACAAGATGTTTCATGAAAGCCCTCCTTGAACCGCGGCTGTTACAGATAATTCCCGCTATATGTCGAGTATACATTATTTACATTGTAAATTCTATATAAAAATGCTAAAATAATCGATGATGGCAGTCGGTTTCCGGTCACTGCCTCACACTTTTCACGGAGGACCACACACGTTTGAATAAGACGGAAATCAGTCACGAAAATATAGAGGATCAGAAGAAAATTATAGAGCGGATCCGGAAGGAAAATGCGCAGGCGGAAATTCCACCGCTTGCTTTTGTTGACACATACGGCTGCCAGCAGAATGAATCCGACAGTGAAAAACTGCGTGGGATGCTTGCCGGCATGGGTTATAAGTTTACCGGCATTGAAGAACAGGCGGATGTCATAGTAATTAACACCTGCGCTGTCAGAGAGCACGCCGAGCAGCGCGTTTACGGAAATATCGGTGCGCTTGTTCATTCAAAGAGAAATAAACCCAATCAGATAATCGTACTGTGCGGTTGTATGGTTCAGCAGAAAAAGGCTGCCGAAAAAATCAGGCGCTCCTATAGACACGTCGACATCGTATTCGGCCCGCAGGTACTCTGGCGTTTCCCGGAATTTCTGGAACGCTCCTTTAAGGAACGAGGCCGGATATTTTCTATCGATGACGAACCGGGCGCCATTGCTGAAGGACTGCCTGTTGAGCGAGAGGGGCAGGTTCGCGCTTGGCTCTCTATCATGTACGGATGTAATAATTATTGCTCCTACTGCATTGTTCCATACGTTCGGGGGCGCGAGCGAAGCCGCAGCCCGGAGTTAATACTTGACGAAGCCGGACAACTCGTCGCCGAAGGGTATAAAGACATCACACTTCTTGGGCAGAATGTCAATTCCTACGGCAAGGATTCAGGCAGTGATACCGATTTTTCGGAGCTCCTGCGCCGTCTCAATAATATTGACGGCGAGTTTTTGATCCGTTTTATGACCAGCCATCCGAAAGACGCCAGCGAGCGGTTGTTTAAGACAATGTCAGAGTGTCAGAAGGTCGCTCGTCACATTCACCTGCCGTTCCAGGCCGGTAGTGACCGTATTTTACGTGCGATGAACCGCGGTTACACGAAGGCGCAGTATTTGGAGCTCATCTATATGGCTAAGGAATATATGCCCGATATTGTGTTGACAACCGATATCATTGTCGGCTTCCCCGGTGAAACGGAGGCCGAGTTTACTGACACTCTTGATATCCTCGAGAAAGCGCGTTTTGACGCCTTGTTTACCTTTATCTATTCAAAAAGGGAAGGGACGCCCGCAGCCGCTATGCCGGATCCCGTTCCTCGTGCTGAGAAACAGCGCTGGTTTGACGCGCTTTTACAGCTTCAGAATACTATTTCTGAGGAAAAGCACGCTGCATACGTCGGCAAAACCATGCGTGTGCTTGTGGACGGATTGTCAGATGATCCACGGTACTCCCTCACAGCCAGGACAAACGGCGGACGGCTTGTTCGCATAGCCGGAAGTAAAAATAAAATCGGATCATTTGCAAACGTAAAAATTACGGACAGTAATACGTGGGCTCTTTTTGGAGAGCTGTACGAATAGCAAGATAAGGAGTTGTGCTTATGCACCCAGTCATTAAAATCTATCGATCCGGCAAACTCATCCGTACGGCGGAAGGCGTGATTGGCGAAACGTTGTACGCGCGAATTATCGCAGAGGACATTTATCTTGAAGCACCCTGCGGCGGGAAAGGGAAGTGCGGCAAATGTCTCGTCCAGCTGACGCCGAACGGCGATAAGGTGCAGGCCTGTCAGACGCTGATTACCGGCAACACGGAAATATATCTGCCCGACGAAATGCAAATGAAAATTGCGGGCGCAAACGCCGGGGCAAGCGATTCCATTATGAATGGCCCCCTCGGTGTCGGCATCGATATTGGAACCACAACCGTCGTAGCGCATTTGACGGATCTTTCCACATGCACACGCCTCGCGACTGCCAGCGGTGTTAACGCTCAGCGCGCGTTTGGCGCAGATGTCATCAGCCGAATCCAATACTGTGCCGAAAATGGACACGAGGAGCTGACGCAGGTCATTCGCGAACAGCTGGGAAGGCTGATTCTTCAGGCGTGCGAAAAAGTGGGGGCGCAACCGAAGGATGTTCACTATATATCGATCGCCGGAAATACAATTATGCAGCATCTCGCTGCCGGTTTATCACCTGTTGGTATGGGCGTGACGCCTTTTACGCCGGTGTCGCTGTTCGGAGACGAGTGGCCAGCCGGCGAGGACCTCCCTGTGGCGTCAGACGCTAAGATATATTTCGCGCCGTGTGTTTATTCCTACGTCGGTGGCGATATTACTGCCGGAATGCTGGCCGCAGATATCGAAAATATCCCGGGATCATGCGTCTACCTTGACATTGGCACGAACGGTGAAATGGCGCTGAAAGCCAGAGGAAAATATTATTGCTGTGCCACTGCCGCAGGTCCGGCATTTGAGGGTGCCGAAATAGCCAAAGGCATGGCAGCCATCCAGGGCGCTATCAGTCATGTCAGTTGGAGCAATGACAAGGGGCTTGAGATGACTGTTATCGGCGATGTGGCACCGGAGGGACTCTGCGGCTCGGGTCTGATGGATGCGCTGGCTGTTATGGTAACAACAGGTGCTGTCGACGAGACCGGACGGCTTCTGGAGCCCGATGAAGTCTCCCACGAAATCTCAAAACACCTGGGTAAACGTGACGGTAAAAATGTCTTCTGGCTCTCTCGGGAGCATGATGTTTATATGATCCCGAATGATGTCCGAAAGCTGCAGCTGGCCAAAGCCGCCATTGCCGGCGGCATTGAGACACTGCTTCAAACGGCCGGTATTACGTCTGAGGACGTAGATTCCTTCCTGCTTGCCGGTGGATTCGGCAGCTTCCTCGACCAGAACAGTGCTGCAACCATCGGCTTGTTCCCAAAGGCATTTCTACCGGTCGCCAGAACAATGGGAAACATGGCAGGTGAAGGTGCTGCCATGGCTCTCTGCTCTGAAAACGCCCGCATGTCCCTTCAAAAAATGATGGATAATTTCGAGGTAGTCGAATTGGGGACAAGTAAGCTATTCAACGAGCAATTTGTAGAACATATGATGTTTGAAGGATAGGTGGATTCTTTATGCTTAATTATGATGAATTAATACAGCTTGCAATAGATAGCGGTTTTACAAACGCCGGTCCTCTTGATATCTCAACTCTTGAGTTTTTACCGGAGGTTCGCGATATGTGTGCGTCCGACCGCTGTCAGGCGTACGGCAGGAACTGGGCGTGTCCACCCGCCTGCGGAACGCTGGAGGAGATGCGGGACAGGGTCAGGGGTTATAGCCGGGGGCTCCTCGTTCAAACGGTGGGCCAACTCGAGGATAATATGGATTGGGAAAACATGCAGCTCGCCGCTCACAATCATGAGGAAAGCTTCGCTAAAATGCATAAGGCTCTCAAAAAGCAATATCCCAACCTTCTGGCCATGGGTGCTGGCACATGTACGCGCTGCAAGGCATGTACTTATCTTGAAGGAAAGCCTTGCCGCTTCCCCGATGAGCTCACCCATTCCATGGAGGCCTGCGGCTTGTTTGTCAGCAAGGTTTGCACGGACAACAACCTTAAATATAATTACGGACCGAACACAGTTGCATACACCGGCTGCTTTTTACTGGAGTAAGACCTCCCTTGTCGCATTCCGAACCAATGACACCGGCAACAGGTTTGAATCCCTAGGCTTCACGCCTCACGTTGCTCTTTGCTGCAGGAATAAAACCTGAACCCTCTTGTCAGATAGAATTATTAAAACGTCCCGCTTGATGGCGGGACGTTCTTTCTTGGAACGCTCTGTTGCTCTCATTTATAATCATGTATAACAATGCTGCTCACGAGATTGCTGCTCAGTTTATTTATTTCCTTAACATTGCCGCTGATTGTCAATATGTAGTCGTTTTCCGCTTCAATTGTTGTCAAAACTTCTTCGGTGGACGTCGCCTGCTGCTGTGCCGTACCCGCAAACTTTCCCATCTTTTCCTGAACCGCTTCCATCTGGAATGCCATGAGCTTTGTATTCTCCAGGCCTTTTTTGATCTCCAGATTCGTATCTTCAAAAACCGACTTAATGTCCTTGAAGTACAAGTCGATATCTTTCGTCAATTGTTCTCCGTCTGCAATTGCCGCGTTGCCTTCCATGACTTTATCATATGTCTTATTGCAGCGGACGGACATTCGATTGACAAGCTCCGAAATGTTGCTTGCCATTATTGATGACTGATTGGCTAGCGCTTTAACTTCCTCAGCAACAACCGAAAAGCCTTTACCGTGTGCGCCGGCTTGTGTTGCTTCGATCGCAGCGTTCAGCGCCAGCAGATTCGTCAGACTGGCAATCTTCTCTATCTGCGTTAGAAACGCCTTTACTTTAGTCATATCTTCAACAAGCATGGTCACTGTTTCGGCAGACGTTCCGATAGAGCTCTTAATTATTTGAATCTGACTTCTGATTTCGTCGACTTTCCTGGTGCCTGTTGTGACCTTATCCAGTGTGTTATTTGCTTTTTCAGCGATTGAACCCGTTATATCAGTCGTGTTGTCGACGAGAGACATCGTCACTGTCATCGTTTTGTTTGCGTCACTGACCGACTGTGCCTGTTCAAGTACGGCTGCCGACATTTCATGCATTGTTGAAGTTATATTGCTGCTTTGCATACTAATGTCTTCAATGTTTTTGTTGAGGCTTTCTATATGGCCACCGATTGTCTGGCTGTCAGTGCGGATGATCCCGAAGGCGGTGTTAAGTTTGTTTAGGGATGCCGATGCCTCTTAAACGCTGTCTCTACCTGCCTGTACAATGCACCTACACCCCTCATACAGAAAGGCCGGTACCTTTATCTGTACAGCCCTCTGCTATACCCACTATTACATGTCGGTGCTTGCTCTATGCTTTTTATAGTATCCGAAAATTCATCATGTGCGCGTATAAGCATCGGAATATTCTGCACAGAATGCTGCTCGCGCGTGCGCGTGTATGTGTGAAAATAATCCTGCATTTGGGCAGGGGGGTCATGCGTGAATCCCGTGTGTTTTATGCAACGGTCCCGCCGGTGTGAAAATGTGAGCATGTCTTTTTTCTATATGGGGGATATGCACTCGCGTGCGCGCGCGTTGTCGTGCGAAAATAATTCTGAAATAGAACAATCAGCATTATGCAAGCAAGTATCCTTTTTGATTTTCTGTAACATCCACACCCCCCGGGGTATTAAACAGCTACACCACCAATAGCATTGAAAATTTCAACCGGCAGCTCCGGAAGGTAACAAAGGCAAAAACCATATTCCCGACCAACGACAGTCTCTTGAAAATGCTGTATCTGGCTATGATGTTCACAGCTGCTGAGGCAGCCGCCCTTGACATGCCGACAGCTTTCCGCTATGATGCGCGCAAGAGGACGGTGGCGTGTGGCCATCCGTCCCCCAATAATATTTTGCCTCACTTCTGTTTCTTGCTCGTAGATCAGAACGGCTGGTTTTGATAGTTATTTTCTATAACCTTGATCATACGGTAGATGATCTGAAGTCCGGGAACCGGTACATTTTTCGCTTCTGCTCTTTCAATTACAGCCCCGATGATCGAATCCACTTCTGTCTGACGCTTGGCGTACCTGTCCTGCAGCATCGACGGTTTATGATCTCCGGCAATCTCAGGCCTGAACTGGCTCAATATCAGTTCATGCACCGCTTTCTCGTCGGCATTGACCCCGTACAAATGCGCAACACGAATCACCTCAGAGGATATCATGCAAACGAGCTCTTTGCCGTAGTTGCTGTTCCCAAGCTTCGCCATCGGCATAAGCGTCAAAGTGGCGGAAGTGTTAAGCGCGGCATTGAAGGCAACCTTTTCCCAGATGTCCTTCATTACGTCATGTGAAATCTGTGCGGTCAGCCCGTTATTATTGAGAAGCTCCGCGAGCGTGTTAGCAATCTCTTTGACCCCCTGCCCCAGGGGCATTATTTTGGTGATACCCGCGCTTTTTGCCTCAATCTCACCAGGACCAAGCAAATCGCTCGCATAGCTTGTAATGCCTGCGATGACGCGTTCCTCTGGAACAAATTTCGCTATTCTTTCAATATTTCCCAGGCCGTTCTGCATTGTCAGGACAGCTGTTTCCGGTTTGAATATTTTGACGGCTGATGTCATTGCGCTTTCCGTATACATCGTCTTCGTAAAGATGATCGCCAAATCCGGCGCCGGAACATCCATAATGTTCGTCGTTGCCGTAATATGTACAGCCTCCGTCTGCGTACCGCTGTGGATGATGAGCCCTCTTTCTTTAATCGCGGAGACGTGCGGTTCCGAGACATCATAGAGCCAGACCTCGGCTCCCGACTTATGGAGTGCACTGCCGTACCGACAGCCCATTGCTCCGGCTCCTACAATAACAATCCTCATAAGCTCGCTCCTTGGCGTTGCACAATTAGTGACGATGTTTTCAGACATACACATGGACAATTATAGCTCTCATTTTTGAAAAGTAAAGGTAAAAACACAAAATGTGTCTTTATCGTGTGATAATTTCACCCTTATGATTATCGCGAGAATATTTCACCCTTGGCCTAAATTTGGTAATCTCAAGGAATGATATATACGATGACGGACGCAGAACTCAAGAAGCTACATGTTACCAATTGCACGCTGAAAGGAAGGCTTACAGTAGCTGAGGCAGCAAAAGCACTGGTATTGACCGAGCGCCGTTATGAACTCAAAAATCCTGTAAGGGGTAAATGTAGGGGTAAACGTCAATTTCAGAGAAAAGAAATAAGCCTATAACCATTGCGATTACAGGCTTTTCCTTTGGCAGGGGCAGAAGGATTTGAACCCTCGGCACGCG
>CAZVLO010000028.1:0-13363 GCA_964628265.1 uncultured Papillibacter sp.
CGAATAAAATCAATTTTGGGTGTTTTCAAACTGCACTTTTCTTGACAAGTCCAATAGTTATTCACCACTTATTTGTTAATAATAACAAACCCCCGGCAAGTTTTCAATATCAAAAGTATAATTTATGGAATTTCACAACATAAGCACCAATAAATATAGCAGATTCCCGCGCAAGTCTGCGCCGGAATCCGGATTAATGCTATTTATTAAAGCCTGTTTTCGTTTCGGGCGATAATGTCGTTCTGGCAATCCAGGTTCAGCTCTACGAAGTAGGCTGAGTATCCGGCGATCCGGACCACCAGGTCGCGGTAGGCCTTCGGGTCGGCCTGGGCGGCGCGCAGGGTATCGGTGTCGACCACGTTGTACTGTACCTCTAAACCGCCGTTTTCAAAATACGCCTTTGTCATGTCACGCAGCTTGGCGATGCCGTCCTCCCTGCTCAGTACCGTCGGGTGCATCCTAAGGTTCAGGGCAATACCGTCCATGAATCTCGTATGATCAAAGCAGCAGGAAGACGCAAATACAGCCGTCGGTCCGTTGATGTCTCTGGACTGGGCCGGAGACATGGCGTCGGCGATGGGCTCTCCGGTCTTTCTGCCGTCGGGCGTCGCCCAGGTGTGATAGCCCTGTGCCACATGGTCGGACGCACCGTACAGCCCCGCCTTGTAGACCTTTGCCCTCTGGTTGGAGCACTCGCTGCAGATCTGGTAGTACAGGTCAACGACCCATTTGAGCTCTTCGTCCACGTAGGGGTCGGCGTTGCCGTAATGGGGAACCTCGCTCAGAATCTGCTGGCGCAGGGGCTCATGGCCCTCCCAGTTTTTCATGACAGCATCGTAAAGCTCCCGTGTGGTGCATTTTTTCTTGTCAAAGCACATGTATTTAATGGTGGACAGGCAGTCCGCAATGGTGGCAAGGCCGGTTGCCGTACCGCCGTAGGAGTTGTACTTGCAGCCGCCGGCCGCGGCGTCCATCCCCTTTTCCATGCAGCCCTCCATGGAGATGGAGAGTCCTGCGTGGGGCGCGTAATAGGCCGTCAGGTATTCGGTGTAATTGTTGACGGTGACATACCATTTGAGTATATAGCGCGCCATTTTTTCAAAGGCATCCCTGACTTCGTCTATATTGTTCATTTCATAGAGATAGCCTGTTTTCAGCTCGGCCTGACGGCCGTTCCACGGGTTGATACCGTTATTGATGGCCATATCGAAGACGACGCCGTAATGGATACTGGCGTGGGGGGCGTGGACACCGTTGGGCGCCGGGTAGTCGTTGCCGGAGCCGACAATCTCCTGACAGCCGATGACGCTGTAATCACGGGCGTCACGCAGCTCGAAGCCAAGCTCCGCCTGAAGGCCGGGAATGATAACCTCGTCGTTCTGGAAGAGGGGCAGACCGCCCACAAGCTTCGATGTCTCCAGCGCGCAGTTCCAGAGCGCGTCGGGGGTGTTTTTATTGATGCGGAGTGAAATTGTCGGGTCGTGGAGCTTCAGGCGTCCGATGGTTTCAAGCACCATATAGGTAACGGGATTGGTGGCGTCCTCGCCGGTGTCGCGGTCAACGCCGCCGATGGTGGTGTGCTGATATGTGTTGCCGATGCCTGTCGTCTGGGCGAGCTTTCCGGGGAAGCCGTTGTAGAAGCAGTTGGCCTTCAGGAAGAAGGCGTCCACAATCTCCTGTGCCTCGTCCATGGTCAGCGCCCCGCTGTCCAGATCTTTTTTCAGGAAAGGCCAGACGTACTGGTCAAAACGGCCGAAGGCGGGTGCGGGGTAGCCCGCATCGATGGCCAGATACAGCTGGTACATGATCGTCCCCTGACAGGCTTCCCAGAAGCTGCGGGCGGGGTTTTCGGAGAGCCACATGAGCCCGTCACCCATTTTCATGAGCTCGGCCTTCCTCTTTTCATCCGCGGTTTCGTTTGCTTTGTCGTAGCAGGCCTGACTGTAGCGCCTGATCATGATGGTCGCCGCGTCGCAGGCGATGACGGCCGATTTGTAGAACATATACTTACTCACGTCGTCACCCATAAGGTTCCCCTTCCGGGCGTCCATCCAATCCTGCGCCTGCTGCCGTATGGCCTTGTAGCCGACGTTGATGATCTTTTCAAACCCCGGCGTCAGGTGGCCTACGGGAATACTCATCAGTCCGATGCCGAAGGGCTGATAATCCGAGGCTTCCAGCTTCATAAAGTCCTCGTAGCCGTCCGGCTGCCAGGCATCCGCCGTGGCGCCGACCCGGTTGTCCTCCCAAAATTCCGCGATGGACCTGAGATCCGCTAAATCCTTCGGGGAAATGGTGAGTTTAAGCTCCTCGTCCTCGGGATTGTGATAAAGTCCGTCTTCCTTCAGTGTCCATGTGCCCTCCACATCGGTAAACCTGGCCCAGCCCGCACCCATCCAGTCGGGATTGAAACCGGACCCGCAGAAGGTTTTCGCCTTGTTGCCCACAATCAGCTCAAAATCCTCCACGCGGACCGTCATGTTGGCGCAGACATCATATGTCCCCATGGGGCGCTTGATAATCGGAACGACATTTTTATTCTTCTTGTAGGATTCTGTCAAAATAAGCGCCCGTTCCGCGTCGGTCTGGATGACCCGGTCACGGATGAGTTCGCGCATGTGCCAGATTCGGTCTGTAGCCGGCTTGAAGTTATACATGGAAAAGCCCCCAATATGTCAATGTTAATGAAACATGATATTAATACGTAGCACGTTACCATTATACACAAATCGTATTTGTGTGTCCAGCCCGGCAATGGTTCATTTCTTGCGGATTGGACCACTGCCGCAACATCTGTCGCCCCGAGATCGCCGATTTGATAACAGAGGCCGACAGTCTCGGTGATTTTCTAACCTATTACAGGCATTAAGCGGTGGCATTTTGTGTTGTTTTTCCCATTTTCTTGATATATAATAGATATAACACTCCGATATGTATATATAACAGGACGGTGTTTCAATGACGCATTATGATGTTCTGGGCATCGACCGCACCGCGAAGGAAGCTGAAATCAAAAAAGCATATCATCAGATGCTGATTGCTTTTCATCCGGATAAGTATCAGGGAGATAAGCAGTTCGCGGCTAAAAAAACCCGGGAGCTTGTTGAAGCGTATCGCGTATTGGGGCAGCCGGTGTCACGAAAAAGTTACGACGAGCTTTTGAATTCCCAGAAACCTCCTGCGGCAGGGTCGGGGATAAAAAACGGCAGCCCATATTCCCATGTGCGGTATGCCGCATCCGGGGGCTTGAGACGATATAAAACGGCACTCATTGTCGCCGGCCTTATTTTTGCGTTTGCCGCCGTAACCTTTTTTCTATCGATCCTGCTCAGTCTCTATGCTTGAAAACGCGACTGCAGAACAGCCGCCGGGATGGCGCTGCATTTATCCGCAGCGACAACGATTTTATGAATGCTCCATCCCCTTTTTATGCCTGCATGAGGCCCTTCAGTTCGCCCCAGGTTTCATTGAATATGCCGGCCGGCATCTCTTTGAGATCCCTGCTGATCAGCGGTTTGAATTCCATTTGCGACAGTATATCCTTTTCAAGATCAATGCCCGGCGCGATTTCAACCAGCGTCAGCCCTTCCGGCAGCAGGGCGAAGACACAGCGTTCGGTCACATACAGGACTTTTTTCCTTGCCTGCCTGGCATACTTGCCGCTGAATGTAATCTGTTCCACATTCGATTTGAATTTTTTGTGCTTTCCTTCTTTTATTATCTTGAGTTTTCCGTCTGTGATTACCGCTTCGAGTCCGCCGTAAGTGAATGTTCCCGTGAAAACGGTCTTTTTCGACTTTTGCGTGATGTTTATAAAGCCGCCCGCGCCCATGGGCCTGCCGAATTTGCTGACGTTGACGTTGCCGTCAGCATCGGACTGGGCAAGCCCCAAAAAGGCAATATCAAGGCCTCCGCCGTCGTAGTAGTCAAACATCGCGTTGTGCTCGATGATGGCTTCGGGGTTATAGGCCTGTCCGAAATCGCGCCCGGCGGCCGGAACACCACCGATGACGCCGGCTTCGGTTGTCAGCGTAATCATATCGCTGACACCTTCTTCATTGGCGATTGTCGCAACGTCAGCGGCGATACCGATACCGAGATTGACGACCGCGCCGGGCGCCAGCTCCATGGCAGCGCGGCGCACAATAACCTTTTCGGCTGACAGAGGCATGACCGGAATACTTGTCAGCGGGATTCTCGTGTCTCCGGAAAAAGAAGGCTCAAAATACTGGACCTCTGTCTGCCAGGATGATCGTTTATCCGCAGCGATCACGATATAGTCCACAAGGATGCCCGGGACTTTTACTCTTTTGGGATGGAGCGTATCGGCCTTGGCCAGATACTCGGCCTGCGCGATGACAATACCGCCGGAGTTTTTTGCCGCCTGTGCCACCTGCAGCTGCTCCAGGAACATCCCATCGTTATCCAGCGTCAGGTTGCCGTTTTCGTCAATGGTTGTCCCGCGGATCATCGCAAGATCCACCGGAAATGACTTGAAAAACAGGTATTCCTCTCCCTCAAAATCTATGACCTTGAAAATATCCTCGGTGGTGATCTCATTCATTCTGCCGCCCTCGACTCTCGGGTCGACAAAGGTACCAAGCCCGACCTTCGTAATGATTCCGGGCCTGCCGGCAGCGATCTCCCGCCAGAGGTTGACGATCACGCCCTGGGGTATACAGTAGGCTTCGATTTTATTCTCCTCGATGAGCCTGCTAAATTCAGCTGAAAACCCCACAACAGAGCCCGTCCATCTTTTGATCAGGCCTTCATGGCCCCAGCGGACAATGCCGCGCTCCTTCCTGTCTCCTGCAAAACAGCCCTGGACGACATTCAGATTTCGCGGATGACCTGTCTCCAGAAATCTCTTTTCTACGGCCGCGGCAACCTCTTCGGCCCATCCGGCGAGGCCCATCGAGCCGAAACCAACCGTCATTCCGTCTTTGAAAAGTGCTGCCGCCTCCGCGGCGGTGATGATTTTTGACATGCTTCTCCCCCAGCTCTCTTGTGTATATATACCGCTTCAGCCGACCGGCCTGAAGAAACCACTCAAACTCAATATATCAGTATAGATGCGCCCTTTGCCCGATGTCAAGCCAAACCCATGTCTTTCTGCTGCTTGTCTGCAGGATGATGGTTCAATTTAATTTATTATTTGTTTAGTGTTTTATTTTAATAGTGCGCAAAGCAGAGGAAAATTCCTCTGCTTTGCCTTTTTGTTTGTTGTAAATATCAAATCACTTATATTTTAATTACAGCACGCAGGAGAAGCCGCCGTCGACCTTGATTTCAGCGCCGTTGACGTAATCGGAGGCTTTCGATGCCAGGAATACGACAGTGCCCATCAAATCGTTCAGGTCGCCCCAGTAGCCCGCAGCGATGCGGCCGGTGATATGGTCGTAAAAGGCCTTGTCGGCGGAAACAGCGATATTCATGTCTGTCTGGATGAAGCCGGGGCAGATGGCGTTACATTGGATGTTGTACTGACCCAGCTCGTTGGCGAAGTCCCGGGTGATGCCGATGACACCGTGCTTGGCCGTCACGTAGGCTGGGCACTTCCTGTCGGCGGTGAAGGACAATGCCGAGCCGATGTTGATGATCTTGCCGCTGTTCTGTTTGGCCATGACCTTGGCCACCTCGTGGCCGAGGAAATAGACGGCTTTCAGCTGGAGGTCCAGGACGCGGTCATAGGCCTCGTCGGGGAATTCCAGGAACGGGGCAAAGTGGTTGGTGCCCGCATTGTTCACGAGGATGTCGATACGGCCGTATTCCTTCATGCAGCCTTCCACCACGGATTTCAGGTAATTCTTGTCTGTCAGATCTCCCCGGATAAAAGCGACTTTGCGCCCCTCGGCTTCGATGAGCCGCTTGACATCGGAGACGTCTTCCGTGAAATGCGGGATGTAGAGGTCGGCGCCTGCCTTGGCGAAGGCCACGGCATAGCCCATACCCAGCCCTTGATTGGCGCCGGTGACAATGGCCACCTTGCCCTTCAGGCTGAAATAGTCCATAGAAAATGCTGCGATTTTATCGATTGCACTCATCCTGATACCACCTAATTCTCTTTCTTCAGCATGACGTCGCTGATCGTCTTGGCAATACCGTCGGGATCCATGCCGTAGTGCTTATAAATTTCATCCGGATCACCCAGGACGGCAAACTCATCGGGCAGTCCGATGCGCTTGAATTTTCCGCAAAATCCGGCTTCCATCAGGACTTCGGCCACGGTGCTGCCCAGGCCGCCGTTTATTGAATGCTCCTCGACGGTGAAAATGTTGCCTGTCTCGCGGGCGCATTTTAAAATCATGTCGGTGTCGATGGGCTTGACGGTGTGCATGTCGATGACCCGGGCGGAGATACCGTGCTTTTCCTTCAGCTTCTTGGCGCCCATGAGGGACCAGTAGACGGAGGAACCGGCGGAGATGATCGTCAGGTCCGTGCCCGGCAGCGTCTCGATAGCCTTACCGATTTCAAATTCATAATCGTCATCGGCGTAAACATTCGGCGAACCGCCGCGGTCGATACGGATAACCATCGGGCCCTGGAATGTGAACGACTGGCGGATAACCTTGCAGCACTGGGCCGCGTCCGCGGGGACGACGACGGTGAGGTTCGGGATGGCGTGGTAAAGCGCCAGGTCCGCGATGCAGTTGTGGGTGGGGCCGCCGGCGGCTGTCACGCCGGCGTGGGTGCCGATGAGGCGGACATTGACGTCGTTGTAGGCAATATCCGTATGGATCTGGTCTGCCGCGCGCAGGGACAAAAACGGTCCGAAAACCTGGGAATAGACAACCTCGCCCGAAAGAGCCAGCCCGGCGGACGCGCCCACCTGGTTCGGCTCGGCAATGCCGAAATTGAAGCACCTGTCGGGATATTTTTTAAGAAGCTTGCCGGCTGATGAGGAGGGAGCGACATTGTCCGTATATGTGAATACGAAATCCATGCCCTCTTCAGCCATCCTGAAAAGCTCTTCGCCGTATGCCTCGCGGGCGTTACTCAGCATCTGGTCAAAATCAAAAGTCGTTTTAACGCTCATTATATCTTCTCCTTTTAGCTTTTATAGCTTTAAAGCTTTTTATGGCTTTTCTCCAGGCAGGCAAGAGCCTCCTCAAGCTGCTCTTTGGCGATGCCGCCGCCGTGCCACTTGTGATTGCCTTCCATAAAGTCCACGCCCTTGCCCTTGACGGTATGGGCGATAAATGCGATTGGTCTGCGCTTTTCATTGATATCTACCGGTGGGAGCTTGTCAAAGGCATCACAGACCTGCTGCATGTCGTTGCCGTCTGTGATATTGATGACATCCCAGCCAAAAGCCTCCAGCTTTTTGTCCAGGGGATCGATATTCATGATATCCGCTGTTTTACCTGTCATCTGCAGACTGTTTTTGTCCACAATCAGCGCAAGGTTGCCAAGACCGAAATGGCCGGCCGACATGATGGCTTCCCAGTTCGTGCCTTCATTGAGCTCGCCGTCACCGGTCATGACAAAAACGCGGTAGTTCTTCTTCTGTTTCCTGGCGCCCAGCGCGTAACCCACGGCAATAGGCAGCCCGTGACCCAGAGAGCCTGCGGAAACCTCGATCTGCTCACAGTATTTTCTGTTGCAGTGCATACCGAATTTGGCTGTATCCAGAGTCTCGAAATGCTCGATCATATAGTCCATCGTGTAAGCGCCCAGATCGGAGAAGATGGTATACAGCGTCTCGCTGCAGTGGCCTTTACTCAGAATAAAGCGGTCGCGGTTCTCGTCACACGTATTGTGGACGTCGTAGTTCAGATACTTATAGTACAAAGCCACGGCGACCTCCACCATGGAGAGCTCGCCGCCCAGATGGCCCATGCCGATATTATAAATGAAGTTTAAGAGATCGCGACGGATTTTATAGCATTTTTCTTCCAGTTCCTGGACCGTCATAATTTTTTTCTCACTCATAAGAGACGCTCCTTACTCAAATTTATTGCACTCGATAAGAATTTTGATATGCTTGCCGGATACCTGTGCTTTGAACGCTTCCTCGGCATCGTCGATTGAAAAAACCGTCGATGTAAACTCCTCAAGCTGGAATTCCGGGAAGATCTGCCAGGCGCGGGGGAATGTGTAGGGGGATACATACATGCCGGTGAGCGTCAACTCATTGGCATACAGGAATTTGTACAGGTTCAGAGGCATCTCATAATCGTTGGGATACATGGCTGCGTAGATGAGCTTGCCGCCGAAAGCGGTGATGTACGGCAGGTCATAGACGGCTCTCGTTGAGCCTGAGCAGTCGATGACCACGTCATAGCCTCTGCCGTCTGTCAGCTCCAGAGCCGCTTTTTTGACGTCAACAGCCATCGGGTCAATAACATGCTTGGCGCCGTATTTGAGTGCCAGATCGCGCCTCTCGGCAATCGGCTCCACCAGCGTAAGGCCGGCAGCACCCATCCGGTGGACGGCCTGCAGTGCCAGAAGACCAATGGGGCCGCCGCCGACGATGATAACGCGCTGGCCGATTTTCATCTCAATCTTGTCCATCAGGCGCACGGCGACGGAGACAGGTTCCAGGAGGCAGGCCTCCTTCAGGCTGATGCTGTCGGGCATTTTATAGACCTGAGATTCATGCCAGACGATATATTCGCTCATGCCGGGATTGTTGGATTCATTGGCGTGCTCGCAGAACTGCTGCTGGCCATTTTGGCAGTAATAGCATGTCCCGCAGAAGTGGAGAAAATTCCCCGCAACCCGGTCTCCGACCTTGAGTCCCTTTTTCGTAGCCTTGGGGCCAAGCTCGGTGATAACGCCGGAAACCTCATGGCCGAGACCGAACGGGACTTCCCAGCCGAAGATGTTCTCCACCAGATGCGGATCCGAGCCGCAGATGGCGCAGTAGGCGACTTTGATGCGGACGTCCTCAGGTCCCAGCGGCTGCATCGGAATATCCACAACCTTGACCTGTCCGCGTTTTGATATGTCGGGGTCTTTCAGACTGCCGACCTTGACAACATGAATCGATTTCATAAGTAATCCTCCTTTAGGCAATACTCATACAATATAATTATATCCGCCATGACCATATAATTCAATCGCCCGGCAAGACATCATCGGCCTGATTATGTCCGTTTTGATAACCACGGACACAATCAGACTTGTGATGCTAAAACATTGTTGATATAATGGTTGACATGACTGATTATACAATATATTCGGAGAGATTGTATATGGAAAATGGTGAAAAAGGCGGCCTGTATATACCGTTCCAGATCCCGATACAGATGTCGGATTACGACCTCTCCGTCCGGTATCTGGAAAAGCTGGATGAAACATGCGTGGAGTTCCCCCATACCCACCTGAATTACGAAATCTATTATATCCTGGAAGGGCAGATGCGCATGCGCATCGGCGGACAGGAGCATTTACTTCTTCCAAACCACTTTATACTTATCCCGCCCGGTGTCGCCCACGGCGCAATCTACGACCCAAACGAGCCAAAGCTCTATGTGGTTTTCGTCTTCGGTATCCACCAGAATTCCGAAGCTGTGACCCGGCGGCGCTCTCCCGAGCACGAATTTTTCAGTCAGCTGGAAAACGCACTGAAGGAACGGCTCTATATCATCGCCAGGGACGATAACAACTGTCAGGACATCCTCGTTCTGATACAGCTGGAATATGCGGAGAAAAAAACCGGCTGGCAGATCATTCTTGTGGATTACTGCCGCGAATATATCGTGAAGCTCCTGCGTAATATTCTGACGGACAAGCCGTCTGTGACGGCCGAGCCGGGCTCCGTACAGGCGAATCTGGCCATCGAGATTACAAAATATATGCACAAGCATTACCACGAAAACATCTCTCTTCAGGACATTTCCAACGCCTTTCATATTACGCCGCGGCATGTGACACGCATATTCAGCGATTACTTCGGCACGAGTTTCCGGAAAACACTCAGTATTTACCGGCTGAATTACGCGAAGAACTATTTGTTTTACACGGATAAGCCAGCGGAGGAGATCGCCGCCCTTGTGGGGATATCGGCACCCCAGACGCTCTACCGGCTGTTCAAGGAAAACGAGGGCATGACGATTGCGGAATATCGCAAGTATCACAGGCAGAAGTAAACAGAAAAACTATAAGGGAGGGCTTGCGCCCTCCCTGAATTTATTCTTCCCGGAATTTATTCCGGAATTTATTCCGGAATTTATTCCTGATGACTCAGCAGGTTCCCTCCGGCTCATCTGTCATTTTCTTTGAATATCCTGACCCGAGGGCGCAGACAGTAATTTTCGAAATTCTCCAGAACGATTGCCGTACAGCCGTTTGAGAGCTTCACCATTGTCCCGGTCGGGTACGGGGCGATCTTGCGTGTAAATGTCGCAGCAATGGCGGGGTCAAACAGCGAACCTCCCCCGCCCATGACATATTCCATCGCTTCGGAGGGGCTCAGCGCTTTTCTGTATGGTCGCTCTGACGTTAGAGCGTCATAAATATCCGCCACTGTGATAATTCTGGCAAACGTTGAAATACCCGTCCCGCTCCTGCCGAAGGGATACCCTGATCCGTTAAATTTCTCATGGTGCTCAAGGATTGCCACATAGCTGGTCGTCGGCAGCTTGAATGCATTTTTCGCATATTCAAAGCCGAGCATCGAATGTGCTTTCATCTCCTCGAACTCGTCATCCGTCAGGACATCCGGCTTATTGACAATGTTTTTATTGACGAACACCTTTCCGATATCATGCATGATGGCACTGATTCCAAGCCGGGTGAGCACGACGCGGTCCAGGCCCATGGCGATTCCTGTTATGATTGACAGAACAGCGACATTGACCGAGTGCAGATATGTATAGTTATCAAAGCATTTCAGGTCGATCATGTTGACCATCATGTTGTTATTGGAGAGCAGCTCGTCGATGATACCTTCGACCTGCGTGTTGATTTCGTCCATTCTCTCCCGGGCCTTTTTTGTGTCGGCTACCTCAATGAACGTTTTTTTAACACCGTTCATGGTCTCAATCCGCAGCTCGTCGCTGATGGTATTGATGATATCGATATCCCGGGACAGGTCGTCATTAATGTACACGCCGGCAAAGCTGAGCCGCCGGATGCTGTCTATGTATTTTGTGTTTAAAACGACGCCTTCAGTGAGGAGCCTTTCGCTGTTTCTGCCGTACAAGGTCTTAGCGACCTGCATGCCCTCGCGCAGGCAGCTGGCAGGGACAAATCTCATATCGTCATCTCCCAAAGCGCTACTCTGTTTTGCTCACCACTGAATAGCTTCAGTATCATTTATCGAATCAAACTGCCGGGACATAAGGCTATTATCCGGAATTTCGCCTTACCAGGGATTTTAAATACCTGAAAAAAGGCGCCGGGTTTGAAAAGCGGAATATCCCTTCTTTCCCCTGAAACAGCGTCTTCAGGCCGCGCGCGGCTTTCCCTATTTTCCCTGACTTCGCAAGGCTCAGGACGGATAAAATTCCCTGGGGGAAATATGTCATGATTCTGCCCGGCTGATACGGCACCTGCTCCGGTGTGATGACTGTGTAATCAGCACCCAGGACTTTTATATAGTTAAAAAAGAAATCGGATTTTGACATGAACAGGAGCGGCATGCTCCCCCAGAAGCGCGGGTTGATTTCGATGAGCGCATCACCCTTGAATTCCACCATGGCGATGCCCTTCCAATTCAGCGCGCGGAGCAGCCGGTACGCCGCCTGTGCCAGGGGCGCGTTGATGACGCTCCGGCAGGCGGCACTGGGTCCGCCGGTGACCGGATACTCCAGGAGCCTTTCATGGACAATAAAGTCAACCAGATTTGAATGCTCGTCCAGCAGCATGGACACGCCTGCCGACGGGCCGTTTGCGTATTCCTGTATGAGCAGGTTGCCGGCGTTTTGTGATATAAACGGCCGGGCAGCCTCAAGGTCTTTCTCGTTTCGAATGATCCTGTATCTTTCAGCCGGCTTCAAGCCGGTGTTTTCTGACACATTCAACTTGGCGACCATGGGGAAAGCGGGCTGCTTCAGTTCCCTCGGCACTTTTATTCCCAGCGTACCGGCCAATTGCTGCAGCTGCTTTTTGTCAGCGGCCTTTTCAATGCTCTTCTGTGAGGAGAGCAGGTACTTCATCCGGGGTTTGATTGTATTGACAGCTTCAATCACCACGGGATTGCCTGCAATGAGAATATCATCGGAAGTGTACCCGGAGAATATCTCCTCCAGGTCCCGGGCGACATGCCGGCGGCTGATGTAATGGATTTTTTCCAGTTTTCCCGGATTCAGCGGACTGTCGGTATTGAAGCATAGCCCGTGCACCGCATATCCGGCCTGCGCCAGACCGTCGATTACCGGTACCGTCGTTCTCTTGTCCGTACTGTCGATGATAATCCGCATTTTATGCCCTCTGCCGGCTGCCGCTGTTAAAACGGCAGGATACATACATAGTCTCTGCGCGGTACTTCTCTGTCCGCACCGGTCTGTACCTCCGCGCGCAGCTTTTCATACAGGAATTTTTTTACCTCGTCCGCCGATACGTGCTCGGTGCATCTGTACATCTGATCAAGAAGACCATATTTTTTGTAAGCCGGATAATACGGATGCTTCTTGTATTCCCTGTGACAGCCTTTTCCGAGAGCCTCGTTCTTCAAAAATTCGGTATAGTCCACTTTTGTGAGCGTCATCGTCAGCATCTCGCCGTGGGTCAGGAGCTTGTCCGGCTTGAATGTGTTGTTTTTATATCCGATGACATAACCCAGACGGTCAAGATGCCGCAGCTTTTCGATATAGTCCGCGGCTGTGTCGATATCCGCGAAGGGGGACAGTCCCTTCAGTTCGCCTGCCGGAACAATGCGATACCCGTTATCGCTCAGGAGCTTCAGATGCTCCTCCAGCGCATGCCCCACCGGCGTCATCAGGGACATGTTGTACCCGTCCTTCTGAAAGATGATCTGCCCGTTCATGGCATCGGGGTCCGCATGCAGCGCCTTTTCAAGGGGTGCGGTCATTTTATTGACATCGGCCTGATAGTCGCCCCCGGTGGGGAGCCAGCCGCCGCCGTCAAAGCCGGCGGCCAGATAATCGTATCCCATCAGGGTGTAAGCGTCATAGGAATCATACCCGTCGGGGATTCTGTCGATATAATGCGGCGGGCGGGAGAACACCATGGTGTATTGATGCTCTTTTTCGATCAGCGCGTGGAGCCGCGTCAGGTCGCTCACCACATCATTCAGCGTCCGAAAATGGTACCGGCTCCCGTATATGAGCTTGTTGGGCCCGAACAGAATGTGCTGGTAGCCGTGATTGGAGAGCTCATGTCCGCCGGCGAGCAGCTTTTTTATCAGTGCCGGCTGGTTTTCAGCGCCTGCATAGTCGTCCTTGCCGAACCTGGG
>CAZVLO010000028.1:13373-15826 GCA_964628265.1 uncultured Papillibacter sp.
GGGATAATGGTCATGCATCGTGCCGCCCCATTTGGCGGTGCCCGGACTGCCTGCCTTGTCGGGGTAATTTTCCTTCGTGGAGCCGACGATGTCGAACGTCCCTCTGGCATTATAGGCGGCCATGATCTCGATAATCAGCGCTGTCAGGGAATCGTTTTGCGTGTACTTTTCGTTGACAGGATTCGGCGGCAAAGCCATGGGGCCGTCGTCAAACGTCATGACGGCAACGCGTTCGCCTTTCACCGGCGCGAATCGCTCTATCCGCCTGACGGGGGAAAGATATCGGCCCGCTCTCTCTTTTTTCCTCTCTTTGAAAACCTTATTGACTTTCCTTGCGTACGCGTATAACTTCATAGGTCTCTCCCTTGATTTTGACTGTCAGGTCATATAACAGTCCGAATAACATTGCCGCGGTCTGCTTGCCGTAGTATTTAAGGCGTCTTCTTCTCTTATGATTCTTCATATTATTAAATCTGATTTCAGCCATGGAGGATTTCCTGAAGCAGATACTATCCGCTTTCAAAAGCGCTTCTTTCAAGTCGGCTGATTCCGATGTTATATAAACGCTCTTAATCTCGTGCTTTGTATGGGCGTCGCTGCCGCCGATACGGATCTTGTCCGGATACACGGCTTCCAGAATTCTACTGAGGCGGTCGGCTTTTTTGTCCTTATGGCTGGAGTTTATCCTGCCGTTGATGCGCTCGTAGCCGTCCAGCTGTTTGATAAAGGAGTGGTCCTGCGGCGCCCGGGACTGCAGCGGATGTGCCAGAAACAGCAGGCCGCCCTGGGCGCGGACCTTTGACACCAGCTCGTTAAAGTCGTACGTCCTGCCGGGCCTTGAATCATTCATCCGACAGCTTTTCTCGATGGTATCGTCGATGAAAAGGGCCAGAATATGGCCCTTTTCGGTGCTGAACTCCGCGCCGGTAATCACACGTAAACCGTCAGGCAGCATTTCCCGCGCGGCCATGCTGCCGGCCACGGTATTGTGATCTGTTATGGCGATCGCGTCATAACAGAGCGCCCGGCTCTCCTCTATAATCACAGCGATCGGCAGTTTTGAATCCGAGGAGTACTCGGAATGAATGTGAATACTGATTTTCATGGCGCGCCTCTGTATCCTGAAGTTCCGGTCTTTAACAGTTCTCGCCATTATAGCACAACGGGGTTCCCTTATCAAATGAATCTCAGCCACTGTCAGGCCGCGTCAAAAAGCGCTGCCATCACTTACGGCGCTTTTTATCACAATGTTCAGGAGGCTGTAGTCAGCCGCAAGATTTAGTTCATAGGGCGTGACGGGCTCATCCCCGTTTTTAATCACCCGGACCCGCGGTCTCAGGCATACCTCCTCGTAATTTTCAAGCACGATCGCCGTATCGCCGTTGGAGAGCAGTACCGTCGTCCCCACAGGATACGGCGCGACTTTGCGTATGAAAACGGTGGAGACCCGGGGATCAAACAGAGATTCCACGCCGCCCATGACATACTCCATGGCCTCGGACGGACTCTGGGCTCTCCTGTACGGTCTCTCCGACGTCAGCGCGTCGTAGGTATCGGCCAGGACGATAATTTTACCGAAATGAGATATCTCCCCGCCCTTTTTGCCGTTGGGATAGCCGGTACCGTCAAATTTTTCATGGTGATCAATGATCCCCGAGCAGGCCACCCGCGAAAGCCGCAGCTGTTTCTTTGCATAATCGTAGCCCAGCCGGGGATGCTTTTTTATTTCTTCATATTCCTTGACTGTCAGGACCCCCGGCTTGTTAATGACCTTTTTGCTGATAAAGACTTTCCCGATATCGTGCAGCACAGCGGAAAGGCCGAGCCGTGACAGCGTTTCGCGTTCAAGCCCCATGGCGATACCCGTGACGACGGACAAAACGGCGACATTGACTGAATGCATATAGGTGTAATTGTCGTAGCATTTCAGATCGATCATATTGACCATCATATTTTGATTGGCAAGCAGCTCTTCCACAATGCTGTCCAGCTGCTCTATGATGCCTCTCATTCTCGCTCCCGGATTACCGCGGTCTTTTATCTCCGTGAAGAGTCTCTTTATCCCTCTGGCAGTCTCTATTCTGAGCTCGTCGCTGATGACGGTGATGATGTCTATGTCTCCGGACAAATCATCATTGATGTAAACGCCGGAGAATCGCTTCCGCCGAATGCTGTCTATGTATTTCCTCGTCAGCTTGATGCCGGCCATGAGCAGCACTTCATTGTTGCTGCCGTAAAGCGGTCTGGCAATCTCCATACCCTCGCGCAGACAGCCTGCCGGTACAAATCTCATGCGGTTCCCCTCCCGGACATTTCTTACCAGCTTCAGACATTATTTCCTATTATCGTCTAAAATCAGCATCTTGTCCAGACGTATTTTATTCCGCCGGGGGAATCGGCTTTTTTCGGGAGTTTGCGCCGAAGGTGGCTTCGGGACAGTTGATATAACCACC
>CAZVLO010000028.1:15836-16767 GCA_964628265.1 uncultured Papillibacter sp.
ACCGGCCACATACATGCGCAGGCCGGTGACGAACTTAGACAGGTCTGACGCGAAGAACAGCGCCGCGCCTGCGATATCGTCCGGCTTCCCGATGCGGCCCATGGGAACCTCCTGGTCGGCCAGCTCACCGAGGAACTTTTCCCTCTCAGACTGCGGCATTTCCGGCGGGAAAACCTCATTCCAGAAGGGCGTCTCAATAGCGCCGGGGATAATGCAGTTGACGCGGATGCCCCAGCGGCAGAGCTCAAAGGCCGCGTTGACGGTCACGGATTCCATACCGGCCTTGGCCGCGTGGTAAGCGTAGGTCACAAGCGGCGGATTGAACGCCCCGTTGGAGGAGCTGAGGATGATACTCCCGGAGCGCCGCTTTTTCATATGCTCGGCGACCTTGAGATAGCAATAGAAATTGCCCTTCAGATTTCTGTCCATACAGGCGTCCCACACCTCCATATGGACGTTGTCGGTATCAAAGCCGCTGCCGATCTCACCGCCGGCAAACTGGGCGAAGATATCGATGCGCCCAAATTCGCTGATGATGGCGTCAATAGCAGCATCAACCTGCTCGGCTTCGTGATGTCCATCTGCCCGTAAAAGCGCGCGTTCAAGCCTTCGCCGGTCAGCCTTTTGCGGAGAGCTTCGCCCTTTTCGGCATTATAGTCTCCAATAACGACTGCAGCGCCCTCTTTGGCAAACAGCTCAACGGTGGCCTCCCCCATCCCCGACGCACCGCCGGTGACAAGGGCGATTTTATCCTTCAGCATATCTTTCACAGCGTGAGCCCCTTTCTGTTTAAACACCCGTGCTGCCGCGGACGCCGCCGCCCTGCTCCGCACGGGAGACCTGCTCGCGCTGGGAGCGATGGCCGACTTCGCCCGGCATCGTGCCGTCGGCGACGACGTGTACTTCATCGCCAACCGCCACATCAACCACA
>CAZVLO010000028.1:16777-18427 GCA_964628265.1 uncultured Papillibacter sp.
ACGGGCAGCGTCAGCGCCGCGTATTGTTTATCTGGCTCTGTTGTCGATGACAGGCTTGATTTCACTGCCCGCCTGCATACTGGCAAGGGCTTCGTTAATGTCCTCCAGCATATATTTCCTGCTGACAATATCGCCGAACGCGTACCTGTCCTTATGGGTGCGGATGAATTCCAGCGCTTTGTAATAATGGTGGATGACAGCGCCGCCGCTGCCGATGATCTGAAGGTTTTTCTGCAGGATCATATACGGTGAAAAAGAGACCGTCTGGGGCGATGTCTGCCCGATGACCAGATAGCGGCCGCCCTTCTGCACCATGTTGACTCCCTCCACGAAAGCCTGAACCGCCCCGGAGCATTCCACGACGAGCTCCGGTCCTCTGTTCTTCGTCAGGGTGAGAATCCGCGCCTTTCTTTCATTCGGCTCTTTGGTCTTTTCGATGTTGATGACATGATCGGCACCGATTTTTTTCGCCAGCTCCAGCCGTCCCTTCGGTGCGCCCACAACGATGACTTGCCCCGCGCCGCTCTCCCGCGCCAGAATCAGCGAATAAAGCCCCACAGGCCCGGCGCCCTGAATAACGACCGAGTCTCCAAGACCGATACCGCCGAGCTTCTCAAACGCCGCCACGACGCTGCGGAACGCGCAGGCGACGCCGATAGCCTCCTCCTCCGTCAGCTCACTGGGTATTTTGACGACCTTTGTTACAGGGATGACATATTCATATTCGGCAAAGCCGCCCATCAGAGCCGCCGGGGGCGCCATGCCATAGCCGATCCTGTGCTCGCACAGCATCGGCTTGCGCAGGATGTTACAGTAATAGCAATCATAACAGTCAGCGTGAGCCCACATGATCCGGTCCCCGATTCGGAGGGGTTCGCCGGTCGCGTCGTGCGTTCGCCCCTTGCCCAGCTTCACGATCCTGCCGATGGTCTCATGACCCATGATGAAGGGCGGCGGGGCTTTGATGCCCAGAGTACCCCCGGCAATATGTATATCCGACCCGCAGATCCCCGCCATTTCCACCTTGACGAGGATCGCTCCGTCCTCAACTGTCGGAATCGCTACCTCGCCGATCTCCAGAGGCTTCCCGTATTTTGTCAGTATTGCCGCTTTACATGTTTTCGGCACGTCTGTCATTGTTCAACTTCCTTTCGCATTTACATTTCCTTCATTTTATCTTCTCTCGGGAATAGTATCAATTTGAATAAACACCGGCCCATTCCGTATGGAACGGGCCGATTCTGCTTTTGCATCGTTATTAATCAAAATACTCGGGGAAGTTTTTCTCCGGCAGATTGTCGGGGTCGTGCGCGTAAATCATTTTATAGCCGCAGGACTCGAGATGCTGCAGCTTCTGGACCGAGCGGACGGCCTGCCAGTTGTCGGTGCAGGTACCGGGTAGGAGGGTGCGCTCCATGACTTCCTTGATGGGAGCCGCATCATTGATGAGGACCGTTTTGCCGGTGTTCGGCAGGTTCAGAACAACCGACTGATGCCCCCTCGAATGACCCCGTGTGTCGATGAGGACAATGCTGCCGTCCATGAAGAGATCGAAATCCTCATCATCTGCGGGCTGAATAAACTTGTATTTCCGCGTTTTTTCAAAGGTCGGGAAGACGTAGCCGCCCTCGCAGGCCTCCGGCCACCAGG
>CAZVLO010000028.1:18437-20136 GCA_964628265.1 uncultured Papillibacter sp.
CCTTCATCTCTTTTTTCCGGGCGACGAAGGTGGTATTCGGGAAATCATTCATATAGCCCGAGTGGTCCAGATGCATATGGCTGATGACGAGATAGTCGATGTCGTCCGGCGTGTAACCCAGCTCCGCAAGTTTATGGAGGATGGTGTCTTTTTCCTCCATGACGGTGTTCTCGTCGCGCATTTCATAGGACTGCCCCGTATCCACCAGCACAAGCCCCTTCGGGTGTTCAATGAGGTAGGTATAAATCGGCATAACCGTCGGGACATTTGCGTCCCTGCAGCGGGCGGCGACGAAGCCGCGGGGCAGCTTGAACGCGCCGACCGGAATACAGTAGAGTTTCATCTAATAATCCTCCATTGGTTCCAATGTACGGGCCGGACCCGCGTGCCGATCCTGAAAAGCGGGCGGATACAGGGGTCCGGCCCTGCAAAGGTTTCCCGTTTCACTCAATGAGGCAAATGGTAATCATCTTCTGCTCGGTGTATTCCAGGACGCCCTGATAGCCGCCTTCCTTACCGCCCACGCCGCTCCGGCGGACGCCGCCCCAGGGAGCTTCGCCTGCGATGAAGTTATGGGAGTTAACGGAGAACGTCCCCACCGTCAGCTTTTTGCCAAGCTTCAGAGCATGGGCGATATTCTTCGTCCAGATGGAAGCTGTTAAGCCGTAGGTGTTGTCGTTGGCCAGCTTCATCACTTCATCCTCGTTATTCCATTTCAGCATGACGGCAACAGGCCCGAAGATTTCCTCGCGGTAAATTTTCATCTCGGGGGTGACATCTGTGAAAACGGTGGGGCCGATGAAGTTTGCGTCATGGTTCCGGCCGTCCAGGACAAGCTTCGCGCCTTCCTTGACGCCGGACTCTATGTAACTGATGACCTTGTTATAATGCTCACGGCTGACCAGCGGACCCATGGCTGTCTGCGCATCCAGCGGGTCGCCCACGACCAGATGCTTCGCATGGGCAAGGTATTTTTCCAAAAACGCGTCAAAGACACTCTCATGGATATAATAGCGTCCCGGCGAGCCGCAGGCCTGACCGCAGTTGTGGAACTGATGGTGCGCCAGAATCTCCACGGCGCGGTCCAGATTGGCGTCCGGGAAGATGATGGCGGGATTCTTGCCGCCCAGCTCCATGACAAGCTTTTTCAGCGTGGGGGCAGCCGCCTTCATGATATCGGCGCCCGTCTCGGTGCTGCCGGTAAAGCCGACGCAGTCCACGTCCGGATGGGACGCCATGTAAGTGCCGACAGTGCCGCCCGGGCCTGTGATGATATTCACCGCGCCCTTCGGCAGCGCATCGACCTCGGCGAGGATTTCGGCAAACTTGAGAGACGTAATCGCGTTGATGCTGGGGACCTTCAAAACGCAGGTATTGCCTGCCGCCAGGGACAGCGCGACCTTCTGCGTCATGAGGAAGAAGGGCATGTTCCACGGGGTGATCAGCGCACAGACGCCCACGGGCACCCGCTCAAGGCAGTACATTCTGTCGCCCATGGATGGGATAACGTGGCCTTCCAGATGGCGGCTGTAAGCGGCAGCCTGCTCGAAGTTACCCGCGGCTCCCATGGTGGGCCCGATGGCAATGTGCTCGGGAAGGCCGTGCTCAAGGGCGTCCAGATGAGCCATTTCCTTGGCGTGGGCCTTGATCTTCTCTCCGATGGACGCCACAATGGCGCGGCGCTTTGCCGGGGGCAGGT
>CAZVLO010000028.1:20146-27455 GCA_964628265.1 uncultured Papillibacter sp.
GGGAACGCCGCGCGCGCCGCGGCGACGGCCTTGTCCACGTCGGCCGTGTCAGCCAGAGGTGCGGTGCCAAGGGGTTCGCCCGTCGTCACGTTGACAGTAGAGAACGTCTTACCGGATTCGGCGTCCACCCATTCTCCGCCGATCCACATTTTCATATTGCCGTATACCATATAAATCCTCCTACGAATCTATTTTAGTCGTTGACAAGCGCAGCCTTTAAAGCGATACCGGCGCGCATATCGGCCAGCGCCTGGTTGGCATCCTCCAGCTTGTACTTTTTGGAGATGATCTCCCCGAAAGGATACCTGTTCTTATGCGCCTGGATGAACTTCAGGCACTTGATGTAATGGCGGATATCGCCGCTGTGGCTGCCGATGACGACGGCATTGTGGCGCTGGAATTTATTCGGAACGATCGGCACGGCATCATCGCTGGTCTGGCCGATGATCAGATACTTGGCCGGATTCGACATGATGTCGAAATTTTCAGCGAAGACCGAGAGAGAGCCGGAGCATTCAATGATAACGTCCGCGCCGCGGCCGCCGCAGAGATTGCGGATAAACTTTACACGCTCGGCGGCATCGGGATGATCCTTGGAGTTGACCACATGGGTGGCGCCCCATTTCTTGGCGAACTCCAGGCGGTTTTCGCTGATGTCCACAGCGATAACTTTTGACGCGCCGGACTGGGCTGCCATGACGATGGCGTACAGGCCGACAGGGCCTACGCCCGTCACAACGACGGTGTCGCCCTGGTGGATGCCGCCGCAATCGTAAAGCTTGTCAAAGGCATTGACGACGGTGCGTCCGGCGCAGCAGGCGCCGACAGCTTCTTCTGATGTGACATCGTCGGGAACGCGCACAAAGTCAGTGCCCGCCAGGACAACCTCATACTCGGCATAACCGCCCCGGAGCTCCGCGGCGTTGCTGAAGCCGTAGCCCCGGCTGTGCTCGCAGAGGACAGGCTCGTGCAGAACCTTACAGGAATAGCATGTGCCGTCGAAAAAGTGCGACCACATGATACGGTCGCCGACCTTAACGGGCGTGCCGCACACATCGGTTTTGACACTGTCGGGCAGGTAGTAGATTTCACCGATCGTTTCGTGGCCCATGATAATAGGCGTGGGCGGATGCATGCTCAGCTCATCGCGAGCCAGATGCACGTCCGTACCGCAGACGCTGGCGAGGTCAACCTTGCAGAGCATATCGCCGGGATTCAGCTTCGGAACGGGAACGTCCAGCAGCTCCAGCGGCTCTTTAAACTTGGTGAGTACCATGGCTTTACTCGTCTTCGGGATATCCATAATGATGCCTCCTAAAAAATATATGATATTATTATTTTTCCCTGTGCCAGCAGGCGAACACAGTTCGCCCCTGCGCAATGACTTGATACACATACCGATCTGTAATCGCCTTTTTCCATGACCGTCGTAATATTACCAAACCAGCAGCTTAATGAGATCCCGAATATCTCCGAGCTTTTCAAGCTCTCTGACCGTTTTTATCACTTTTTTTGCATTTTCCTCCGGTATCGGGCGGGTCGAAAACTCGACGCAGCCGTAAAATTTGCTCACGACTTCATCGAAGGTGATGGGCTTCTCCGGCGAGCCGGTAGCCGTCTCCATCAGCTTTTTATAGACCTTGCCGTCTTTCATCTTTATTTCCACGTGTACAGGCTCCAAACCGCCGGTGTCGAATTTCGGGTCATGCTCAACGCTGACCTTAGCGGCAACGTCCAGAACGGTCTGTTCCTTAATCGCCGTTTCGGTGTAGCTGGATAATGTCACACGCTTTTTCACGATGGCAGTGGCGCAGCCCCAGATAAGGCTGAACTGGCTGTCCACGAAATTCCGCGGCTTTGCTTTGACTTCCAGCGGCAGCGCCAGCAAATCCAGGGTGCCTCTGCCGGCCTTGATTGTTATGCTCTCAACATTATCGGGCTGTATATCGTTTTCATTGACAAGCGTCAGCGTCGCGTCAATGGTGGGATGCGTGCCGCGGCAGCAGGGGTAAGGTTTGATGGAGATGTTTTCGCTCTCGAACCGCTTGCCCAGCTCGCCCACCAGAATGTCTCTTGAATAACAGTTGCCGTGATAGACATAATAGAAGCCCTGCACGCCCTCCATGCTGTTTTTCGCACCGGTAACACCCTTTTGCGCCAGCATCGCCGCCTGGATGCCGCCCCGGACAGCGAAGCCCGGGCCAAGACGCTTGGTCAGAACACCGTCTTTTACAGCCTGCCCGTTGCCGGAGGACTGATGGTAGCCGATACCTATGGCGCTGGTCATTTTCTCCTCGTCGAGGCTCATGATTTTCGCCGCGACAGCCGCAGCCGTCATGTAGCCGTTCAGCTTCGTCAGGTGCCAGCCGTATTGATGTATATTGTCGCCGGGCCGTGTGGCGAGTCCCATCCGGCTGATCATATCGCCGCCCACCGCCAGCGCCTGGATAAAGTCCTTGCCCGACAAACCTCCGACATATTCCGATATTGCCAGAGCCGTTGAAATGGTGATGACACCCGGGTGCATAATGGCTGCCTCGTGCACATCATCAAAATCCAATGAATGAACCATGGTCGCGTTGGCCTGTGCCGCGTTCGGGGCCGGGACCTTGGCGCCGCTGCTGATTATCGTGGACTGAGGCGCGCCGCCACATTCTGTGGCCAGCTCCCTGATCTCCACCGCCCCGGCCTGACCGTAGCCGCCCAATGCCACGCCGATATAGTCAAGGACCTGATTTTTCGTCTCTTCAACGACCTTCGGCGGCAGGTCCTCGTATTCCACATCCAAAAAATTCCTCACGAACAAATTACTGGCGTCCATGGTTCCCTCCGATTATACGAATTATGGTTGACATATATGATGAAATATTTGGCAATGCCGACAGGCTTACAATGCCGTGCTTTTAAAAAGGCGAAAAAAAATGATGCCGATTCGCCTCTTGAAAAGATTGTATTACGTGTAAAAATTGTTGTCAACAAATATTGAAATTTTGTATATTCGTACGAAAACAGGTGTCTTCTGGACGTTTAAACACACAGTCAGCATTGCGCCGGATTTGATTTTGCCATTCGAACGCGGCAATGATATAATAGCCGAAACACCGGCATTATCGGTTTAGTAATGGGGGTCTTTTTTTGCCGCAGTTTTTTTATTATGACTTTTACAACAATACGGTCCTCACATACCTGTTGTTCCTTGTGTCTCTTATCATCAGTATCATTATCATCAAAATTATCGGGCATTTTATTTTTAAGCATCTGACACTTCTTGCCAAAAAGGTGAGTTCGTCCGTCGATGATTATCTAATCAAAAGCCTGAAGAGATACGCCATGCCCGCGGCGTATTTCGCGGCTTTCTATCTGTGCATGAAAATCCTCACGCTCAGCCCCGGCCTGAACAAAATTATGGATACGGTCGTTCTGGCATTTATCACGACCATGGCGGCGCTCTTCATCTCGACGATACTTGTGCTGTTATTGAACAAGTACTGGGAAACCGCGAGGAAAGACGCAAACAAGGAACTGGTGTTAAAAACAATCTCCCGTCTTTTGAAAATCGTCATCTGGGGCGTCGCCGTCATCCTGTTTCTGGACAATATCGGCGTAAAAATCAACACACTGATTGCCGGCCTCGGCATTGGCGGCATTGCCATCGCTTTCGCCGCGCAGGCAATCCTCGGCGATATCTTCTGTTTCTTTACAATATTCTTCGACAGACCCTTTGAGATTGGCGACTTCATCATTGCCGGGGAGCAGATGGGAACTGTTGAGCATATCGGGCTGAAGACCACACGCCTGCGCGCTTTGAGCGGAGAACAGCTCGTTTTCTCAAACACCGATCTGACCGGCTCCCGTATTCAGAATTACAAAACGCTGGCCCAGCGGCGGGTACTGTTCACTCTGAACGTCACATACGACACGCCGACTGAAAAGCTGGAGGAGATCCCCCCGCTGATAAAGGGCATTATTGAAGGCGTTCCCAATACAAGTTTTGGGCGGGCGCATTTCGCCGCGTTCGGTGAATACAGCCTGAGGTTCGAAATCGCATATTACATCCTGAGCAATGACTACGATATCTATATGGATACCCATCAGCAGGTCATTCTGCGCATAAAAGACACATTTGATGCGCGCGGCATTTTGTTTGCCATACCATCGCGGACGCTATACCTGCAAAGGCCGCCTGAGGACGACGGACAGCCCGGCGTCTGATTGTAGGCCATATGGTACTTTTTTTCAGCGGAACCGGCAACAGCCGCTATACCGCAAAGCGCATCGCTTCGGTCACGGGAGACGAGACCGTTTCAATTAACGCTCATATAAAAAGCGGCGCCCGGGGGATTTTCCAATCCGAACGCCCGTATGTAGTCGTCTGCCCGGCGTATTGCTGGCGGGTTCCGAGGGTCGTTGAAGACTTCATAAGAAACGCCATCTTTCAGGGCAGCGACCAAGCGTATTTCGTTCTTACCTGCGGCGGCGAGGCCGGAAACGCAGCGCCCTATGCGGAGAAACTGTGCCGGGAAAAGGGTTTCGTTTTTATGGGGCTCACAGGCATTGTTATGCCCGAAAATTATGTCGCCATGTTCGCCGTACCCGACAAAAACCAGGCGGAGGCCATCATTCAAAAAGCGACCCCGCACATCCTGGAAGCAGCCGAACACATTAAGGCCTCGCGGCCGCTTCCGCGGCATAAGCCAACGCTGGCCGACAGAGTCAAAAGCGGTGTTGCAAACGATGTGTTTTATCCTGTTTTCGTCAAAGCAAAAGGCTATTATTCCTCCGATGCCTGCACAGGCTGCGGCAAATGCGCGGAGTTGTGCCCCCTGAACAACATCGCTCTCTCCGGCGGACGCCCCCGGTGGGGAGCAAACTGCACGCACTGTATGGCGTGCATCAGCGTATGCCCCGTAAAAGCCATAGAATACAAGAACAAATCAAAGGGCAAACCGCGGCATTTTCTTACGGAGGCGCCGTAATGCCTCTCCGATACTTTTTAAAGTCTCTGAAGCTTTTTTGAACGGCAGGATTATGCAGAAAAAAAGTCAGAAGGTCGTCCAGGTCGTCCACAGTGGATGGGCTCAGTGAATGCTCCACAAGCTCCGCCTCCTCCAGAGGATCGGCATTTCCGATCAGTCTCAGGAAATTCTCCACCGTTTCATGCCTCTTAAGTAAATAGGCGCCGGTTTCCCGACCCAGGTCCGTCAGCTGGATAATATCGTAACGGTCATATTTCAGGTAGCCAAGGTCCGTCAGCTTGGAGATCATTTTTGACGTGGAGGGTGGCTTGACATTCAAAAGCTCAGAGAGCTTGCCCACCCGAGTATAGTTATTTTGCAGGCAAAGCCTGTACGTCATCTCCAGATAATCCTCCAGCGCCGGCGTCAGGCTGCCCTGATGCTGATTCATCATCTGGTAGCCCCGAACCGTTCTGAAATCGGAATTGTCATTCACTCAGATCAGATCCTTAAAATTCTTTTTGTACTTTTTTTACAGTATATTCGTCACACGTCCCATTTAGTGACCCTGCGGATCTTCGACCGGCATGTTCTGTTTAAGAAAGCCCGCCTCAAGCTGTTTGAGACGGGCTTTCCTGTATTTGATTTCACGGTTATTTGGGTAAATCTGTGCCTTGATAGATGTAGACCGGAGCACCCTCGGCAGTCATCTCGCGGATAACCCTGCCGTACTCTCCTGAGGGATAAAAGGGCATAAAGTTGATGGGCGCGCCAATGCGCTTGAAGGTAACGGGGCCGTGCCACATTTTGGGCGGAATGCGGATCACCGTGGGTTCGGTGATCGTATAGGTCTCCATATGCTCCGGGTCTTCGCCCAGCTGTACCTCTATCTCCGCGTCGAATTCAAAAAAGTATGTAATGTCGGCGCCGGTAAAGAACAGATATTCCTCCACGGCGTGATGCATGTGCGGCTCTCCCACCGTGCATTCCTTCTGCACAATATCGTACATGTACCGCAGTCTGGATTCCGCCATCTCGTCGGTGCCTCTGAAGCCGGCTCTCGGGCTGAGGAAATTGGGGTCGCTATGATATTCGGGCTTAAAGGTATAGACGTATCTGTCGAACTTCCCCGTGCGCGGCAGCTTGGCCATCTCGTAATACGGCTTGAGAAGCTCTTCCTGCGGGGGCGGCGTGTCATCCTTGGCCTTTTCCGCAAATTCCTCCATCTTTTCGGAGAAGCATTGCCCGCAGTAGACGCACTCCCTGGCGCGGTCTTTCACGCAGCGGCGGACACCCGCGCCGTCGTACCTGAACTCCTCCTGCCCGTTGGCGTTTATGATGGGCGTAATCTTTGACCAGTCGCCGTCAAGGTAGAGCGCCGAGAAAACGATAGGCTTTTTGATGTTTTTGAAATTGATGGGACAATGATAAAGCTTCGGCGGGATGCGGATGATGGCGGACTCCTTGATATTAAACAGCTCCATCCGCTGGGGATCGTCACCCAGCCATATGTCAACCTCTCCACCGAACTCAAAAAACTTGTTCATATCGGCACCGGTCAGGACGATATATTCGTCGACGGCGTGATGCGTGTGGGGTACCTCCATCACAAGGTCCTTCGTTACAGAAGTGAAATCCATATAGACCTTGGCCTTGGGCATCATCGTCGTGCCGCGGAAGAACCCGCGGGGGGAGGCGAATCCGTACCATTTATGAAACTCCTGGGGGATTGTTAAAACCAGCTCGTCATATTTGCCCACGTTCACAGCTCCTTTTTAAATGTTTATTTTTTATGGCGTATATTTTATACTATAATAGCCGTATCTGTCTATCGGTCCGGCAGATAATAGTAAACCAACAAATAAAAATACATCATTGGGAGGAATAACGCATGCTGAAAGAAAAGCTGCTGGGTACATGGAAGCTCCGGTCGTTCACAGGGACAGACGAAGACGGCGCGGCCGTCCATATAATGGGAGAGGGCGCCACCGGCTTTATCTGCTATTCCCAGGACGGATGGGTGTCCGTACAGATTCTGCGGGCGGACAGGCCCCGCTACGATATCCCGGACACGGAGCTGGGTACCGACGAGCAGACGCTTGCCGCCGCCCGCGGCACGTTCGCCTACGCCGGCCGCTTCACCGTCGATGAGGAGAACCAGATCGTTTATCATGACCTGGAATTCAGTCTCATCCCCAACTGGATCGGCAGCCGGCAGAAACGCTACGTTAATTTCAAGGACGACGGCAAAACCCTCATTCTGACCGCCGACCCCGTCCGCATCGGCAAGGACGGCAAGCGCCGCAACACCGCTCTCGTCTGGGCGCGGGGTTAGGTTTTTTGCGGCAAATATG
>CAZVLO010000028.1:27544-30905 GCA_964628265.1 uncultured Papillibacter sp.
CGCTCTCGTCTGGGCACGGCAGCCTTAAGCTGACGTTTGGTTTAATCTTGACGGGCACCGCCGTCCATATCATTTTCCATCGTATGCGACTTGAGCTCAGCCTCTGCGGGTGACATGAAAACAGTTATCATGCCATCCTCCTCAAGCTGCGGGTCGCTGACCAATTTGTCTGCCACGCGCTCGCTTACATGGATGCCGGTGATGATCAAAACGATTTCCTTCTCGGGCTGCAATTCTAAATTTATTATAGGCAGCATAACTTTATGATGCCCGGCGGTGCCCCTTCCGCGTATGATTGTTGCACCCGTCGCCCCTGACAGTCGGGCAACGTCAACGACCTTTTCAGCAAATCCCCTATTGACAACCACCATGGTACAGGTGTGCTGCGGCTCATCCTCTTCCGGCAGGGGGACATCGGCTCTGTCTTCAACAATGACGGGGTACTCGATCTTTTTATGCCTGAACACGGTTCCCAGTATCATGATAGAGAGGACGGGAGCCATAGCCACCATTGCTATGACGCCGAAGCCGTCCACCAGTACATTGGCGGATTCTATCACGGTAGCCGCCCCCTGAGCGAAGGCGAGCACAAAGGTTGCCGTCATGGGCCCTGAAGCCACGCCGCCGGCGTCATAGGCAATCCCCACAAAAACCGGGTCGGCTTTAAACGAAAGCAATGCCGCAATGGCAAAGCCCGGCAGCAGGAAAAACCACAGCTTCACTTCCGGCACAAGGATCCTTACCATAGACAGCGCGACTGCGGCAGCAACGCCTATGGACAACGTGAGCCGAATAAGATTCAGCGGAATATGGCCGCTTGTAACCTCTTCTATCTGCTCGCCCAACACATGAACGGCAGGTTCAACAAGGACAACAATGAACCCCAGCAAAAAGCCAATTCCGATTAATACCCATGCGTTCATTTTGGCGATTTCCATACCGATTATCCGGCCCATATCCATAAAGCCGGAGTTTACCGCAGTGAGGAACAGAACAAGACCCAACAAAATGATAACCAGTCCACTGAATATTCTTGAAAGCTCACTCTTGGGCAGCTTGAATTTTGCAAAGTTAAATATGAAGAACAAAACAGCTATGGGGAGCAGCGCGACGAGGGATTCTACGAAGATTGCCGGTATCGCTCTGATGATCGGCCCGATTACACCTTCAGCCGCCACGAATTCAGCCGCATCACCCTGTATATTTTTCTGCCCTGAAATTATGGACATGATCATCACGGCAAAAATCGGTCCGGCGCTCATAATGCCCACAAGGCCAAACGAGTTCTCCTCGGATTCTTTACCGCCTTTTACCTTTGACAGCCCCAGCGATAACGCGAGGACGAACGGCGTTGTCAGGGCGCCCGTTGTCGCGCCGGAAGCGTCAAATGATATCGCAAGAAACTCCTCTGAGACAAAAAATGCCAGAACGAGTATAATCCCGTATGTTATCGTCATAAACAGATTGAGCTTCATATTCCGCAGCAGCCTGAAAACGCCTAGGGAAATCATAACCCCTACGCCAACTGATACCAAATATACAATGGCAGATGCACTCAGGGAACCCCCGGACGCGGCCTCGACCTGATTGCCGAGAATGAGCAAATCGGGCTCTGCCACAGTTATTAAGAAACCCAAAAGAAAACTAAGTACCGCAATCTTGACCGGTGTTTTGGAGGTGGCTACTTCCCACGACATCTGCTCACCGATCGGGTTCATCGCCAGATCAACGCCCCACAGGAAAATTGCCAAACCTATCAAAAGCATAACGCTGCCCACAAGAAATCGAATGATAATACTTGTCTCAACATCCACTATGGTGAAGCAGAGCAGCAGCACCAGTATCACAACGGGCACCAGGGTTCGGCCTACTTCCTTCAGCTTTTCAACAAGGAGGCTCATGACGCCACCCCCTTGCGCTCTTCGGACTTGTTTTCCGTCAGGCCGCATGTCCTGAGTACGGGCAGCGTAAAGATGATGCCGTTGCCGGTTTTCTCCAGCTCCAGTTCGCAGGAAATCCTGTCCCTGATTGCATCAGTCTTATCCTTTGCCGCAACAATCATGACGATATCCTTTTGCGGCTCGATAACGAGCGGGTAATAATATTCCGTCGGAATACCGGCTCCCCTGCCGTGAATCAAGGTACCTCCCTTTGCACCCGCAGCTCTGGCCGCTTTCAAGCAATCCTTGCTGCGCCCCTTGTCCACGATGGTCATAATACAATAATACGCAGCGTTAGCGATATTTTTCTGCGGGCTGTCCTGCTGCTGCCCGGAGTCCGGTTTCCGCCAGCGTATGAAAGGGACGGAAAAAGCAATCCCCTTGTTCCTCTCTGCGAACTTAAAAGTCTCGCTGACCAATTCGTGCAGCGTCTCGCAAAGCTCACATGTAGCGGATATCATAAGAATCGCTTTGTGCGTCTCGGTCAGCCCCATCTTTTCCAACAGCTTGGATCGAACCGTTCCCTCCGCAAGAAAGATCGTCCCCTCCGTCGCACCGCACTCCTGCGCTTTGTGCCATACCGCGTTGACTTTATCTCTGTTTACAATTGCAAAAAACAGTGTCTCCATTCATCTTCTCTCCCCTTTTTGGCTTGAAAAGAGGTTATTATAACTCATACATCAAAGTACTAACCCCATTACAGCTATTGTAAATAAATCATACCTTAAAATTATACCTTAAAATTCTCATTTCCGCAAAACTTATTAATCCGGCAGGACGGCGGACGGCCGGGACGCTGAGCTTGCTCACAGCCGCAGTATATTCAGAGGTTATGTTTCTCTGAATGTAGTTATTCACTGCAGCGCAGGCCGGTGACAGCCAAAAGCAAAACCACCCCTTGCGGGATGGTAAACTCCGGTCCTTGACATCCAAATATCGGAAGCCTATAATCAGGGCATGAGGTGATCTGAGTGGCGGACAAAGAGCTTTTGCGCTCCATAAAGGCGATCATAGATGATGCAGAACAGCGAATTGCTGAAAACACCGCAGTCTTGATGGAAGCGGAATTTAACCCTAAATTCGATTTGCTTGCCGAGGGTCAGCAAGCCATCTTGGATAAGATGCCAAACAAAGATGACCTCGATATTATGGATGGAAGAATAACCACCCTGGAAGCGATTGCAAAAAAGCTCTCCCGTGATATTGCAGACCTCAAAAAAGCAAACTATACATAAGCAGCTTATGACAAAACCGACGTTCGGTGCTGTGGATTCAGTATCTTCTAAATGCGTCAGCTTGTATGCTGCAATATTTTAACGGCTATGATGCGTAGCTTGTCGTATACTGAGGAAAATAACAAAGGCTTGTCGCTAGCATCTTGCGGCAAGTCTTTGTTTTTGGTGGGGGAAGGTGGATTCGAA
>CAZVLO010000029.1:0-7247 GCA_964628265.1 uncultured Papillibacter sp.
TCATCCCCGTGGACACGCTGATAAAAGCGGAACAGGCATGACCGAAATCATGCCTGTTCCAAGAAATTTGCATATTACTGTCTTACGACGCCCCGGCCTTGCGTCCCCGGTTTTCACCGGGTTTGCCGTTATCGGAGTTAAAAGTGCGGTTGCGATATAATATTTATCGGCATAAAACCCGGCAGCTTTAAGGAAATTATAAACAACGCTGTGATTGAGCATGGATCATCGGCTGTTTTAATAGGCCACACCCCAGATGACCATTTTTTCCGCCGGTTTTCCGCAGGCAATACACGTGTCTCCCAAATGCTCCTGCTCAAAAGGCATGCAGCGGGACGAGACGCCGGCCTCTTCCTTCATCTTCATTTCACAGTCAAGGCTGCCGCACCACATGGACTTAATAAAGCCGCCGTTTTCTGCGATAATAACCTTCGCCTCATCGATGGTCTGCGCCGGGCGCGTATTGTCCGTCAGATTTTTCTTCGCTTTGTCGTAGAGTCCCTGATGGATGTCATCGAGGATTTCGGGGATTCTCTTTTCAAGCTCGTTGAGCCCCACAGTGATTTTTTCACCGTTATCGCGGCGGACAGCGATACACTGCCCGTTTTCGATGTCCTTCGGTCCAAGCTCAAGCCGCAGCGGGACGCCTTTCATTTCATGCTCGGCGAATTTCCAGCCGGGGCTCTGATCGGACTTGTCGATTCTGGCGCGGAGGCCGGCCGCTTTCAGCTGTGCGGTGAGCGCGTCCGCCTTTTCAATTACGCCCTCCTTGTGCATGGCGATCGGAATGACAATGACCTGCACCGGTGCGATTCTGGGCGGCAGAACGAGCCCGTTGTTGTCCCCGTGGGTCATGATGATACCGCCGATAATGCGCGTGGACATACCCCAGGACGTCTGGTGCGGATAAGCGAGCTTGTTTTCCTTGTCAGCGAACTGAATATCGAAGGCCCGGGCAAAGCCGTCGCCGAAATAATGCGAGGTGCCGCCCTGAAGCGCCTTTTTATCATGCATCATGCACTCTACCGTATAAGTGACCTCAGCACCCGCGAATTTCTCCTTATCCGTTTTCCTGCCTTTGATGACAGGCATGGCCAGGCTGTTCTCGCAAAAATCGGCATACACGTTCAGCATCTGCTGCGTTTCGAATTCTGCCTCCTCCCGGGTGGCGTGGAGCGTATGCCCCTCCTGCCAGTGGAACTCGCGGCCCCGGAGGAAGGGGCGTGTTGTCTTCTCCCAGCGCAGGACGCTGCACCACTGGTTATACAGCATCGGCAGGTCGCGCCAGGAGCGCAGAACATGGCTCCAGTGTTCGCAAAAGAGCGTTTCTGACGTGGGGCGCACACAAAGGCGCTCATTAAGCTCTTCGGATCCGCCGTGGGTAACCCAGGCCACCTCCGGCGCGAAGCCCTCCACATGGTCCTTCTCTTTCTGCAGCAGGCTCTCGGGGATAAGAACAGGCATGGAGACATTTTCATGCCCCAGCTCCTTAAAGCGCTTATCCAAAATACTCTGAATATTTTCCCAAATGGCATAGGCGTAAGGCCGCAGAATAAAAAAGCCCTTGACGCCGGAGTAATCGATCAGCTCCGCCTTTGTTACGACGTCGGTGAACCACTGAGCGAAATCAACATCCATATTGGTGATCTGCTCCACCTTTTTTTCCTTTGCCATATTAACTAACCCCTTTAACCAGATAAAGTAACTTTAGTAGTCTATATAATTATACCCGATATGTCAAGCACGGAAAGCCTGACCTCCCAATAGAATATGGCAGATGAACACAAGCGGGGGTTTGAGAATTGAGTTCAGTTGCAAAGTTTTATTTTAAGCCTGCTGAAGGCGAGCATATAGAGACAACGGTAAAAATCGAACAGGAGAGAGCCGCCGCCATCTGCGGCACGGTTAAAGACAGGAGCGAAACGCCCGTTGAGGATGCGCTAGTCCTTCTATTTAAATCCGGTCAGGAGAAAAAGCTCATCGACAGACAGTTTACGGATGAAGAGGGGCAGTTTTACTTCGGGCCTATTGAAGCCAATGTGCTGTATCTCATCAAGGTCTACAAAAACAGTGTGAAAATTCGGGAGCTTGAGATTATAGCCGATTCGTAACATATACTATGCAGTGGTGATGATGCCGCGGCAGGCGCGTTAACGCCCCTGCCGCGGCAAGTCTTTTCACTGTAATTGACTTTCGGTGCCGTTTTGAATACAATGGAGCTGTTCTTTTCTTATATGCATCAGCGGAGGTGAAATTGTGCTGATTGGCGCGCTGCAGATCGACTCAAAGCTGGCGCTGGCGCCCATGGCCGGCGTATGTGATCTGGCTTTTCGCGCCGTATGCCGGTCATTCGGGGCCGGACTGACGTATACCGAGATGGTGAGCGCCAAGGCGCTGGTCTATCAGGACAGTAAAACAAGATCGCTATTAAAGCTCGGAGAGGACGAGCATCCTGCGGCGGCCCAGATTTTCGGCAGCGATATCGGCTGTATGGGCGAGGCCGCGGCACTTGCCCAACAGATTTCAGGGGCCGACATCATTGATATCAATATGGGATGCCCCGTGGGGAAGGTAGTTAAAAGCGGGGACGGGAGCGCGCTGATGCTGGACCCCGACAAGGCTATGAAAATCATTGAGGCAGTCACAAGAAATGTCTCCTGCCCTGTCACCGTAAAAATACGAAAAGGGTGGGATAAAGGCAAGGTCAACGCCGTGGCCTTCGCCCGGATGGCCGAGGAGGCAGGCGCTTCCGCGGTGGCCGTTCACGGCCGGACTCGGATGCAGATGTACGCGGGGACAGCCGACTGGGACATTATCCGCGAAGTCAAGGAAAACGTCAGCATCCCTGTATTGGCAAACGGCGATGTTTTTACGGCTAAAGACGCCGTCAGAATATTGAAATACACGGGCGCCGACATGGTCATGATCGGCAGGGGCGCCTTCGGTAATCCCTGGCTTTTTGCGCAGGCACAGGCGGCACTACGCGGCGAGCCTGTCCCGGATCTCCCGCCGCTTCGTGAACGCATCGACACAGCGCTGTCTCAATTCGAGCTTGCGAAAAAATTTAAGGGCGAGAAAATCGCATGCCTGGAAGCCCGGAAGCATTTTGCATGGTACCTCAAGGGCGTGCCCCATGCCGGATTTTTCAGGGATAAAATAACGAAAATAGAGACGATGGCCGACATTTATAATATCGGCGATATGATCAGAAGAGAGCTGAGGTGACAGGATGACAGCATCGGAAGAGCTGGCGGTGATAGAAAGAGTCAGAGGCGGAGAGACGGAAGCCTTTGAGGCCCTCGTGCTGGAGAATCAGAAAAAAGTCTATAACCTCGCGCTGAAAATGACCGGCAATGAAAACGATGCTCTTGATATCTCTCAGGAGGCGTTTATCAAGGCCTTCACTGGACTTAAAAACTTTAGGGGTGAGAGCCGTTTTTCCGTCTGGCTCTACAGACTCACATATAATCTCAGCATAGATTTTATCCGCAAAAGCCAGCGCAGCCAGGTCTCATCCCTTACATATATAAATGACAGCGGTGAATATTCCGATTACGAGATTCCTGACTTAAGCAGTGAGCCCGGAAGCGAGATTGAGAAAAGGGAGCTCCGGGAGGCCGTTTCAAAGGGCATCGGCCAGCTGCCTGAAAAGCACAGGGAAATTCTCGTCATGCGCGAAATCACCGGGATGACCTACGAGGATATCGCCAGAACGCTCAGCCTGAGCGAGGGGACGGTGAAATCGCGCCTTTCAAGGGCGCGGCAGGGACTTGTTGCCATTCTCAACAAAGACGGAACTTTTTCGAAAAGCAACCGTCATACAAGCGGAAAGGAGGTGGATCCGCATGGCTGAGTGCAGGAAATACAGGGACATGATCAGCTTTTATGCCGACGGCGAGCTGCCCGCAACCAAAAAAGAAGAGCTCGCGGGGCATTTGGATCAATGCGCGTCATGCCGATCACTCCTGTCGTTATATATAACCGTTACGGAGGCGGCTGCGGAGTCGCTGTTGGAGCCTCCCGAGAGCTTCACGACAAGTGTTATGGACAGAATCAAAACGCTCTCCCGGGACACAGGCGCGAATATGTCCGCCGGCACCGGGCGCAAGAGGCCAATAAAGCCGTTCATCATCACCTTTGCTGCCGCAGCGGCATGTCTGGCGCTGGTGCTGATTACAGCACCCGGGCTTTTCGGTCACAAGAGCGCAAATGATTTTTCCGCTGATGCGCCGATGCCCAAAGCGGAATTAAGCGCAGCCGCGGCTGATGATCAGGACGTATCGATGAGGACGTATGAAGACGGGAAAGCGGGAGATTCCGCTGAAGCTGCAAGCAGCAGCGAAGCCGTTCAACACCCCATGCTGGGCATTACAGCCGCGTCGGCCGAACCGCCCGGAGCCGACAGGGGAACGACAGCCCCGAACAACATCGCAGACGAACTGAAGGTCTACTACGCGGTGTTTCTCGTTGAAGGACAGCTGACCGAAATTCTGAAAACACAGGTCATGTCAGACAACGGGGACGGTACGTTCAACATTGAGATTTCAGCTGATATGGCTGAGCGGCTGATTGCGGACGGTCTTACCGCCTATAGGGGGGCGCCGGAATCCGTCATTGCACTTGTCATATATACGCCGGAATCATAAAAAAGCACAATCGGTCGGGACTGCCGCTGTCAGAAATCAGCGGCAGTCTCTTTATTGCTGCCGGGGCTGCAGGGCTGCAAAGCCGATGGAACAAAATAATTGCCCGAATGCGTCAAATAGCGTATAATCATTCTGCGTCGCTATTATTCCCGCCGGCACATATACTGTTTCAGGATCCTTTATATTATGGTTAGGCTAAAGGAGAGCGTTATGGTTCAAATTATCACCGACAGTACAAGTGATATTACGCAGGAAGAAGGGGCGGCGCTGGATATTACCGTTGTCCCTCTGACCGTGCACTTCGGCAGTGAGTCATATAGAGACGGCATTGACTTATCCAAAGAGGATTTTTTTGAAAAGCTGGCATCTGTGGAAACGCTTCCGACAACCTCACAGGTTCCGCCGGGTGAATTTACCGCGTTGTTTCAGCGGTTTGTCGACGCCGGTGATGAGGTCGTCGGTATATTCATCTCGTCGGAGATGTCCGGCACATACCAGTCCGCCGTTGTGGCGCGGGAACAGGTGAACGCGGAGAAGATTCATATCATTGATTCGCGCACAGCGACCTTCGAGCTGGCGCTCATGGTCCGCCTTGCCGTCCGGTTCAGGGGCGAGGGGAAAACCGCCGGAGAAATTGCGGAACTAATCCGGGCGCTGGTGAAAAGAATCCGCCTGTTTGCCGTGGTGGACACGCTGAAGTATCTGAAAATGAGCGGGCGCATATCGACGACCACCGCCTTTGTGGGTGGCCTTTTGGGTATCAATCCGATTATCGCAGTCATTGACGGCCGTGTGGAATCCGTCGGCAAGACCCGCGGCCTGAAGGCCGGACTGAAGTTTATAGGGGAGCAGGTGGCGGCTGACCCGCCGGACCTTGATTACATTGTCGCCTTTGGGCATTCAAACGCGCCGGGAGCCTTAAAAGAAGCAGTAAACCATTTTACGCAAAGCTTTAATATCACCGATTATTTCGAAGAGGATATCGGCCTGATCGTCGGGACGCATGTGGGCCCCGGCGCCGCCGGGATTGCCTATATCGCAAAAGAATAGCTGAAAGGAACATACCAATGAAACTCGGTATCGTGGGACTGCCCAACGTGGGCAAGTCCACTCTGTTCAACGCCATTACGAACGCAGGCGCGGAGAGCGCCAATTACCCCTTCTGCACCATCGACCCCAACGTCGGTGTCGTCACAGTGCCCGATGAAAGATTAGATTTCCTCAGGGACATGTATTCGCCAAAAAAATACACGCCCGCCGTGATAGAATTCGTAGATATCGCGGGCCTTGTCCGGGGCGCGTCCAGGGGAGAAGGCCTTGGCAACAAGTTTTTGAGCAATATCCGCATGACCGACGCCATCGTCCATGTGGTCCGCTGCTTTGACGACCCGGACGTGGTGCATGTGGAAGGCGGCGCCGATCCTCTGCGTGATATTGAGATCATTAATCTCGAGCTCGCCCTGGCCGATATGGAGATGGTGGAACGCCGTATCGACAAGGCTAAAAAGGCGGGCAAGGGGGATAAAAAATTCCTGCATGAAGCAGATGTTTTTGAAGGCCTCCTTGCACATCTTAATAACGGTAAGCCCGCCCGCAGCTACGACTGCACCCGGGAGGACGGGGAGCTCATTGCCACATCCGAGCTTTTAAGCCTGAAGCCCGTCATATACGCGGCGAATATGGACGAGAAAAGCTTCTCTGACGGATATGAGAAGAACATATATTATCACGCAGTCAAAGCCTATGCCGACGCCGACGGGTCGCAGGTCCTGCCGATCTGCGCCAAGACGGAGCAGGAGATTGCCGAGCTTCCCGATGAGGACAGGCAGCTGTTTTTAGAGGAACTCGGCATCAGCGAATCGGGTCTTGACAGGCTCATCAGGTGCTCTTACAACCTTTTGGGACTGATATCCTACCTGACGGCCGGGCCGGACGAGGTCAGGGCCTGGACGATCAGAAAAGGGACGAAGGCCCCCCAGGCGGCGGGTAAAATCCATTCCGACTTCGAGCGGGGTTTCATCCGGGCCGAGGTTGTGGCGTTTGCCGACCTGAAAGCCTGCGGGACAATGGCGGCGGCGCGGGAGCGCGGCCTCATCCGTTCCGAGGGGAAGGAATACGTCATGAAGGACGGCGACATCGTCACCTACAGGTTCAACGTATGAGCACGGAGCACAGGCCGGAAAGAAAACGAATCGATATCATTGACGCGGCCAGAGGACTCGCTGTCATTCTCATGGTTATCCACCACGCGCTGTTTGACGCTGTGGCGTTTCTCGGCGCGCCCTCCTGGTTTTTTTCAAACCCGGTATTTGATTTCCTCCATTATGTCTTCGCCGGGCTCTTTATCTTTCTCTCAGGCGTGTCGTCCCGGTTTTCCAGGAGCAACGTCAACAGGGGCGTTAAGGTGTTCGCAATTGCGATGGTGCTGACAATCGTCACAGCCCTCCCCATTATTAATCAGCCCATCCGTTTCGGGGTCCTGCACCTCCTGGGCTTCTGTATGATCTTTTACGGCATGACTCAGCATATTTGGGACAAGCTGCCGAAGCTTGCCGCGCCGTTTATTTATGTTGCATTGCTTGTGGGCAGCGCACTGGCGGT
>CAZVLO010000029.1:7257-7989 GCA_964628265.1 uncultured Papillibacter sp.
CGCCCCGTATTTCTGGATTTTCGGCTGGACGACGCCCTTATTTTTCAGCGCCGACTACTTTCCCGTCTTCCCCTGGCTCTTTGTGTTCCTCCTGGGAACGTGGGCGGGCTTCTATATTGTTGAAAACAAGCTGCCGAAATGGTTTTACGAAAAGCGCATTCCGTTTTTCCCCGCCGTGGGGAAGCAGGCGCTGCTGATTTATGTTCTGCATCAGCCGATACTGTACGGCATTATTATGCTCATTATATATATAAGGTGAAAAGGTAGCGGGCATTCTTTTGATAATGAATTTATTCACCAAAACTGTAAAAAATAATTTTGCATAAAGGAGAAATATTCTCTTGACTTTGTATATGGAGTTTGATATTCTAACAGGGCGCTTTACGGGGCTATGTGGCTCTTAATACGCGCAATATGCGATGATTCGGGAGATTGCAGGCTTTGCCTGGTCACTTCCGAGGAGTATGTCCGGTACTGGTTTTATACCGGTACGCAATCGGGCGGCTGAGAAAGTGCTGTTTAGAGGCGTATATCGCCATGACCAGAAACAAACCGGCCGGAGGAATAAGCCGGTTTAATTTGTGGGCGGGAATGATACGCACGGTTATGTGTACAGAATTTTCTCTTCCGTACGAGTTTTCGGACGCGGTGATTTGCCGCAGAATAAAAATCGTACATTTCAGGAGGAAAAAACATGGCAATGAAAGGCAACAAGTACGGTACACACCGCGT
>CAZVLO010000029.1:7999-8733 GCA_964628265.1 uncultured Papillibacter sp.
ATGGCAGCAATTAGTAAAAAAATGATCCGTATCAGGCTGAAGGCATATGATCATCAGCTGATCGACCAGGCCGCGGCGCAGATCGTTGAGACAGCGAAGCGGACGGAAGCCAAAGTGTCCGGGCCCATACCCCTTCCCACAAAGAAGGAAATCGTCACGGTCCTGCGCGCCGTCCATAAATACAAGGACAGCCGCGAGCAGTTTGAGCGTCTGACGCACAAGAGGCTCATTGACATCATGAGCCCCACCCAGAAGACGGTGGAAGCCCTGATGGCTCTCGAGCTCCCCGCCGGCGTCGAAATCGAAATCAAACTTTAATAAGCAGTAAGAAATGTTCCCGTGTCGCAGCGTTATAACATAGCGGAGACCGCGGCGACGAGGGTCATGTTGGCAGCCGGGCGCTGTCAACCAATAACCTATAATGAGGAGGACAAAACATGGATAAGGCAATCATCGGCAAAAAGGTCGGCATGACGCAGATCTTCGATGATATGGGCAGAGTCATTCCGGTCACCGTTATCGAGGCCGGGCCCTGTGTTGTGGTACAGAAGAAGAGCGAGGACAAAGACGGCTATACCGCCGTGCAGCTCGGCTTCCAGGAAGAAAAGGAAAGAAAGCTCAGCAAACCCGAGGTCGGCCACCTGAAAAAGGCTGGCACCTCTCTGATGAAATATCTCAAAGAGTTCAAGCTGGCCAATGCCGCGTCGCTGAACATCGGCGACGAGCTGAAGGCC
>CAZVLO010000029.1:8743-11048 GCA_964628265.1 uncultured Papillibacter sp.
TCAGGTGCGCCATGCGGATCAGCCAGTTACCGTCGAGGGTGACCAGGTCGACATCACCGGCATTTCCAAAGGCAAGGGCTACTCCGGCGTCATTAAGCGCCACAACGCCAGCCGCACGGCGATGACCCACGGTGGCGGCCCCGTCCACCGTCACGCAGGTTCTATGAGCGCAAACTCCGACCCGTCGAAAATATTCAAAGGCAAGATCGGCGCCGGTCAGATGGGCAACGAGCAGGTCACCGTTCAGAATCTTGACATCGTCAAGGTGGACCCCGAGCTCAATCTGATCGCAGTCAGAGGCGCGGTGCCCGGCCCCAAGGGCGGCATCGTGTACATCAAAAACACCGTCAAGAAGATACACGTCAAGAGCGCTGTTGTGACAGTGAGTACAAACCCGCAGAAGAAATCAGCTAGGGGTTAGGGAAAGGAGAGAGTCAGATGCCTACAACTAAAGTTTTCAACATGGCAGGCCAGGTTATCGGCGAGGTTGAGCTCTCCGAGGCTGTGTTCGGCGTGACGCCGAATGCGCAGGCCATCCATGAATCCGTTAAAAATCATCTTGCCAATGTCCGCCAGGGCACCCAATCGGCGCTGACGCGCGCCGAGGTATCCGGCGGCGGCGCCAAGCCGTACCGCCAGAAAGGTACAGGCCGCGCCCGTCAGGGCTCCAGCAGAGCCGTACAGTTTACCCACGGCGGTATCGCATTCGCACCCAAGCCGCGCGACTACAGTTATACGATCAACAAGAAGCTGAAAAAGCTCGCACTGAAATCCGCGCTCTCCCAGAAGGCTATTGACGACGCCGTTGTCGTCGTGGAAAACCTGAATATGGAGAGCATCAAAACCCAGGATTTCGCCAAGTTCCTGACCGCCATCGGTGTGACGGGAAAAGCGCTGATCGTGACCCCCGAGGTCAGAGAAACAATTGTCAAAAGCGCGCGGAATCTGCCGGACGTCCGGACAACGTTCGCCTCGGTACTGAACGTTTACGACGTGATGAACGCAAAAACATTTGTCGTCGATAAGGCGGCGCTCCAAACGATCGAGGAGGTATATGCGTAATGAAGTCTGCCTATGATATCATCATTCGCCCGATCATCAGTGAGCAGTCCATGGAGCAGAATGATATCAACAAATATGCCTTTGAAGTTTCCCGAGACGCCAATAAAATCGAGATAAAAAAAGCAGTTGAAGAGATTTTCGGCGTCAAGGTCATGAGAGTGACAACGCTCAACATGCTGGGAAAAGCCAAGCGTACCGGGAGATATCCTCTAGGGCGCACCAGCGCCTGGAAAAAGGCTGTCGTCAGATTAACCGAAGATTCCAAACCGATTGAATTCTTCGAAGGAATGGTATAAGGGAGGTAAGGTTCCATGTCTGTCAAAGCATATAAGCCCACCACTCCGTCGAGAAGGCATATGACTGTTTTGGGTTTCGACGGTATAGATAAGAAAGCAAAACCGGAGCGGAAGCTTGTCGAAGTGCTCCAGAAGCATTCCGGCAGAAACAGCTACGGACATATCACCGTCCGCCACAGAGGCGGCGGTAACCGCAGAAAATACAGGATTATCGATTTCAAGCGCGACAAAACAGATGTCCCCGGAAAAGTCCTGCGCCTGGAGTATGATCCGAACCGCTCGGCAAACATCGCGCTTGTCGAGTATCCCGACGGAGATCGCCGCTATATTCTGGCGCCTGTCGGTCTTGGCGCCGGAGACACCGTTATCTCCTCGGCCGCAGCGGATATCAAGCCGGGCAACGCGCTCCCCATCTCCGCCATTCCGGTCGGCAGTGTCATTCACAACATTGAGCTCCACCCCGGAAAAGGCGCGCAGCTTGTCCGCTCAGCCGGTGTCGCCGCCCAGCTCATGGCGAAGGAAGGCGAACTGGCTCAGGTCAGGCTCCCCTCCGGTGAATACCGCTATATCCGGATGAACTGCATGGCCACAATCGGCCAGGTGGGTAACGTCAACCACTCCAACATCAACATCGGCAAGGCCGGTCGCAAGCGCCATATGGGCATCCGCCCGACGGTTCGCGGCAGCGTCATGAACCCCAACGACCACCCGCACGGCGGCGGTGAGGGCAAGAGCCCCATCGGACGTCCCGCACCGGTGACACCATGGGGCAAGCCGACGCTGGGTTATAAGACCCGCAAGAAAAAGAACAAGTCAAGTAAGTTCATTGTCAAACGCAGGAATGAGAAATAAGGTAAGGAGGTCAGTAGTAATATGAGCAGAAGTATTAAAAAAGGCCCCTTTGCCGCTCCCGAGATTCTAAAGAGGGTCGATGAAATGAACAAAGC
>CAZVLO010000029.1:11059-13987 GCA_964628265.1 uncultured Papillibacter sp.
GAGAAGAAGGTCCTGAAGACCTGGTCCCGTGCAACAACGATATTCCCGTCCTTCGTTGGGCATACCATCGCCGTGCACGACGGCCGCCGCCATGTCCCGGTTTACATTACGGAAGATATGGTCGGCCATAAACTGGGCGAATTCGCTCCGACGCGGACCTTCAGGGGTCACGCCGGAAGCAGAACGACGAAATAAGGAGGCAGGCTGATTATGGATGCAAAAGCACATTTAAAATACGCGCGCATTTCGCCGCGAAAGGTCAAGATCGTCTGCGACCTTATCAGAGGCAAAGATACTAAAGCAGCGATGGGCATTCTGATGCAGACGCCCAAGGCTGCATCCGAGCTTATGCTGAAGCTCCTCAAGAGCGCCGTCTCCAACGCCGAAAACAACCACAATCTTGACCCTGACAAGCTCTTTGTTTCCGAGACCTACGCAAATCCCGGGCCGATCATCAAGAGAATGATGCCCAGGGCAAAGGGTAGGGGCGACCGTATCAACAAGAGAACGTCGCATATCACGATTGTTGTCAAGGAAAAGGAGTAGGGGGTAGCATATGGGACAGAAAGTAAATCCGCACGGATTTCGTGTAGGCGTCATCAAAGACTGGGATTCCCGCTGGTTTGCCAGGGCTGACAAAGTCGGCGACCTTATTGTCGAAGATTACAAAATCCGTGAATATTTAAAGAAAACCCTGTTTCATGCAGGTGTTCCGAAAATAGAAATCGAGCGCGACAGCGCAAAGGTTAAAATTCTTCTCCACTGCTCACGTCCCGGCGTCGTTATCGGCAAGGGTGGACAGGAAATTGAAAAAATTCGCCTCGACATGGAAAAGAGACTCGGCAAGCCCGTGTCCGTATCCATCATTGAAGTGAAAAATCCCGATACAAACGCGCAGCTTGTCGCAGAGAGCATCGCGGCGAAGCTGGAGAAACGCATCGGGTTCCGCCGTGCAATGAAAAACGCCATGGGCCGCGCTATGCGTCTTGGCGTACGCGGCATTAAAGTCATGGTTGCCGGCCGTCTTGGCGGCGCCGAAATTGCCAGGAGTGAAACATACCACGAGGGCACAATTCCTCTTCAGACACTCCGCGCCGACATCGAGTACGGCTTCTCCGAGGCTGCGACCACATACGGCCGCATCGGCGTCAAGGTATGGATCTATAACGGAGAGATTTTGAACCAGTCGCTCCGCACAACACCGAGAACAATGGATTTGACGAAGCCGCTGAGAGAACGCCGTCCGGATAACCGCGACCGCGGACCCAAATCGGGCGGCCAGGGCGGATATAACAGAGGCGGTCAGGGCGGCTACAACAACAACCGTCCCGCAGGTCAGGGCGGCTACAACCGTCCCGCAGGACAAGGCGGCTACAACCGTCCCGCAGGACAAGGCGGCTACAACCGCCCGGCTGGTCAGGGGGGTTATAACAACAGCTCCCGTCCGGCGGCTCCGAACCGACCTGCTGTTCAGACTCCGAAAGAAGGAGGCGCAGAGTAATGCTTTTGCCGAAAAGAGTTAAGTACCGCAAGGTTATGAGGGGCCGCATGAAAGGTAAAGCCACCCGCGGCAACGTCGTAACCTATGGAGAATACGGCCTTCAGGCCATGGAGCCCGCGTGGGTTACCTCCAATCAGATTGAAGCTGCCCGTATCGCCATGACGCGTTATACGAAGCGCGGCGGTAAGGTTTGGATCAAAATATTCCCCGACAAGCCTGTTACCTCCAAGCCGGCAGAAACGCGTATGGGGTCCGGTAAAGGTTCGCCCGAGTACTGGGTCGCCGTTGTGAAGCCGGGCAGGGTTATGTTTGAAATTTCCGGTGTGCCGGAAGATGCGGCGCGCGAAGCGTGCCGGCTTGCCAGCCACAAGCTGCCGCTTAAAGCAAAGTTTGTAAAGCGTGAGACCGAGACAGGTGGTGAATAAGATGAAGGCAAACGAGGTACGTAAACTGAGCGCCTCTGAGCTGGAGGAAAAGCTGGCCGATTTGAAAAAGGATCTGTTCTTTTTGAGAATGCAGCACGCGACGAATCAGCTCGATAATCCTATTAAAATTTCCCAGGTCAAAAAGGATATTGCCCGAGTCAAGACCATTATTCGTCAGAACCAGCTCGAGCATTAAGGAGGTAAGTTAGATGAATGATATAAGAACCGCTTCCAGAAAGACAAGAGTTGGCAAGGTCGTATCCGACAAGATGGATAAAACGATCGTCGTGGCTGTTGCAGACCGCGTCCAGCATCCTCTTTATAAGAAGATCATCAAGAGAACATACAAATTAAAAGCACATGACGAAAATAATGAGTGCGGCATCGGCGACAGAGTGAGGGTCATGGAGACCCGTCCTCTTTCCAAGGAGAAGCGCTGGCGGCTCGTTGAGATTATTGAGAAGGCAAAGTAAGGAGGCGCCACTATGATACAGCAGGAAACATATCTGAAGGTTGCCGACAACACCGGCGCCAAAGAAATAAAGTGCATCCGCGTCCTGGGCGGCTCCAAGAGGAGATACGGTAATATCGGCGATGTGATCGTTGCCTCTGTCCGTAAAGCGGCTCCCGGCGGCACCGTTAAAAAGGGCGAAGTGGTCAAAGCGGTCATCGTACGTTCAGCGAAGGGCATGCACCGTACCGACGGGACATATGTCCGTTTCGACGAGAACGCGGCCGTTCTGATTAAAGAAGATAAAAACCCGAGAGGAACCCGTATCTTTGGGCCTGTGGCCAGAGAGCTCCGTGACAGGGATTATATGAAGATTCTGTCGCTTGCTCCCGAAGTGATATAGGGGGGTACAGTATGAACATCAGAAAAGACGACAAGGTTATCGTACTGTCCGGCAAGGACAAGGGCAAGGAAGGCAAAGTTATCAGTGCGTCTCCCGCCGCCGGGAAAGTCATCGTCGAGGGCGTCAATAAGGCCAAGCGCCATACAAA
>CAZVLO010000029.1:13997-30275 GCA_964628265.1 uncultured Papillibacter sp.
ACAAAGCCACGCAAACAGGGTGACCCGGGTGGAATCATCACCATTGAGACGCCGATTTATGTCAGCAAAGTTATGCGCGTCTGCCCGAAATGCGGCAAGCCCACAAGAACCGCCCACGGCATAGCCAAAGACGGTTCCAAGGTTCGTGTCTGCAAAAAGTGCGGCGCGGAAATATAAGGGGGAGGAGAGACTTAAATGACAAGAATGAAGAAAAAGTATCAGGAAGAAGTCGCTCCGGCCCTGATGAAAAAGTTTAGCTATAAGAGCGTTATGCAGATTCCGAGACTCGAGAAAATCGTTGTCAACGTCGGCTGCGGTGACGCGCGCGACAACACGAAGGCGCTTGAAGCCGTTGTTAAGGATATTACGGCCATCACCGGCCAGAAAGCCGTTATCACCAAAGCCAGAAAGTCGGTTGCGAACTTTAAGCTGCGTGAAGGGATGCCGGTCGGCGTCAAGGTCACGCTCCGGCATGACAAAATGTGGGAGTTTCTCGACAGACTCTTTAACATCGCACTCCCCCGTGTCCGTGACTTTCACGGCATATCCGCAAACTCCTTTGACGGCAGGGGCAACTACGCGCTGGGCATCAAGGAGCAGCTGATTTTCCCCGAGATCGATTACGACAAGATCGAGAAGATCCGCGGCATGGATATCGTCATCTGCACAACCGCCAAAACCGATGAAGAATCAAGAGAGCTCCTGGATCTGTTGGGCGCTCCGTTTATCCGGGCTTAAGGAGGAGAATAAAAATGGCTAAAAAATCTATGATCTTAAAGCAGCAGAGAGAAGCTAAGTTCTCCACCCGTAACTATAACCGCTGCAAAATCTGCGGCAGGCCCCATGCCTATCTGAGAGATTACGGCATCTGCCGTATCTGCTTCCGCAATCTGGCCTATAAAGGGCAAATTCCGGGCGTCAGGAAGGCATCCTGGTAAAAAAACCGATGGCGGCAGGCCTGATATAGTAACTGGGAAACAGTTACTGCTCGGGAACCTCGCCACGAAAACAGGGCTAACGGTTCGAGCGGCTGAACGCCGCGCAGGGTAAACCGCCCCCCTGTAACTCTAATAAGGAGGAAAACATATGCAGATAACAGATCCTATTGCCGATATGCTGACGCGCATCAGGAATGCCGGCTCAGCAAAGCACGCAACAGTTGATATCCCCGCCTCCAATATGAAAAAGGCCATCGCCGAGATCCTGCTGGAGGAAGGCTATATCAAGAATTATCAGCTCGTTAACGACGGCGTGCAGGGCATTATCAAAATAACGTTAAAGTACAACGGCAGCGAGAATGCCATTACAGGTCTCCGCCGCGTTTCAAAGCCGGGCCTGCGCATGTACGCGGGCGCCGCTGAGCTGCCCCAGGTCTTAAAAGGGCTGGGTATTGCAATCATTTCGACATCCAAGGGCGTCATGACCGACAAGAAAGCCAGAGTGGCTAACGTCGGCGGCGAGGTCCTTGCGTTTGTCTGGTAAGGGGGAGAGATTATGTCAAGAATAGGAAGAACCCCCATCGAAATCCCTGCCGGTGTCGAGGTCAAAGTTTCCGACGCCAACGTGGTGACGGTCAAGGGACCCAAGGGGACGCTTGAGACCGCTTTGAAACCTGAAGTCACGGTCGCCGTCGAAGGCAGCACCGTTAGTTTAACGCGCCGGTCGGACGCCCCGGAGCACCGGTCTCTCCACGGCCTTTCCCGGACACTTGTTGCCAACATGATCATCGGTGTGACGGAGGGCTACAAGAAGGAACTGGAAGTCAACGGTGTCGGCTACAGGGCGGTGAAAGACGGCAGCAAGCTTGTTATGAACGTGGGCTTCTCCCACCAGGTGATTATCGAGGAAACGAAAGATATCAAGATTGACGTTCCGTCACCCAATAAAATCATCGTCAGCGGCATCGACAAGCAGGCTGTGGGCCAGTTTGCCGCGGATGTACGGAAGAGAAGACCACCCGAGCCGTATAAGGGCAAGGGTATCAAATACGCCAACGAGGTCGTCCGCCGCAAAGAAGGCAAGACCGGCGTTAAAAAGTAAAAGGAGGTGTGCCTGAATGATTAAAAGACCTGATACAAACGCACAGCGTTTAAAGCGCCACAAAAGAGTCAGAAGCAAGGTCTCCGGCACGCCCGAGTGCCCCAGGCTTGACGTTTTCCGCAGCGGGAAACATATTTACGCGCAGGTCATAGACGATGTCAGCATGACAACGCTTTGCGCCGCGTCCTCCGTTGAAAAGAATTTCGAGGGATCCGGCGGCAATAAAGAAGGCGCGAAAAAGGTCGGCATATTGATTGCCGAGCGCGCCAAGGCAAAAGGTATCGAAGCGGTTGTTTTTGACCGCGGCGGATATTTGTACCACGGTCGTGTCAAGGAACTGGCAGACGGAGCCCGCGAGGGCGGCCTGAAATTTTAACGGGGGGAGGAAACATTATGGCTTACAGTAATAACAAAAGAGACAACAAAAGAGAAAACAGAAGAGAAGAAGTCCAGTCCGAATTTTCGGAAAAGGTCGTTTCCTTGAACCGTGTCTCAAAAACAGTCAAGGGCGGGCGTATTTTCAAATTCGCAGCCCTCTGCGTCGTCGGTGACGGTAAGGGCCGGGTAGGTTTCGGTCTCGGTAAGGCCGGAGAAGTATCCGAAGCCATACGGAAAGGCATCGAAGACGCCAAGAAAAACGTGGTCACTATCACGCTCGCCGGCTCTACGATTCCCCATGAGGTCATCGGTGAGTGCGGAGCAGGTAGGGTACTGTTGAAGCCCGCGCCTGCAGGTACCGGCGTTATCGCCGGCGGCCCCGTCCGCGCCGTCGTTGAGGCAGCCGGAATCAGTGATATCAGAACGAAATGCCTGCGCTCCAATAATCCTCAGAACGTCGTTGCGGCAACAATGGTCGGTTTGAAATCGCTCCGCGATGCCGCTCAGGTCGCGAAGGTTAGAGGCAAGAGCGTAGAAGAGATCCAGGGTTAGGGGGGCTATAACAAATGGCCAATTTAAAGATTAAGCTTGTCAAGAGCTTAAGCGGCAGGCTCGAAAAACATGTCGCCACAGCCAAATCCTTGGGACTGAAGAAAATCGGCAGCGAAACCGTGCAGCCCGATAATCCGCAGACAAGAGGCAAGATCGCCCTTATCAGCTATCTTGTAACCGTAACAGAAGAGTAAGGAGGCGCTAGGAACATGAATTTACATGATCTCTCTCCCGCGAAAGGGTCAACGCATGTCGCAAAGCGCAAGGGCAGGGGTCCCGGAACAGGCAACGGCAAGACAAGCGGCCGCGGTCATAAAGGTCAAAAGGCGCGTTCCGGCGGTGGTATCCGCATCGGTTTCGAAGGCGGCCAGATGCCTTTGGCCCGCCGTGTTCCGAAGAGAGGCTTTAATAATATATATGCAAAACCGCTTGAATCAATCAACGTTTCCGCGCTGGAGATATTTGACGACGGCGCAGAAATCGGCATTGACGAGCTTCTTGCGGCAGGCGTCGTCAGTAAAGGCGAATACGGCGTTAAAATTCTCGGCAACGGCACAATTACAAAAAAATTAACAATCAAAGCCTCCGCTTTTTCAGAGTCGGCAAAGGAAAAAATCGAAGCCGCCGGCGGGAAGGCTGAGGTGGTTTAGGTGTTTCAGACAGTACGAAACGCATGGAAAATAGACGATATCAGGAAGAAATTCATCTTTATGCTTTTCATCCTGCTGCTCTACCGTCTGGGAAATGCCGTACTGGTCCCGTATGTTGATGCCGTCAAGCTCAGCATGTACTTCGATTCCATGCAGAATACGGTACTCGGCCTCATGAATGTCATGTCGGGCAGCGCGTTCTCACGAGCCACGATATTCGCCTTGTCCATTCAGCCGTATATCAACGCATCTATCATCATTCAGCTGCTCACGATCGCCATTCCCGCCCTTGAGCGTCTCCAGAAGGAAGGCGGCGAGGAAGGCAAAAAGAAGCTGGAAAGAATCACGCGCTATTCCACATTGCTCATCGCCGTCATCCAGGGCTTCGGTTTTTATACGATCCTGCAGAGCAACTCGATACTCATGCCCGGCGTTTCCGGCATCTGGCCTGTGGTTGTTATTATCGCGTCATTTACAGCGGGCAGCTGCCTGCTCATGTGGATGGGCGAACAGATCACCGAGTTCGGCATCGGAAACGGCATATCGATTATTCTGTTTGTCAGCATCGTCTCCCGGTTCCCGGACAATATTGTGCAGATGGTCATGAATGTCCGGAAGGATCCTTCCACGCTGCTGATGAATATACTGCTTCTCCTGGGTGTTCTGGCTATCGTCATTCTGATCGTCATCGTCACACAGTCGGAGCGGCGCATACCGGTCCAGTACGCCAAGCGGGTTGTCGGCCGTAAGATGTACGGTGGACAGTCCACGCACCTTCCGATGAAGGTCAACATGTCGGGTGTTCTGCCGGTCATCTTCGCACAGTCCATCGCGTCGCTCCCGGCCACCATCGCCGCCTTTGTGCCGGCGTGGTCGGAGGGCTGGTTCGTGAAGACATTCAACACGAACACCTGGACGTATGCTGTCATCTATTTTCTGCTGATCGTCTTTTTCGCGTATTTCTACTCGACGATCCAGTTCAATCCCATCGAGGTCGCCAACAATCTCAAGAAGAACGGCGGCTTCATACCGGGCTTCCGGGCCGGCAAGCCCACATCGGAGTTTCTCCAGAAGGTGCTCACAAAAATCACCCTGTTCGGTGCTTTGTATCTCTCGATTATTGCGGTAGCTCCGATCATTATCAGCCTGCTCTCCAAGAAAGCGGCAGCACAGGGAATCCAAATGGGCGGTACTTCGATCATCATCGTTGTCGGTGTTGTGCTTGAAACTGTCAAGCAGGTTGAAGCGCAGATGCTCATGCGCCATTATAAGGGCTTCCTTGAGTAAGAGGTGGATTTATGAAACTGATACTCCTGGGCGCTCCGGGTGCCGGGAAGGGAACACAGGCGAAAGTACTCAGCCAAAAGCTTTCACTGCCGACGATTTCAACCGGTGATCTTTTGAGAGATGTCGTAAAAAGCGGCACGCCGTTGGGGCGTAAAGTGAAAGCTGTTATAGATGCCGGCAATCTCGTACCGGACGCGCTCGTGATGAGCATTATCAGGGAACGATTGAGAGAACCTGACTGCAGTAACGGTTATATCCTTGACGGTATGCCGAGAACGCTGACGCAGGCGGAGGCGCTTGAAAATGCCGGGATCGAGATTGACACCGCTCTCATTATCGAGATTTCCGACGAAGAGATCGGCGCCCGGATGACAGGCCGGCGTGTCTGTACAGCCTGCGGCGCCACCTATCACATCGTTTCGGCGCCGCCGGATAAAGAAGGCATCTGCGACAGCTGCGGCGGCAGACTGACGGTCAGAAAAGACGATGAGCCCGAGACGGTGAAGCAGCGCCTCAGGATATTTCATGAGGAGACGGAGCCGCTGAAAGCATATTATCTGTCCTTGGGGCAGCTCATTAAGGTTGATAACCAACCGACGATTGAGGCAACAACTGCGGCTATATTCAAGGAACTTGGGATTAAAGATGATAAAACTTAAATCCCCGCGTGAAGCGGAACGGATGCGACAGGCCGGAAAAATTGCCGCGGCTGCCCGCCAATTGGCAGGGGAAATGGCTAAAGCCGGCATCACAACAAAACAAATCGACACCGCGGTTCATGATTACATCATCTCGAACGGCGCCGAACCGAGCTTTCTTAACTACAACGGGTTCCCTGCCAGCGTCTGCATCTCGGTGAACGAACAGGTTATCCACGGCATACCGGACAACCGGGTGCTTCAGGACGGCGACATCGTCAGTATTGATGTGGGAGCCACAAAAGACGGATATGTTGGGGACTGTGCCGCGACCTTCATTGTCGGCAAAGGCAGCAGGGAAGCGGAGAGACTCATCGCCGTCACAAAAGCGAGCTTTTTCGAGGGCATCAAATATGCCCGGGAAGGTTTTAGAATTTCGGACATATCCCACGCGATCCAGAGCTATGTGGAGTCAAACGGTTTTTCCGTCGTCAGGGAATACGTCGGGCACGGCATCGGGACACGGTTGCACGAGCCGCCGGAGGTACCGAATTACGGAAGCCCCGGCCGTGGTGTCAGACTTGCCCGCGGCATGACGCTGGCGGTGGAGCCCATGGTCAACCAGGGTACCGCCGACATAAAAGTCCTGGAGGACAGATGGACGGTTGTCACGCGGGACGGGAAACTGTCGGCCCATTACGAGAACACGATTCTCGTGACGGACGGAGAGCCTGAAATTCTTACGGCGACAGGAGATACCTGATGATGGCTACAGAAGTATTCAATACCGATGTATTTGATACCGAAGCATGCGATCACGATCAATCTGATATAGAAGTATCAGACATCGTCGTATCCGTCAGCGGCAGGGATAAGGGGAAAACGTTTTTTGTGACCGGCCGGGATGGGATTTATGCAGCTCTCTGCGACGGAAAGTCACGGCGCATTGACAAGCCGAAACGGAAAAAAACCAAACACATGCGGTTTGAATCAAAAAGTGACTGTCGGACCGCGCAGAAGCTAAGAAACGGCTTCAAGGTCACAAACAGCGAAATAAGAAGAGCTCTGGCGGAATATCAAACAGACAGCCGGGGAGAAAAGGGAGGTATGTAAGAAGTATGGCTAAAGAAGACATGATTGAACTCGAAGGCACAGTTGTGGAATCGTTGCCAAACACGATGTTCCAGGTAGACATTGGCGGCGGACACACGATATTGGCGCATATCTCCGGAAAACTCCGAATGAATTTTATTCGGATTCTGCCGGGTGACAAGGTGACTGTTCAGATGTCGCCGTATGATCTCACCCGCGGCAGGATCACCTGGCGTACAAAATAAACGGAGCTAAGAACTTACATGTCTTATCATTTCACCGGCGAGAAATGGTAAGCGCACCATAAAGTATATAAAAATCACCGGAGAAATGGATGATTCATATGAAAGTAAGACCGTCCGTTAAGCCCATGTGTGAGAAGTGCAAAATTGTCAAACGCAAGGGTAGAGTTATGGTAATCTGCGAAAATCCCAAGCACAAGCAGAGACAGGGTTAACTCCAGATTCCTCATTTGAATGAAAGGAATGATTGAAAAGTATGGCACGTATTTCCGGCGTTGACCTTCCCAAGGATAAAAGAATTGAGATCGGACTGACGTATGTCTACGGCATCGGCAGAACGAGCGCCAAGAAGATTCTTGAGGCAACAGGTATCAATCCCGACACAAGAGTCAAGAATCTCACAGAGGCGGACGAGGCCGCACTCCGTGAGGCAATTGATAAACACTATATGGTCGAAGGCGATCTTCGGCGTACCGTCGCTCTTGATATCAAGCGGCTGACAGAGATCGGCTGCTATCGCGGCATGCGTCACAGAAGAGGCCTCCCTGTCCGCGGTCAGAGAAGCAAGACGAATGCGCGCACCCGCAAGGGCCCGAAGCGCACAATGGCCAATAAGAAGAAGTAAGGGAGGGGACTCAAATGGCAGCACCCGCAAAGGGCAAAAAGGTTATTAAAAGACGCCGCGAGCGTAAAAACATAGAGAAGGGCGCAGTTCATATCAGCTCGTCCTTCAATAATACCATGGTCACGATTACTGATACCGGCGGAAATGCCCTGTCATGGGCTTCGGCCGGTGGAATGGGTTTCCGCGGAAGCAGAAAGTCCACACCGTTCGCCGCGCAGACAGCCGCCGAAACGGCTGCGAAAGCGGCTATGGAGCATGGACTGAAGACCGTCGAGGTCTTTGTCAAAGGCCCCGGCTCGGGCCGTGAAGCGGCAATTCGTGCGCTGCAGTCAGCGGGCTTGGAAGTCACGATGATTAAAGATGTGACGCCAATCCCCCACAATGGCTGCCGTCCGCCGAAAAGACGCAGAGTTTAAGGAGGTAGAAACAGTGGCAAGATATACCGATGCGGTCTGCCGTTTATGCCGCAGAGAAGGCCAGAAGCTCTTTTTGAAGGGCGACAGATGCTATACGGAAAAGTGCGCCGTTGACCGCCGGACGTATGCGCCCGGACAGCACGGCCAGAACAGAAAAACAAAGGTGTCCGAATACGGCACGCAGCTGCGTGAAAAGCAGAAAACAAAGAGATATTACGGTGTCCTTGAGAGCCAGTTCAGCGGATACTTTGACATGGCCAGCAAGATGAAGGGAAAAACAGGCGAGAATCTGCTGTCCCTCCTTGAAAGGCGCCTTGACAATACAATTTACAGGCTCGGCTTTGCGATGAGCCGTGCCGAAGCGAGGCAGCTTGTTCAGCACGCCCACTTCACAGTGAATGGCAGAAAGGTCAATATCCCGTCATTTCTCGTCAAACCCGGGATGGTGATTTCACTTAGTGAGTCAAGCCGCTCTCTGAACAAAATTAAGTCCGTGATAGAAGCTAATTCCTTCAGACAGCCGCCAAAGTGGCTTGATTACGACGCCTCAACGTTGTCTGCAAAGGTTGTGGATCTTCCGACCAGGGAGGATATCGACCTGCCGGTTTCAGAGCAGCTGATCGTCGAGTACTACTCGAAGTAAAAACAAGCCCTCATTTTGGATAGCTGACACAATAGGTATAGCAACGCGCTGAATATTGAAGGAGGGTATATATGGTAGAAATAGAGAGACCGCGTATTGAATGTATCGAAACGCCCGGTGATGACTCTTACGGGAAGTATATTGTTGAACCACTGGAGCGCGGTTATGGTACGACTTTAGGAAACTCTCTTCGCCGGATACTGTTGTCCTCTCTGCCCGGAACGGCTGTCACGACTGTGAAGATTGCGGGAATACAGCATGAATTCTCAACGATACCGGGAGTAAAAGAAGATGTAACTGAGATAATACTGAATATCAAGGGCATCATCGCACGGCTTCACAGCCAGAGAACAAAAACGATTTATATAGAGGCTACCGGCGAAGGTGAAGTGACTGCCGGAGACATCAAACCTGACAGCGAAGTGGAAATCCTGAATCCCGATCTCCATATCGCGACGCTCGGTGCCGATGCGTCACTGAGCATTGAAATGACCATAGGCCACGGCAGGGGATATGTCTCTGCCGAGCGTAACAAGCTGCAGCAGCCGATTATCAGCGTCATTCCGATCGACTCGATCTATACGCCGGTCCAGAAGGTCAACTATACAGTCGAAAACACGCGAGTCGGCAATGTGACGGACTTTGACAAGCTGACCCTGGAAGTATGGACGAATAAGACGATATCGGCCAGAGATGCTGTTTCCCTCGGAGCAAAAATCCTCTGCGATCATTTCGCCCTGTTTACCGATCTGTCGGAGTCCATCAGCAGCAAATCAACTGTTGTCGAGAAAGCTGAAACACAGAGAGACAAGGTGCTTGAGATGACGATTGAAGAGCTTGACCTCTCGGTCCGCAGCTTCAACTGCCTGAAACGCGCCAACATCAACACCGTCGAGGACCTGATCTCCAAAACCGAGGATGAAATGATCAAGGTCCGCAACCTTGGGCGTAAATCGCTTGAGGAAGTTGTGCATAAGCTCGCGATGATGGGACTGGCATTACACAGCGACGACAACAGCTGACTTCACATCATTAACAAAGGAGGCAAACGAAATGCCTGGAATACGTAAGCTCGGCAAACCGACTGAACAGCGTCTGGCAATGCTCCGGCAGCAGGTGACAGATTTTCTTGACAAAGGGAATATGGAGACGACCATCACCCGTGCAAAGGAGATCGCACCGCTGGCTGAGAAAATGATCAGCCTTGGGAAGAAAAATACATTGGCATCCAGACGGCAGGCGATGTCCTTCATCACCAGGGAGGATGTCGTTACGAAGATATTCAAAGATCATGCGGCCAAGTATGCCGATCGCAACGGCGGCTACACGCGTATCACCCGCATCGGCGCACGCCGCGGTGATGCCGCAGAGCTGGCCGTCATCGAGCTTGTATAATCATTGGGCAGACCAGCCCGGCTGCAAAATTATTATGACGTAAAGAGCACCTCATGGGTGCTCTTTCTCCGTTGTTTCGGAATAAACACAGCGCCTCGGGATATTATAAAACCGGCGGTTAAACAGCGCCGGTTTTATATTTTTTTGAACGCTGAATGAAGCGGAATTGGAGACACATATGAAAATGACAAAAAAAGAATACAACAGATACGTCGAGCGGAAATCACCGAAATCGCCGCTGCTGGCAAATATGCTGAAGGCCTTTCTTTCCGGTGGTATTATCTGTTGTATCGGCCAGGCTATGTTAAACGGTTACGGCACTATCCTGCCTAAAGACAGCGCCGGTACGGCCACCTCCATCACGCTGGTTTTCCTCGGCGCGCTGTTCACCGGTCTGAAGGTCTATGATAATTTGGCCAAGTTTGCCGGGGCCGGTACGCTGGTACCCATTACCGGCTTTGCAAACTCGGTCGCCGCGCCGGCTCTGGAGTTTAAAAGCGAAGGTCTTATTATGGGTATGAGCGCGAAAATGTTCATAATAGCCGGGCCTGTCATTGTTTTTGGTATATCTGCGTCTGTCCTTTATGGCATTTTATACTGCCTGCTGAAGTAAAGGGCTCTCCGCAGCCCTGATAGGCGGCTCATGTTCAGAAAAAATTCCGAAAGTAAATATAGGAAATAGAGCTGTTTTGGATAGCGTTTTCGCCTTCCAAAACAGCTTATCGCAGCTGAATGCTGTAAATATTTGACGAAATTTAGTCCCTTATATTCGACATATTACTTAGATATCACAGGGAAAAGGGCTTCTATAGTCCCAAATTCCATTTTTTTTATTTCGCTTTATTAAATTGCACAAATTCCTAAAACAAGGTGATGCGATATACAACAACCTTGACAAGGCTGGCTCAAAAATCTATAATGTTGTTACGCCGTTGAGCAAGTTCTAGAGTTAACACTACAGCGTGCTCTAGACATGATTATAAAAGGCGAAAATTATTTAGGAGGAATTGGTATAATGAAAAGAGTAGCGGCAATCCTTCTCGCTCTGGCAATGGTATTTGCACTTGTCGCATGCGGGCCCAAGGATAGCGGAGGGACCCCCAGCGCCGCCCCCACCTCGTCTGCACCTGCCCCTTCGGTAGCACCACCCTCGGGTGACGCGAGTTCACCGTATCCCAATGCCAATGAAGATGGTACAATCAACCTTGAGACAATTGCACACTTTGACAGAAACTATGACTACACACAAAACGAGAAATACAAATGTGTGTACATAGCGCAGGACGGTGGTCCGCTGTACCAGATGTCCGCTAAAGCGTACGAGCACTGGGCACCGCTGTACAATATGGAATGGGCTGGCTTCATCAGTTCCAACGGTGACGCTGATCTGTTCCTGACAACCCTTCAGAACCAGATTGACCAGGGCACCAAAGCCTTTATCCTTGACCCCGACACAACAATCATTCCCGCCGTTATCGATATCGTCAAGGACTATCCCGATATCGCGTGGATGTCCCAGATGGCAGCCCCCCGTGACGGTACGGAAGGCGAAGGCATTCCCGTCGGCGGCAATATGGTCAACCCCTACGTCGGCTTTGACAACTACGACGCCGGTTATCAGGTTTCCAAGAGACTGATCCAGTGGAAAGAAGAGACATATCCCGATGTTCCCTGGGAAGAGATTGCTTTCCTCTGCTTTGACTTCTCGGTTTCTCCCCCCCTGCACGAGCGTGTCATCGCCTCTCAGGACCTCTGGCTTGAGACCACGGGCAGCCTTGACAACTTCTTCACAGCCGACGCTGTTGCCTACGGCATTAACCTCCAGGGCGGTCTTGACGCTGCCGGTCCCGTTATCTCCACAAACAGCGATTATAAGTACTGGCTTGTCAACGGCCTCATCGACGACTTTGCCATGGCGGCCGCTTCGATCATTGACCAGCAGGGCCTGACAGACAACTCCTGCGTCATCACCTTCGGCGGCTCCGGCCTCCAGATGCAGTGGGATGAGGGCCAGCAGGACTCCTTCCGCTATGCCTTGTTTACAGCGCAGACCCTCTATGCCGAGCCCATCATCGGTGCAGTCTATGCCTTCCTGAACGGTTGGGCGACACCGGAGACCATCTGGCCGAGCTGGGTCAAGTGGGATGACAAGGGCGGAGAAGGCCACTCCTTCCCGCAGCTCAGACTGCCGACAGAATGGCTTGAATATGAAACCTACAAGCACTACCTGGAGTGGACGGATATGTATACCTTCGCCAATGCCTATGATTACCCGCAGGAAGGCATCAACCTTGACGATTTCACCGCGTTCGTTGCTGAAGTTCCCCCCGAGTACAAAGCCCCGTAAGCATTTTTAAGATGCAGCGAGATTGGACGGCGGTTTCCGCCGTCCAATTTAAATAACGAATTTAGTAGGCAGGTGAACATATGTCTAAGTCATTGGAATTTAAGGGCATCGGCAAGTCATACCCCGGTGTCCGCGCCCTTGATGATATCAGCTTTAAGGCTGAGGGTGGAAAAGTACTTGCGTTGCTCGGAGAGAACGGAGCGGGCAAAAGTACGCTGCTCAAAATTATGAGCGGCGACCAAAAGGCGGACAACGGTGAGATTTTACTCAACGGGGAGAAGATTGACTTTACAGGCCCCCAGGATGCCATTGCCGCAGGAATCAGTGTCATTTATCAGGAACGGCAGCTCATTCCCACCATGTCAGTTATGGAAAACATGTTTCCCGGGGCGCTTCCCAAAACAAAGCTTGGCTTATTTGATAAGCACAGGCTTTACAAAGAAGCCAAGGAAATTATCGACATGTTCGGGTTGGACATTGATCCCATGGTACCCGTCGGGCATCTCAATATCGCGCATCAGCAGATGGTTGAGATCATGAAGGCATATCGCAGGGATTCCGACATTATTGCGTTTGACGAACCCACGGCGCCTTTGACCGATACGGAGATTGCTATTCTTTTTGACCTTATCCGCAAGCTTAAGGAAAAAGGAAAGGTCATCATTTATGTCTCCCACCGTATGGCGGAGATATTCCAGGTCACCGATGAAATTGTGGTTTTAAAAGACGGCAGATTCGTTAAAGCCCTCACAACGGCAACGACAAACGAAGCAGAGCTTATAAAAGCGATGGTCGGAAGAGACATCGGTGATACATACGCGAACCTTAAAAGAAATGACACTTTCGGCGATGTGGTCCTTGAAGTGAAAAATCTTAAGACACTCGTTGTCAAGGATGTCAGCTTTAAGCTCCGCAAAGGAGAGATTCTTGGGTTTGCCGGTCTTGTCGGCGCCGGGCGCACTGAAGTGGCGCGCGCCTTGTTCGGAGCGGACGAGATTACGGGAGGAGAAATCATCCTCGACGGTAAGTCCAGGAAGTTCGTCAATCCCCGAGAGGCGATTGACGCCGGTATCGCACTGTGTCCCGAGGACCGTAAAGATCAGGGGCTCGTCATGTTCCGCTCGATCAAGGACAACGTGGTCATGCCCGTCATAGACTCGCTCAACAAGGGCATTTTTGTTGATAGGAGCGAAGTTGTCAAGCTGGCGGAAAACGCCGTCGAAAAGTATTCGATTAAGACGCCCACTATTGACAAGCTGACGTCCGAATTATCGGGCGGCAACCAGCAGAAGGTTATCCTGGGCCGTTGGACCAGCGAAAAAATGGTCACGAAGGTGCTGATTCTCGACGAACCGACGAAGGGCATTGACGTCGGTACGAAGGCTGAAATTTACCAGACCGTATGCGATCTGGCCAAGCAGGGGCTTGCTGTTATATTCATTTCAAGTGAACTGACAGAGGTCATAAACCTGGCAGATAATATATTGGTCATGCGCAATGGTCATGTTACAGGCACTGTGTCACGGCAGGAAGCTACAGAAGAAAAAGTCCTGTCCCTGGCCATGTTGGATTAAGGGGGGCGAAAACAAATGCATAAAGAAGGCTTTTTCAAGAAGTATATACGTCCGATTTTGCAGCATAAGGTGTTTTCGCTGGTCATTCTGCTCCTTCTGATGGTTGCCGTGTTTACCATATGGTCGGCAGCCAAAGGCGGACAGTTCTTCAAGGCTAGTACACTGAGAAACATCCTTAACTCCATTGTCCTGTCATCGTTTTTGACGATCGGCGCGGGCTGTCTGCTCATCTCGGGCAACCTGGACCTGTCCCAGGCGTCAATTGGTGCCTTTGGCGGCATGGTTCTGGCCTCATCTATCAAAAACTGGGGTGTGCCCTGGTTTGTTGGTATTATCTTCGCTTTGGCTCTGTGCGCTTTCTTTGGCGCCGTCAATGCCACGATGATTACAAAGTTCCGTTTCCCGCCGTTTATCGTGACGCTGGCGATGTCTTCGGTTGCGCAGGGACTTATGTTCCTGTTCAGCTCCATCGGCAGGGGAGGCACTGCAGCAAACGTCGCCGTGCTGAATCCGGCGCTGGATTTCATCGGCAAGAGCTCCGTGGGTCCGATACCGTTCGGTATTATCGTCATGCTGGTCTTCTTCATTGTCTATGGGATACTCATATCAAAGACGAAGTTCGGGATGAAAATAATGCTCATGGGCGGTAATCCGATTGCGGCAAACCTGGCGGGTATCAACTCCAAAAAAATCACATATATTCTTTTCATGAATACTGCGATGCTGGGCGGAGTTGCCGGTATATTCAACACAGCACGTCTCGGGCAGGGCGCGCTTCTTGCCCTGCAGACAAACCAGTTTACCGGTATTACTGCAGCTATTCTGGGCGGCATATCCTTCGGCGGCGGAGCCGGCGGCATGGGCGGCGCGTTTGTCGGTCTGCTCATCCTGAATACATTCCAGATCGGTATGGGCGTTGTCGGTGTCAACCCGTACTGGGTCAACGTGTTTTCAGGCTTTATCCTGCTTATTGCGCTGTCATTGGACTTTTTCGCCATACGGCGCGCAAGCAAGCCGAAGTCGGCTTAGAAAGGAGGGCGTATTATGCAAAAAGGATCTTCGTTTAAGCGCCTGCTTCGACATAAGGCGACGCCGCTTCTCATTATTCTTATCGTATTTGTTATTATTACGATGGTTGCCAGCAGCGGCGTGCTGGAAGGGCGCCCGTTCTCGTCCCTCTTCACCAGGGGCTTTATGTCCAAGGGGAATCTCCTCAATATTTTTTACAAGCTGGTCATCCAAAGCTTTATGCTCTGTGGTCTCGCACTCATACTGATCGGTGGCAACATCGACCTCTCCGTTGCGGGGCAGGCGGGCATTATCGCGATGATCTTCGCATGGTTCTGCCAAAATACATCGATACCCTGGGGCATTATCGCCCTGATCTGTCTGGTACTGGCAGCCGGCCTTGGACTTATCAACACATTCCTTGTCAACAAGATGAAGTTTCCCGCGTTTATCGCGACAATCGGCATGTCGTCGGTTTATGGCGGCCTGTGTAACGTCATAACGGCGGGCAACAACATTCAGGTCAGCCGTCAGGGATTTCTGGCTATCGGAAAAGCCAACATCGGCGGTGTTCTGCCTGTCGTCTTCCTGATTGCCGTTGTCTTTATGGTCTTCTATCAGTTCATTCTGTCGAAGACGACGTTCGGCCGAAGCATTTTCATGTGCGGCGGCAACCCGAACGCCGCGCGCCTGTCGGGGCTGAAGCCGGACAGGATGCGTATGTACCTGTTCGTTAACAACAGTATTCTGGCGGCAATCGGCGGCCTTCTCTGGACGGCTCAGGTTAAGCTTGCAAGCCCCACGGCAATCATTACCTCCGGCTTTGACTTTAGGGCCATTTCAGCCTCTGTGCTGGGCGGCGTTTCCTTCTTCGGCGGCGCCGGCAGCATCGGCGGAGCTTTCGTCGCGATGCTCCTGCTGAACGTTTTTGAAAACATGCTGACAGTTCTGAAGGTTCCGGATTACTGGATTGTCGTCGCATCAGGCCTCGTTCTGATCCTGGCGCTTATCACAGACTTCATCAGCGCGGAGAGAAGACGCAAGGCATTGCTCATTGCCTCGATCACAGGCAAATAATCGCATTGCGAATCTGATAATGCAATAAGAAAAGCCCCTTCGCTGAATCGGTGACGATTGTCACAGCTTTGTACTGCACCATAAAAAACGGACATTGGAAATCCCCCAATCGTAGGATAATGGACCTATGATTGGGGGATTAGCATGTTGAGGAAAAGGAGATATACAAAAGTACAGGTATTATTACCACACATGAAATGCTGGCAGTAGGGTGGAGTCACAAGGAAATAGAAAAACACTTTCAACTGGAGGGTAATATGCCGCTACACGATTTGTTGAAACGAGAACGACGAAAAGAGCGAAAGGTTGAGGAA
>CAZVLO010000030.1:0-7088 GCA_964628265.1 uncultured Papillibacter sp.
AACGAGAAAAGCACACCTGGTTGGTGTGCTTCACCCGGCAAAAGTATAGTAGCATTCAAAGAAAAAGCAGACCGTACAGGCTCGGTCTGCGGCGCAGTTGTCAAGGCGGAAGTTCACGGATTACAGATGAAGGATGTCGCTCCGGCGCTTTATGAAGAGGGTGTCCGGTGCTTCTTCGTCGAGGAGTTGTGCGAGGGCATGAAACTCCGGGAAATCCTGCCTTATGAGGATGCGAGAATTTACGCCATGGCGGGACTTCTCCACAGCGAGGAGAAATATTTCGCGGAGTTCAGAATTACACCCTGCGTTAACTGTTTGGAACAGCTCCGTCGCTGGAACATGTTCTGCGGGGAGCATGACACAGCCCCGGTCGTTATTCATCTGGACACCCACATGAACAGGCTTGGGCTTCTGGACGATGAGGTCATAATACTTGGCAGGGATTTTAAAGCTCTGACGCGCCACCTCAAGGTGGAATTCTACATGAGCCATTTCTATGACATTAAAGGTACGGACCACACGAACTGTTACCGCCAGTATGATATCCTCAAACACTATTTAAGCCTGCTGCCGGAACGCCCCGTTTCCTTTGCCTGCACCGACAGCGTCATTTTATTGGACAACAGCATATTCAATATGGATCTCATTCGGCCGGGCATCGGCCTTGTCGGCGGCGCGCCAAACGCCCGGTCCCCGGTGTCGCCGGACGCCAGACACACCATAGAAATTTATGCGAAAATATCCCAGATAAAAACGGTAGCCAAGGGCGAAACCATTGGCTACGGCGGAGCTTATACGACAAAGCGGGTCACAAAGCTGGCTCTTGTCCATATCGGATACAAAGACGGTTATCTCCGGTTGCTCAGCGAAACGGACAGTCAGCCGAAGGGCGTCTATATGGTCATTGATCGGTATCGGGTGCCTGTCATCGGCAAGATTTCGCTGGGCATCACAACCGTGGATGTGACAGACGTACCGGACAGCGTTCTTGAGAAATTCAAGTACGCCGAAGTCATCGGTCCCAACGTGGATATCAAATTCCTGGCAGATGTGGTGGGATGCTACGAAATCCTTGCGGCCATCGGCCGCCCCAACGAAAAATTTACCGACTATACCTTGGAGGAATATAACGCCTTATATGCAAAAACCGGCCGATGACGGCCGGTTTTTATATGAGGTATCGAATTGTCTATCTCAGCAGCCAGCCGTCCAGACACACACCCGTCGCCTCATCGATTTTACGGGCGAAGGACTCGGGATACTTCTTCTTCCAATCGTCCATTTCCTCATCCGTGACCTTGGCGATGTCCACAAGGAAACCGCTGACCACCATACCGGTGACCTTCTTTGAGGTGATGGCGTGGGGGGTAATCAGGTTGATTGCCCCGCCCCGGTCCAGGGTCTCGGCGTCAATGGGGTCAAAGCGGGAGCCGTGGTCCACGTAGACGATGTCCGGCATCAAGCGCTCCGTCACATAGGCAGCACACAGGACAGTGCCGCGCTCGTTGAAGACCTTGATAATATCGCCGTGCTCGATGCCGCGCACCCGTGCTGTTTCGGGATTCAGCCATGCCGGCTCATACTGGTAGCCGTCCTTGGCGCGCAGCTTCATGGTACTGATTTCCCTGTTCCAGGTGATGTCGTCCAGATTGGCGTGGAAGCGCCAGCGGCCATGGTTTGACATGCACAGGAGCGGGTATTTTTTCGCCCGTTCGCCTCCCAACCGCTCGTCGTGCAGTTCGCTCTTTTCAATCCATTTGGGATACGGCGGTCGCTCCTCATCGTCCGGAAAGTGCTTCTGGATGCCTGTGGAGGTGAATTCCAGCTTCCCGGTCGGCGTGGACAGCGGATGGGTTTCCGGATCCGTCGCAAATGGATTCAGTCCCACAGGGCGCTCCTGAATCGTTGGATCGGCGGGGACAACGAAGATATCTTTTTTGTGGAACTCATCCGCCGTATCCAGGTGGGCCACGCCGCAGCCCTGCCAGAACAGCTCGATAACCCGCTCGATGGCCTTTTCGTTGCCTGTGTAGGCCAGGTAGACGTCCTCGCTTATCTTTTTGGCGACGGCGGCAACGCACTCAAAGTCGTTTTTAGATTCACCCACAGGTGGGCAGGCGGGATATTCCCGGAATATGGAGGTGAAAATGCCGCCGCCGGTGTCGTCGCAGATATCATCCATCTCGAATTTCGTCTGAACGGGCAGGATAATATCAGCCATGTAGCAGTCGTTTTCCAACCACGGATGCTGGGCGACGATGCACTCGATTTCCGGTGAGCGTATCGCCTTGACGAAGTTAAAGCCGTCGTTCCAGCAGGTGACCATGCAGGGGCTGTCCGTCCAGATCATATGGAGCCTGGAGCAGCCCTTTGCGGGGAATTCATGCTTTATCCATTGCTCATCCGCAGGACCGCAGAAGGAATACAGGCCATACCATTCGATCTTGTCCTTCAGGATGGCGTCGTGGACCATACATTTGGGGATGGACTGGAGCGGCGGGCGGTCCGTTGTCTTGCACAGCTCTGCCAGTTCCTTTATGCTGTTGGCCAGGTCGTTGAGCTTATAGCGGCCTTTCTGAATTTCGGCCTGTTTGCGGAGATTTTCCTCATTATTCTGCTGCTTGCCGGAGCCTGTAATGAGCTTTCGCTGCTCAGCCAAAAGCCGGAGAGATTCCTCGTTGTCCGTTACGGGCGGACGCACAATCTCTGCCCGGTGCGGCACGTTGATGATGGACTCTCCCTGGTACGGCATGGGATACACGTCCGTATGCAGGTTCCACTCCAGCCACTTGACCTGGTGCCGTCCCGGCTTGCCCAGCCCCTGCATTCCCAGCAGAATGGACTGAAGCCGCGCGGGCTCCGTCGAATAGGCGCCGCGGATACCGGGTCCGCCGTTGCCGATGGAGATGCTCGTCACCTTTCTCGCCCAGTCCCGGGCCAGGGCTTTAATTGTCCACTCAGGCACGCCGCACTTCTCGCTCGCCCATGCCGGCGTTTTCGCGACGCCGTCTTCGGCCTTACCAAGAACGTAATCAAAAAACGGCTCGGCGCCGACGGCGTGGGTTTTCACATAATCTTTATCATATGTACCCTCCGTCAGCCAAACGTGAGCGATGGCCAGATACAGGGCGGCGTCGGTATTCGGCAGGACGGGAATCCATTTATCCGCCTGGCAGACACCGGAGTAGTTGAGCGCCGGGTCTATGTAAACGAACTTGATGCCCAGGCTGTGGATCCAATAGCTCAGGCGGCTGGACATATAGCCGTCGAAGCCCACGGCTGTCGTCTCCGGGTCGCAGCCCCAGAAAAGCAGCAGCTCCGAATTCTTGGCGATATCCGGGAAGAGGTTCCCCGACGGCTGCATCTCGCCCACAGGCTCACAGCCCCATACATTTTTGGAACCCCAGGAATACCCCTCCCAGCTGTCCTGATTGCGCATCTGGACCGTATAGCCGCCCAGCAGGGAAAAAAGCCGGTTGGCGCAGCCGTGGCTGGGCGCCACATGCTTGCCCTCGCCGTGCATGTCGGCTTCCGACAGGATGGCCGACATACCGTATTTATCTTTTACACGCAGGATCTCCCTGGCCAATATGTCCGTCGCCTCATCCCAGGAGATGCGGACGTATTTCGATTTGCCCCGGTTTTGTGGATTGCGCTCTCCGTCCGGATCCCAGTCTACGCGCTTTAAAGGCCAGCGGACGCGGTTTTCGGAGTAAACGCGCTTTTTGTATGTTAGGTAATAGACAGCCGGAACCGTGTGCTTCGGCGCTGAAAAGGTCTTGCCCCGCGCCTCAATCTTCCATGGATTTTTGCTCTCCCAGTCGATAACCTCCTCATAGTGGAAGGGGCGGATTCGTGTGATTTTTCCTTCGTTATCCGATTCAACGACTGTCGGAAGGCCGCTTCTGGGGCCCATAAGGCTCGCGGCCTTGAAAACACGCTTGTGGGCTTTGATATCAATGGGGGTCTTGGCCATAGTGTTCTCTCCTCTCGAAAAATGCATAGCTAGAGCTGTATTTGCAGTTCGGACAAAGGCTCTTGAAAGAAACTCAAAAACCGGCCATTATCCGATGGCCGGTTTTACATGGCTTTATTGCGTTTTCTCCATAGGGATATCGCCGAGATTGACGTCTTTTGTCGCGTCAACGTTATTGAAGACCTTATATTCGTAACCCCTGGCTTCAATTATGACTTCATATTTGCCTGCGGCCAGGTCCTTAAACCAGAAATCGCCGTATTCATCCGACAGGACCTCAACGGTCTTGCCGCCGATGGTAGCACGGCAGCGCGCGCCGATGATGACTTCCTTCTCAACAGGATCATACACCGTGCCGGCGATGAATCTGCCGGGGATATTTCGGTAATAAACCTTTGGGTGATTGCCTGTCTCGGGGGACCGAACCGTTGCCCCGAAGATAAAATACTGCATGTCCTCTTCCTCGCCGAACATCAAAGCGTCCGTCGGGCAGGCTTCGACGCAGCGGGGGAGCTTGTAGCCGTTGTCCAGCAGATGGGCGCAGCCTGTGCACTTCTGGGCAATCTTCAGTTCGTCGTTGAAATAGATAGCCTCATACGGGCAGCCCTTGACGCAATCACCGCAGCCGTCGCATTTTCCCGGGTCAATGAGAACAAGCCCGTCGTCGCGCCGGTAGATGGCGCCCTGCTTGCAGGCATCCATGCAGGACGCTTTTTCGCAGTGGTTGCAAAGCTGCGAGATATAATGGATTTTAACCTTTGGGATACTGCCGCCGACATTTTCCTGGACCTTGCACCAGAATTGGCCGATCTCGGGCTGGGGCTTTGCGTAGGGTGACCAATCGTTGCCCACATGCTCATCCTTGCAGGCCAGCTGGCAGTTGTAGCAGCCGTTGCATTTGGCCACATCGACACAGAATACTTTGGACATAGTGCCACCTCCATTTATTTACTAATCGCTTTCGAATCTGCAAACTTCATAGTTAACGATCTACCAGCCAACCCTCCAGGCAAACGCCCGCCGCGTTATCTATCTTCCGGGCAAAGGCCTCGGGGTAATTACGCCGCCAGCCTGACATTTCCTCACTTGTCACCTTTTGTACCTCCACAAGGAAACCTGAGGTGGCCATGCCCGTGGCGTGCTTGGATGTCATGTTTGTCGGGGTGATACAGTTGATGGCGCCGCCCCGGTCCAGAACACCGGGGATGATGGGGTCGTGGCGCGCGCCGTGGTCGACATAGCAGGTGTTCGGGATCAGACGCTCCGTTACGTATGCCCCGCACAGCACGATGCCCCGCTCATTGAAAACCTTGACAATGTCGCCGTGCTTCATGCCGCGCTTTTCAGCCTCTTTGGGGTTGAGCCACACCGGCTCGTACTGGTAACCATCCTTAGCTCTGATTTTCATCGTTTCGACCTCGCGGTTCCAGATGATATCATCGCATTGGGCGTGCATGCGCCACCGCCCATGATTGGACATGCACAGCAGCGGATACTTTTCAGCGCGTTCACTGGACAGCCGCTCGTCGTGGGATTCGCCTTTTTCAATCCACTTGGGAACGGGTGGGCGTTCTGCATCGTTCGGCATAAACTTTTCAATATGGGATGACGAATACTCCAGCTTGCCGGTGGGTGTCGACAGGGGATTGTTATCCGGGTCTTTGTAGAACTCGTGTAATCCTGCCGGCAGCTCCTGCGCGTCCGGCTTGCAGGGGACGACGAAGATTTTCCTTTTATTGAATTCGTCCCAGCTCATATGCTCCTCACAGCCGGAGGCCTTGTAGAAGAGGCGTACACGCTCCTCCTCCGATAAATTACCGGTATAAGCGTCGTAATACTCCTGACCCAGTTTCTCAGCGACCTTCGCGCAGACGTCAAAGTCCGAAAGCGATTCGCCCACAGGGGGGCAGCAGGGCTCTTCCTTATATATGGAGACGAAAGCCCCGTTTGACAGATCAAAGCGCAGGCGGGTGTCTGGGAGGGTAACAATGCCTTTTGCCCGGACAATTTTCCCGAAAGCCCCGCTGGACAGGTCGTTGCCCAGGTCATGCATCTCGTGCTTTGTGGCGACGGGGAAAATGATATCCGCGTAATAGCAGTCGTTTTCCAGCCACGGGTGCTGCGCGACGATGCATTCGATATCCGGGTGCTGCATCGCCCTCTGCGTCATATGCCCGTCGTTCCAGCAGGTGACCTGACACGGCGCGTCCGTCCATATCATATGGAGCTTTGACAGGCCCTCCCGCGGGTAGACGATCTTTTCAAATTGGTAATCACTTGTGGGCAGGCGGCAGTTCTGTGCGTTGGGGATCTGACTGGAGGAGAAGCACTGCAGGCCGTACCACTCGGCGTGACCTTCAAGTATGGCCTTATGAACCAGAACGCGCGGTATAAACTGCTGCGGCGCAGGGAACTGCCTGAACAGCTCGATGAGCTCCGGCGCGCGCGTTGCCTGTTCGGGATTGAGCGTAAAGCGCTTCATGTTGATCTCCGGCGCCACGTCGCCGTCCACCGGCCGCAGCGGGTCGGCAATGTGCGGGACTGCAGGCATGAATTCACCCTGATAGGGCAGTGGGAAATCCTTGTTCCAGAGGTTGAACTCAATGACTTTCGCCTGATGGACGCCCGGGCTTCCCACGGCGCGCATACCCAGCAGCATGACCTCTAGCCGCGCCGGCTCCGTGGCATATGGGCCGCGGATCAGGCCGCCGCCGTTGGCGTGGAGTATGGAGGCCGTCTTTTTGGCCCAGTCCCGAGCCAGCGCCTTAATGGTCCATTCGGGTACGCCGCATTTCTCGGTCGCCCAGGCCGGCGTCTTAGGAACACCGTCCTCGCGGCCCAATACATAATCCTCAAATTTATCAAAACCATAAGAGTGGGTGTTGATATATTCCTTTTCGTAGGTGCCCTCCGTCAGCCACATATAGGCTATGGCCAGCTGAAGCGCCGCATCGGTTCCCGGCAGTACAGGGATCCATTTGTCGGCGTGGATGGCCGCCCCGTAGTTGAGGTCGGGGCAGATATAAATGCTCTTGATGCCGATTTTCGTAAACCAGGAGCAGAGCCTTGACGGCAGCTGGCTCACAACGCCAAGCGGCGTTGTTTCCGGGTC
>CAZVLO010000030.1:7209-30030 GCA_964628265.1 uncultured Papillibacter sp.
TTCGTCATCGGCATCATCTCGCCCACGGGCTCACAGCCCCAGACATGCTTGGCCCCCCAGAACCAGCCCTCCCAGCTGTCCATGTTGCGCATCTGCAGCGTGTAGCCGCCCATGAGGGAAAGGAGCCTGTTGGGACAGCCGTGGCTTGGGGCCACATGCTTGCCCTCGCCGTGCATGTCCGCCTGGCACAAGACAGCCTCCGGACCGTACGTCTCCTTGATCCGGACGAGTTCATCTGCGACAATCTGTGCAGCCTCGTCCCAGGATATGCGCACATAGCCGGATTTTCCCCGATTCTGCGGGTTCCGTTCGCCCTTTGGGTCCCAGTCGATTCGCTTCAAAGGATAACGAACCCGGTTCGGAGAATAGACGCGGGACTTGTAGCCGAGCCCAAACGGCGTGATTGTCACGCGGTCCGGCGCCGTAAATTCGCTGCCACGCGCTTCGATCTTCCATGGATTGCAATGCTTATCCGTATATTCCTTATCATAATGGTACGGCCTGATCCGGGTGATTTTCTCGCTGGTCGATTCAACAAGGCACGGCCCGCCGCTCTCCGGCCCCATTAGGCTGAAGCTGATGATATTTTGCGTATCGGGTTTGAATTTGCTGCTCATAGACACCTCCTGACTCACTGTATAGAAATCTTTTATTTTGCACAAGTACATTGACTATAATATACTATAGAATTGTAGAAAAGAGCAAACTATTTCGAAACGGACGGTTACATCCGATTGGTTGTCACACAGCCATAATTTCGAGACTTATCCATATATTTTACAAAGGTGCTGATAAATTTCGAAGCGATGCACTTGACATTGGTACTGTCCCAAGGTTTATAATTGATAACGAATGTAGTAGTATTCGGTATGAAATATTTTTTGCCGGACCGCTTCTATTACGTTTGTAATTATAGATACCGCAAAGATTTTATAGTTTATAGGAGGAGTGAAGAGAACTTGGAAAAGGTATATACCAACCTGACCACTGGAGGCCCCATCTCCGTATATGTGGAAGACGGCAAGATTACCCGTATTCGTCCGCTGCAGGTTCCCGAGTCGGATTATCCGAAGGCCTGGACCGTAGTTGACAGAAACGGGAAAAAGTATAGCCCACCCAAAGCGATGCGCATCTCGCAGAACATACTGGCGGAGCGCAACAGGCTTTATTCAGAGGACCGCATCCTTTACCCCATGAAGAGAGTTGACTGGGATCCCAACGGCGAACGCAATCCCCAGAACCGCGGCAAAAGCGGCTATGAAAGAATTTCATGGGATGAGGCTACGACGATCATCGCAAATGAAATCAAGCGCCTTGTAAAGTTCAACGACGACGGAACAGTCGACGGACACAAAATTACGGCGATTACCAGCTCCCATCACAACTGGGGTATCGTCGGCTACAAGATGGCGCCGTTTGGGCGCTTCTTCGGCATGCTTGGCTACACCCCCATCCTGGACAACCCCGACTCGTGGGAAGGCTGGATGTGGGGCGCGCCGCACATGTGGGGCTTCTACTGGCGTTTAGGCCAGCCGGAGCAGTTCGACCTGCTGCAGGACGCCATGAAGCACACCGACATGATCGTCTTCTGGTCCAACGACCCGGACTCCACCCACGGCATCTACTCAGGCCAGGAGTCGAACATCTGGCGCGTCTGGCTGAAGGAAATGGGCGTCAAGTGCGTTTTCGTCGACCCATTCTACAACTACACCAACGCCGTCATGGACGGCACATGGTTTGCCCCCCGTCCGGGTACCGATACGGCGCTGGCCGCCGCTATCGCCTACACCTGGTTCGAGGACGACACCTACGACCACGACTATGTCGAGCGCAAGACCATCGGTATCGACGAGTTCCGTGACTATATCATGGGTAAGGAAGACGGTATTCCCAAGACGCCTGAATGGGCCGGCGAGAAGACTGGTATTCCCGCAAGACGTATCCGTGCGCTGGCCAAGGAGTGGGCCTCCAAGAAGGTTGCCCTTGCCGGCGGCGTCCGCGGCGGCGAAGGCTCTGCCTGCCGTGCCGCTTACGGCACGGAGGAAGCCCGCTTCCTCATTGCCCTGTCCGCGATGCAGGGCTTCGGCAAGCCCGGCGTTTCCATCTGGGGTACGACCATGGGCGCACCTGCGGATTACACCTGGTTCCCGGCTTATGCGGAACCCCATTCCCAGATGGGTAAATCCCCGGTTGCGAAGAACAAGCTAGCCATGACCAACCCCAACAAGCAGCGGCTTTACAGACTGACCTTCCCCGAAGCCATTTTGACCGGAAAAGACGCCTTCATCGGCGACGGCTTCTGCGGACAGTCCATCGAGCAGCAGTTCAATAAGCACGAGTACCCCATCGAAGGCAATGTCAAGATGTTCTGGCGTTACGGCGGCAGCTTCTTCGGCACCATGACCGATACGAACAAGTGGGCGAAAATGTATCAGGAGTCCGGACCCACCGCGCTTGAGTGTGTCATCAACCAGGACTGCTGGTTCGGCGGCGAAGCGAAGTACGCAGACATCATTCTGCCCGCCTGCACCAACCTGGAAAGAAACGACCTGGGCGAATGGTCCGTCGGCGGCGGTTACACAACCCATGCTGAAATCGGCAACAACTGGCGCGTGATCGTCCGCGAGATGAAGTGCGTCGAGCCCCTTGGCGAGTCCAAGTCCGACTACGAAATTTTCTCGTTGGTCTCCGAAAAGCTGGGTATGGGCGAGCTCTATACCGAGAACAAGACAGAGGACGACTGGGCGGAAGGTTACTGGAATCTCTCGGAGCTGTCCAAGCGCTTGAGCTGGAAGGAGTTCTGCGAGAAGGGCTACTATATCGTTCCCGTTCCCGAGGATTACGAAGAGCATCCCGCGTTCCGCTGGTACTACGAGGACCGCGACTGCGATACGCAGGACTACCTCAACCCGAAAATCAAGACCGTTAACAATATGAACACCATGGAGCCCACCGAACATTCCAAGGAGCTGGGTACCTATTCCGGAAAGCTGGAGTTTGCCAGCCAGTCACTCAAAAAGCTCTCGCCCGACGATAACGAGCGTCCCCCGGTTCCTCACTATATTCCCAGCTGGGAAGGCCACGAGACGACGGAGCTCTACAGCAAGTATCCGCTCCAGATCATCTCACCGCATCCGCGTTTCAGCTTCCACACACATTACGATACACATGCCAGCTGGCTCAATGAAATTCCAGTCCACCGCGTTGCAAAAGACGGCTACGCGTACTGGCCGGCACGCATCAACCCGAAGGATGCGCATGATCGCGGCATCAAGAATGGTGACCTGGTAGAACTGTATAACGACCGCGGCAGCGTCATCTGTATTGCCGACGTCACACACCGCGTACCGGTCGGCGTCATGCACAGCTACGGCTGCTCGGCCAAGTACGACCCGGTCGTTCCCGTGCCCGGCGCGACAGACAAGGGTGGATGTGTCAACCTGCTCACAAGCAGCAGGATGCTGTCGAAGAATGCACCCGGCATGGCACCGAACTCCTGCCTCATCGAGTGCAGAAAATGGGAGGGCTAATTGAATGGCCAGATATGGATTTGTTTTTAACGTCGAGCGCTGCAATGGCTGCTATTCCTGCTTCCTTGCGTGCAAAGACGAATTTACGGGCAACTGCCACCGCCCCACTGGCGCCGCAACCTGTGAAGGCGTGAACCTCAAGAAGGTTAACGAAGTCGAGTACGGCACCGGTAGCAAGGTTAAGGTGGATTATACCCACACGATCTGCCAGCAGTGCGGAAACCCCGCCTGCATGGCAAAATATCCGGATCAGATATATAAGAGGCCTGACGGCATCGTCATCATCGACCCGGAAAAGGCCAAGGGCAACAAGGACATGGTTAATGCCTGCCCCTACGGTGCCATCGCCTGGAACGAGGAGGCTCAGCTGCCTCAGAAATGCACCATGTGCGCACACATGCTGGACGCCGGTGAGAAAGTCACCCGCTGCAGCGAGTGCTGCCCCAATCAGGCACAGCTGTTCGGCGATCTGGACGATCCGAAGAGCGAGATCGCGATTTACGTGAAAGAGCACGCTTCGGAGCTGGAGCAGCTGCGGCCCGAATACGGCACGCAGCCCAATGTCTACTACAGAAGCCTGCCGAAGCCCTTCATCTGCGGCGAAGTTGTCTGCGGTGATACCGACGCCTGCTGCAAGGGCGCCAAGGTGACCTGTGTCTGCGACGAATGCGGAACAAAGAAGGAAACTGAAACAGACTTCCTGGGCGATTTTGAGTTCAGATTCCTGCCCACGAACAAGCCGTTTACGATCAAGGTCGAGGCGAAGGGCTACAAGCCTGCAGAGCTGAAGGCCAAGACGCACGCGTCGGTCAACCTCGGTGAAATCGTCCTGGCAAAAGCATAAAAGCTGAATGCTGCGGGCATTGCCGGGAGTTGCGATGACGTGAGCAGCATTACAGCTAGGAAGTTTACGGTTCCGGGCCGCTGACCGCGGCCCGGATTTAACCTTGCGATGCCACGCAAACTTCCGAACATTTGGAAATAACCCTCGGTGCCGTCGAAAGCCTTCCGCCGGGGGATTTTTAAAGAAAGAAGTTTGGAGAATCTATGCTTAAACAAATGAGAGATGTCGTCATAGTTGACGGCTGCCGTACCGCTGTCGGCAGTATGGGCGGAGCCCTGAAGCCACTGCATGCCATCGACCTTGCAGAAACCGTCCTGAGGGGTACCCTGGACCGCACCGGCATTGATCCCAAGGAAATCGATGAGGTTATCCTGGGCCAGTGCCGCCAGACATCTGACGAGCCCAACATCGCCCGCGTCGCCGCCCTGCGGGTGGGTATTCCCGATATGGTTCCCGCATACACTGTCATGCGTCAGTGCGCTTCTGCGATGACCGCCGTTCAGAACGGTGTGATGGAGATAATGACCGGCCATGCCGATGTCGTCCTTGCGGGCGGCACCGAGAGCATGTCCAACGCCGTATTTTACCTTCGTGACGCCCGCTGGGGTGTCGGCACCGGCAATGTGGAATTCGTCGACGCCTTGACCGAGGGGCAGTTCCAGAGCCAGCCGCAGGAGACCTACGGTCGCTACAACATGGGCGCCACTGCGGAGAATGTCGCTCTTGAGCTGGGGATCACCCGCCAGGAACAGGACGAGTTCTCCCTTACAAGCCAGAAACGTGCCATCGCCGCCATCGACGCGGGCCGCTTCAAGGAAGAAATCGTTCCCATCAGCGTGCCGCAGGGCCGCAAAAAGCCCCCCGTTATCTTCGATACCGACGAGTTCCCGAAGCGTGATACAAACATGGAAGTCCTGGCAAAGCTGAAGCCCTGCTTTAATATCAAAAAGGATGAAAAGGGCAGACTGTGGAATGACGACGCCCTCACAGGCACCGTCACCGCCGCTTCCTCCTCCGGCCGCAACGACGGCGCGTCCGTCTGCATGCTTATGACACCGGAAAAAGCAAAGGAGCTGGGTCTGAAGCCCATCTGCAAGATTATCGGTATGGGAGTCGCCGGCGCCGATCCCCGGACGATGGGCCTCGGCCCCGTCTACGCGGTGCCTATGGCGCTGAAAGATGCCGGTCTCACCATGGACGACATTCAGCTCATCGAGCTGAACGAAGCTTTCGCTGCTCAGTCCCTCGGCTGCATCAAGCAGCTCGGTTGGGAAGACAAGATGGATATCATCAACGTCAACGGCGGCGCTATCGCCCTGGGCCATCCGGTCGGCTCCTCCGGCTGCCGGATTCTCGTTACTTTGATGTATGAGATGAAGCGCCGCGGCCTGAAATACGGTCTCGCGACACTGTGCATCGCAGGAGGAATGGGCCAGGCAACTATCATCGAGATGTGCGATTAAAGCAAAATGCCTGCCGCCGCGTCTCAGGCCCCGGCAGACATATATCCTCTGAAGCGTTCAATATAGTTTTGAAAGGAGCAAATATTATGTCATGCAAACTTTTTGATCTAACCGGAAAAACGGCCGTCGTCGTCGGCGGTGCCGGCGGGCTTGGTCAGGCGATCGCCCAAGGGTTGGTCGAAGCGGGCGCCAAAGTACTTATCTCCAGCCGCAAGGAAGAATCCCTTAAGAAAGCTCAGGATGAAATTAAAACCGTCACCGGTATCGCTGTCTGCTACAGCGTCGCCGATGCGACAAACGAGGCGCAGGTCGCAGCTCTCGTCGAGGACGCGAAAAAGCAGCTGGGCGGCAAGGTGACGATTCTTGTCAACGCCCAGGGCTTCAACAAGAAGCAGGACGCGCTGGACTTTGACATCGACACCTTCCGTCAGATGCTCGACGCCAACATCACAAGCTTTATGATCACCGCCAAGCACTTCGGCCGTCACTTCAAAGAGAACGGCTACGGCAAAATCATCAACCTCTCCTCCGTCCGCGGCAAGATCGCGACGAAGGGCTCGGGCAACGCCGGCTATTGCGCCACCAAGGGTGCCGTCGATATGCTGACAAAGCAGCTGGCCTCCGAGTTCGGCCCCTTCGGCGTAACTGTCAACGCGCTCGGCCCGAACATCACGGCGACCCCGATGATGGTCTCTGTGTTCGAGAAGCGCGCTGCGGATGCCGGAATTTCTGTTGAGCAGTACCTGAAGCAGCAGGGCGAAGGCAACCCCATGCGCAAGATGGGCCAGCCCGAGGATATTGTAGGCACAGCACTTTTCCTCGCCGCCCCCGCTTCCGACTTCATGACCGGCAACATCCTCTATCCCGACGGCGGCCTCACCGCAATCGGCTAAGAAATAATTGCGAAAGCCCTGCCTTGAGGCAGGGCTTTTTCGCAATAAAGACGATTATAGCTCTGTATATCCACCGGGGAGAAGCATGCAAACATGACCTATGATAATATCAAACGGGCGGTTTTTCTGGACCGCCCCAACAGGTTTATAGCCAATATTGAAATTGACGGCAAACGTGAAGTCTGCCATGTCAAAAACACGGGCCGCTGCCGGGAGCTGCTGCTCCCCGGCGCATCCGTACTGGTACAGGACGTAGGGCGCGGTATCCCAGACGCGCCAAACCCCCGCAGGACTCAATTTGACCTGATCGCAGTCCGTAAGGGTGAGCGCCTCGTCAATATTGACTCTTCCGCGCCGAATAAGGTCTTTGCCGAATGGATACGCAGCAGCGGGCTATTCCGGAACATCACGCTTATCAGGCCGGAGTACCGTTTCGGCGCGTCGCGCTTTGACTTCTACATCGAAGCGGACGGACGCCGCTGCCTCATTGAAGTCAAAGGCGTCACGCTGGAGGAGGAGGGGATCGCCCGCTTCCCAGACGCGCCCACAGAGCGTGGCGTCAGGCATCTGCGGGAGCTGACCGCTGCCGTGGAAGCGGGATATGACGCTTACGCGGTCTTTATCATTCAGATGAAGGGCGTGCGTTTTCTGGAGCCGAACTGGGTCACGCATGTAGCGTTCGGGGACGCCATGCGTGATGCCGGGCGGGCGGGCGTCAATATTCTGGCTCTGGATTGCGTTGTAACCGAGGACGGCATCACCGCGGCGGATTTTGTGGAGGTTAGATAGGTTCGCAGATTAGTACGTGTCCTCCCCATCCCAAATAAACCGCTCAAGGTCTACATTGCCATCGGGAAGGAATTCAATACCCTCCATCTCCAGCAGCAGCCGGTGCGTCTCTTTCCCCGACGGTAAAAACGCGTCGGCCAAACCACCGAAGCGGTTGACGACGCGGTGACATGGCACTTCGGCATTCTCAGGGCAGCCGTTCATGGCATAACCGACAACTCTTGCGTTGACATGGGTGCCGAGTAAACGGGCGATCTGCCCATACGTCGTGACCCGCCCCCGGGGAATCTGCCGGACTATGTCGTAAATCTTGTCAAACGTTTTCACATAATTAACCTTTTTTCTGTAGGGGCGGATTCCATATCCGCCCGTATTCAGTCAACAGTGTAGGGGTGGATTCCATATCCGCCCCTACAGAATTATTTCTCCTTAATCGGCAGCCACACTTCAAAAAAACCGGTGATTTCACCCTTGTCAATGACGCTGCACGCCAGGTTTCCGAAGGCGCAGCCGTCGACCTCAAGGCCGTTCTTCTCGGCGTATTCCATGATGAAATCCAGATGGCGCGCTGTAAATTTGTCTTTGCCTGTACTGGTAAAGGCTGAATGTAAGCACAGCCGCGAAGGCATGCGCTTCAGGGGCGGATTAATGTCGATGTTAAACTTTTTAACATACTTCATACCGATGGAGAATCCCCAGGCGTAATCGTCGCCTTCGCCTATGAGTCCGTCCTCGGGGACCTCAAAATACCGGCGGGAGAAGGGCATGTACTTCAGCCACTGACGGGACAGCGTCTGGAGCTCGGAATCGTTGTCATATGACGTGTTGTAACGGTTTAAGTAACGGACAAACCCGGCGCTGCGCCGGATATCGCACTTGCCGATATAGCCGGGCAGATTTTTTAATATCTCGGTATATTTTCGGATTCGGTGCAGGAGAAGCTCCTGATAGCGGATGTTTTCAAGGATTTCATCACCCTTGGCGGAGAGGTCCGTGATCAGCTCGTCATAGGTGTTCTGGGAGACGATATGTGATATCCGCTCGATGCCGAAGCCGAAGTTTTTATACCAGAGACAGTCAATGAGGAAGTTTATATCCCACGTATCGTAATATCTGTAATTATTATACGGATCCTTGTGAGGCGAAACGACGCCTTTTTCCTCGTAATACCGGATCAGATCGGGCGAAATTCCCAGAATTCTCGCGACATCACCGATCTTATAGCGCACAGTCCAGCCCCCCCTTCTCAAGTGCACAGCTGCGAAAATCGCTCTTTGGAATGTATACCATGACTAAAACTCGGAAACATGTAAATATTATATCTGTTTTTATGGGAAAGTCCAATAAAAAATAGATTAACCCTTGACTTTGGGATGATTCCAAGGTTTACAATTACAAACAGGTATATGTATACTTGATATACACACAACACTAAATTATTGGAGGTTATTCACATGGCCTATATGCCGCTGGACAAGAATAAGATGCATCTCGACAGGACAAAGATGACGAAGATCTACGACCTGTCCCACCCCTGGGGTGTCGACACGCCGCTGTGGCCTTTCCCCGGCCCGCGCCAGGACCTTGTCTTCCCCCGCGGACAGTACCTCGGTCGCTTCCATAAGCGCACCATGACCTACACCGGCACGCTGCACGCCGCCACCCACATGGACGCTCCGAATCACGTTCTCCACGAGGAGGAGGTTGACCGCGAGCGCAACGGTTATTCGCTCAACGAGATTCCCCTTGAGTACTGCGTCGGTACGGGTGTCATCCTCGATATGCGCCACCTGAAAGACGAATTTGAAGCAAAATGGAAGACAGGCTTTGAGGACGGCCTTTGGTATGAGCTGAAGCCCTCGGATTTCGAAAAAGCCTGCAAGAAGGACGGCCTTGAAATCCGTGAGAACGACTGGGTCGTCGTCAACACCGGCTTCCAGCACTACTGGAGAAAGAATAACGACAAATACTATAACTATTACCCCGGCATGGGTCCCGAAGTTGCCAACTGGCTCATCCACGAGAAGAAGATTAAAGGCATCTCCGGTACCTGGGGCGCGACGGACGCTCCCCTGTGGCACCATCCTCTCAAGGAGCAGATGCCCTGGCTTGACACAGCGTACCGCAAAGCGACCGGAAAGGATCCCACGGTTGAATTCCCGGATTATGAGCCCTGCCACCGCCTCTTTATGCAGGCAGGCTGCTGCACAGTAGAGAACGCCGGCGGCGACATTGACGACTGCACCGGCAGGCGCATGATCATCGCAGCCTTCCCGTTCCGCTGCGAAATGGCCGACGGCGGGTTTGTCCGGCTCGTCGCCTGGGAAGAAGGTTCCTTCTAAGCTCTGAAGAATCAATTTTCGCCTCACAAGTCTATCTTGTGAGGCGAAATAATAAAAGAGGGTAAATAAATGAATTCAATTAATGATATCAAGAAAATCGCCGTGCTTGGCGCGGGCACAATGGGACCGGGTATTGCGCAGATGTTCGCCATGGGCGGATATAAAGTGACCATGTGGACGAGAAGCGAAGCCACAAGAGAAAAAGCGAAAGAGACACTGTACAAAAGTCTCCAGACCTTTGTTGAAGAAGAGCTTCTGGCGGCCGACAAGCTTGAAGAAACTTACGGGCTGGTTAGTTTTGCGCTTACAGTTGAAGACGCCATCCGTGACGCCGACTTTATTCAGGAGACGATTGTTGAAAATAAGCAGGCAAAGCAGGATTTGTTTACCGAGGTCGACAAATACGTCAAGGACGACTGCATCATCGCATCGAATACATCAGGCCTCAATGTCTTTGAGCTCGTCCCCGAGAACAGGCTGAACCAGATGGTTATTGCCCACTGGTATTCCCCCGCCCAGCTGATTCCGCTGGTTGAAGTCGTAAAAGGCGAAAAGGCGCCCCAGGTTTATGCCGACATCACCGTTGAGCTCCTGGAGAAGTGCGGCAAAACAGCCGTTCTCATGAAAAAGTTTATCCGCGGCTATATCGCCAACCGTATGCAGATGTGCATTAATCAGGAACTTTTCTATCTCCTGGACAACGGCTACTGCACACCGGAAGATATTGACAAGGCGGTTAAAACAAGCTTTATCCCCCGCGCAGTCGTTCTCGGCCTGTGCAAGCGCGCCGACTTCGGCGGGCTCGACATGACGGCCAATAATTTCAAAAACAAGAGCTATACCATGCCGCCTGAGGTCGATATGCCGGTGACGCTGGCCGAACACCTTGAAAAGGGCGAACTGGGATTTAAAACAGGCAAGGGCTTCTACGATTACACCGATGTCGACAAACAGGCACTTCTGGCCAAACGCGACAAGCAGCTCTTCGAGGTGTTCAAGCTCACGAAGAAATTCATGGACGATCCGGTCTAAATGTTAAACTGAAAGGAAGACAATAACATGTCCAAAACAAATAAAGTTATTATCCAGGTCTGCCTGTGCGGCGCCGGAACAAAAAAGAGCCAGGCACCCACTGTCCCATACACCGCGGAGGAGCTATCCCAGCAGATTGTCGAATGCGCCAAGGCCGGTGCATCAGTCGCCCATATCCACGTCCGTGAGGACAAGGAAGTTAACGGCGTCATGGAAATCGGTTACAAGTCCATGAGCCTCCAAAAGTTCACGGAAGCTGTGGAGATGACGCGTGAGGCCTGCCAAAAAGCCGGCGTTGACATCATCATCAACCTCACCACCTCCGGCGGCGAGTATGAAGATCACAAGCGCCTGCAGCACCTGAGCGCCCTTAAGCCCGAGATGTGCTCCTTTGATCCCAACACCATCAATTGGGCAAACAGCTATATCTTTGAGAACAGCCCCCGTTTCCTGAACTTATTGGGCCAGGAAGTTGTCAAGCATGATATCAAGCCGGAATTTGAAGTGTTCGACACCGGCCATCTGGACAGCGTTATGTATTATGTCAACAAGCATAATATCCCCCAGCCGCCCCACATCCAGTTCATCATGGGTGTCGGCGGTGCCATGCCCGGCTCGGCTGAATATCTTGCCTTTGCCTCCAGCAAGCTCCCGGCCGGTTCCACCTGGTCCGTATCAGGCATCGGCAGGGCTCATATGCCCATGATGCTGGCCGGCTTGGCTCTCGGCTGCGACGGACTCCGCGTCGGTCTGGAAGATAACATCTACTATTCAAAGGGTGTCATCGCCACCAACCTCATGCTGGTTGAGCGTGCTGTGGAGCTCTCGAAGCTTTCCGGCCGCGAAATCGCGACGGCAGATGACGCCAGAGCTATTCTTGGCATCACCCGCAACTGTCTGCGCGATGAGAAGACATACGAGACAACCTTTAAAGCTTAACGTAGAAAAGATATGATGCTCCGGGTATCCATACGGATGCTTTGCATCCGTTGGATACCCGGAGTTTTAGCACAGGAAAGGAAGGCTGAATCCTATGGACAAAGTAGTATCCATTGACAAGGCAATGGAAAAACTCCGAGATGACATGACAATCCTGATACCTGGGTTTGTCAATGTCGGTGTGCCGGAAACGATCATAAAGGGCATCATCGATAATGGGTTTAAAAACCTTGATGTCATATCGAACAATACCAGCGTCAGAGGGCGCGGCATCGGCCTTCTGGTCCACGAAAACCGCATCAGACATATTACATGCTCTCACATCGGCAGCAATACGGAAACCGTTGAAAAGGTTGTCGCCGGGGAGTTAAGTGTTACATTTGTGCCTCAGGGCACACTCTGCGAACGCGTAAGAGCCGGTGGTGCCGGTATTGGCGGCGTTCTGACACCCACCGGCCTCGGCACCCCTGTGGCTGAGGGGAAGCCGGTCATTGAGGTCGATGGGGATGAATACCTGCTGGAAAAGGCCCTGCGTGCCGATGTAGCGATTATACACGCCTGGAAGGCCGACAGGATGGGCAACCTCGTCTACCGCAGGACAGCGCGCAATTTTAACCAGATATTTGCCACCGCAGCGGATTTTGTCATTGTTGAGGCAGAGCAGATTGTTGAGGTCGGCGAGCTTGATCCCGACGTTATCCACACGCCGGGCTGCCTTGTCGATATGATTGTACAGGCTTAAGGAGGAAAAAGGATATGGAACTACAAGGCAGAGACCTAATTGCCTACAGAACAGCCAGATTCTTTGAAGACGGCGACCTGGTCAATCTCGGCATCGGCATGCCAACACAGTGCCTGAACTATATACCCGAGGGCATTGACGTCTGGGTAGACTCGGAAAACGGTGTTATTGGCCTGACGGGCTCGCCCGATAAAGGCCATGAATTCGACCCCAATATCGTTGACGCGTCAGGCGCCGTTTCGCTTCTGCGATCAGGCGGCTGCTGTTTCGACAGCTTCACGTCCTTTGGGCTCATCCGCGGAGGACACGTTGCTATTACGGTCCTGGGCGCTTATGAGGTAGACCAGGAGGGCAATCTTGCCAACTGGACAGTGCCCGGCAAGACCGTGGCCGGAATGGGCGGTGCGATGGATCTTGTTTCCGGTGCCCGTAAGGTCATCATCATGACGGAGCACTGCGATAAAAAGGGAAATCCGAAAATCCTTAAGAAATGTACGCTTCCTCTGACGGCAGCCGGGGAGGTTGACTATATCGTGACGGAGCTGTGCGTGATTCACCGCACGGCAGAGGGACTCGTACTGGAGGAGTTCGCTCCCGGCGTCACAGTTGAGGATGTCGTTTCCAAAACAGACGCCGATCTCATTATCCCTGAAAAGATTGAAAGAATGATCAAAGAATGAATACATTTACAATCGTCGGCATTGCGGCGACGCTTGCCGTCTTTATTGGCCTGTCGGTCTATGCCGGTACACGCGTCAAAAACGCGTCGGATTTCATCACGGGCGGCGGCAAAAGCGGAGCCTTAATTGTAGCCGGCACGATTATGGGCACATTGGTCGGCGGCTCGTCGACAGTCGGCACAGCACAGCTTGCCTACACATACGGCCTTTCGGCCTGGTGGTTTACGCTTGGCGGAGGTATCGCTTCGCTGATTCTGGCGGTCGGCTTTGTAAAATCATACCGGAGCGCCGGCTGCACCACCCTTGTCGGTATTGTGCGCGACGAATTCGGTCAGACCGCCGGTCGGCTGGCTTCGGTCCTCTCCTCCGTCGGTATTTTTATCAATATTCTCTCCCAGCTATTATCCGCGGTGGCGGTTATCGTCATCATCGCGCCCGCAGTGGGCACGGTTCCCGCGCTGATTATCGCGGCGCTCCTGATGATGGTCTATGTGACGCTAGGCGGTATCAAAGGTGCCGGACTCGTCGGCGTACTTAAGCTGGTTCTGCTGTATTTTACAGTCGTGTTCTGCGCCATTACGGTACTTGTTTTGACAAACGGCCTGGGTGCGTTCCTTGACTCTGTGCGCGGGCTCCGCCAAAATTTCGGACTGTTCTCCCGCGGCTTCGGCCTCGATGCCGGTGCCTGCGTCTCTTTGATTTTCGGTGTTTTGACAACCCAGACCTACGGGCAGGCCGTCATGTGCGGTAAATCTGACCGGGCCGCCCGGACCGGCGCGTTCATCAGCGCCTTGATGATACCGCCGGTGGGCATCGGCGGTATTATGGTGGGCCTTTATATGCGTGCCGTGAACAATCCGACTGTCGCCGGGAACACCTCGCTTGCGCTGACGGAGTTCATCCTGAATCATATGCCGCCTTTCCTGAGCGGTGTGATGCTGGCGACGCTCCTTTTTGCCGTTGTCGGCACCGGTGCCGGACTGGCCTTGGGCATCAGCGCCATCATCAATGATGATATTGTCAAGAGTTTTTCCCAAAAGGCGCCCGACGCCAAAAGAGAGCTTATGCTGTCCAGACTCTGGATCGTCATTGTTCTGGCGCTTGCCGTTGTTCTCGCCTCCGTCCTGGGGAAGACAGCCATCCAAAGCTTTGCCTATATGTCTATGGGACTTCGGGGTGCGGTCATGTTTATGCCGCTTATGCTGGCACTGTTTTTCAAAAACAGAGTCAAAAGCAGCTATGCGCTGGTTTCCATCGCGGGAGGCCCGATTATCGTCCTGATATTCGGCATCTGGAAGGTATTTACGTTTGACCCGCTTTTTGTCGGGCTTGCCTTCAGCCTGATCGTCTGCCTGATTGGTTTGATAGCCGGCGGGAAAGAGCGGCTGGGTGGCCGGATCAGTTGATATCCCGGGCAGCGACAGATATAATAATTCTGAAATAGCGTACAGGGGGTGTGGCATTGATAAACGAAACCGCCGTCAGATGTTTTTTGACACTCGCAAAAACTCTCAGTTTTACGGAAACAGGCAAGCTCATGTTCATGACGCAGCAATCGGTCAGCAAGTATATCGCAAAGTTTGAAGAAGACATTGGCTTCAAGCTTTTTATCCGGACGCATCATTATGTCATGCTGACAAAAGCCGGCGAATATTTTTACGAGCTGTTTTCCAAATTTGATGAGGAATTCCATGCGGTCACTGAAAAAACGAGGCAATACTACAATGCCACGTTCAACTCCCTGCGCATCGGATACCTGGAATGGCTCGAGATATCCACACAGATCAGCGATGCCGTAAGAGAATTGAAGCAGGAAAACCCCGACCAGCGCTTTATCGGAGAAATGCACTCACAGTTCAAGCTCATTGAGCTTTTCATGCAGAGAAAGCTCGACCTTATTATTACGTATGCAGAGTTTGCTCCCAAGGGGACCGGCATTAAAAAAATGAAGATACTTGAAACGCCGCTGGTTCTTCTTGTCTCACCGGATAATCCGAGAGCAAAAGAGGGCGCAGCGGCCAGGGACTTCAAAACCGAGCCGTTTATCATAGTGGTAACGATCCAGCGGCCACCGGCTGAAAGCCGGACGAGAGCGCGGCGGCAGTGCCGCGAGCTGGGTTTTACACCTTCTGAGATCATTATTTCTCCCAACATTGAGTCTGCTTACATGGCGACGGAATTCGGCCAGGGTGTGCTCGTGTCAACGATGCTCAGCCGGATGAGCCTGCACAGTGAGCTCCTCTGCTACCCCATTGGTAAGACCGAGGATCTGCAATGCTTCTGGCATGAGGATCAGGAGAATCCCGCAGTCGCGGCGTTTGCCGGATACCTGGAGCAGACGCATTCTAAAAAATAAATTATTTGATACTATTTTTCGGGAGCGGACAATATGACAACAATACCTGTCTATTCCATCACCGCCTATTCCAACACAGGCAAAACAACATTGCTTGAAAAGCTCATTCCCGAGCTGAAACGCCGGGGTTTCCGCACAGCTGTCATCAAGCATGACGCCCATGAGTTCAACATAGACCATGAGGGGAAGGACAGCTGGCGCCTGACAAAAGCCGGCGCGGAGGTGACCGTCGTCGCCTCACAGACGAAAGCAGCCGTCATGTTAAACAGATTTGTACCCATTGACGAACTTATTGACCGAATCACAGATGTGGACATCATCCTGACGGAGGGTTATAAACACGGCCCGTGGCCGAAGATCGCCCTGCAGCGCCGGGATAACATGAAGCCGCTGCCGCTCCCGCCTGAGGAATGCCTTGTCATCATGACCGACGTACCGATTGAGACAAAGACGCCTTGTCTGGGGCTGGATGATGTTGAAAAACTGGCGGACATTATAGAAAAAGACATGAAAAAGTGAAGCGGGAGACGATTCTCCCGCTTCTTATTTCTTCGCTGCTATGATATCCCTTTTTATTGCCTGATCCACCCGATGCTCAAAGCTGTAGGCGTCGCCGGTGCATATCTCAAAGCCGTTTTTTTCAAAGAGCCCGAGCATTTCTTTGCGGCTCAGGACGAAGGTGTTCCAGGAAAGGGCAATGACCCCGCCCTTGGCCAGCACGTTTTTCCAGACCGGCAGGCAGCCCTCCAGCAGCAGTTTCGGGTTCCGTGTGAACTGAGACTGCTTTTCGTTTGTGACATTGCCATGCTGCACGCCGTAGGGCAGGTCGCCGACAATGATGTTGAATTGATTTTTCTTATAAAACTTATCCGCGTTCTGCGCATCCCCGGAGATGATTTCAAACTCCCGGGACTCTTTGATTTTTACCGCTTCTTTTGATCTGGCGATGTCGAAATGATAACGGAGCGCGGTGAAGGATTTGTTGGTGCCGCTGATCTTCTCCTGCTTCACAGTGTGCTTGTATTTTTCGGTCTCCAGATATTTCCTAAGGAAATGATATGTCTCCGTTACGGCTTTGTCCCCGATCTCGATGCCGCAGACATCATAGCCGCAAACCAGACCGTCGTACAGCGACGTGCCCTTTCCGGCAATCGGGTCGAGAAGGCGGATGCCGCCCGCCGGATCAAAATCCGAAGAGAAGACGGCCACGTTGATTAAAAGCCGCGTAAAAACTTCGTTTGTCTTGCCGGTATATTTAAGCATCCTGCTGATATTCGGATCGATGAAATAAAACGGCGTCAGCTCCACCGGTTCAAAAACGCCGCCCCTGAATATGAACAACGCAAATGAAAATGACAGCCGGCTCAAAATCATCAAATCGGCGTCTGAGAGCTCTTTTTTGCAATTAAACATTAGATAGTCGATGCCTGCAATACGCGTGAGTTTGATATCGCCGATACTGGCAGATATTCTTGAAGCGGCTATCGTCAGTTCATTGACGAAGAAATATTTTGCTTGCTCGAAATAAACCCGGTTGTGACCCGGTTGGCATAAAATAGCGTACATTCGCGCAAATTCCCCCTGCAGCAAGGATCGGTTTTTAACGTATTGTATCATAAACTACCGACGGATTATACGGGCTTTTTGCAGCATGGCAATATGCGGTAAACAGGGAAGCGCTGAATAGTCAGAATAATACTGAGGATACTATTGTTGTTAAAACAAGGGAGGGTCATTACTATGAAAGCAACCGGAATTGTGCGCCGTATTGACGATCTTGGTCGCGTTGTTATTCCAAAAGAGATCCGCCGAACTATGCGAATACGAGAGGGCGATCCCCTGGAGATATATACGGAAAAAGACGGAGAAGTGATATTCAAAAAATACTCGCCTATGGGGGAATGGTCGGAAAGCGCCAGTCAAATATGTGAAACACTTTTCAAGACAGCGGGCTGCTGCGCGGCGGTAGCCGACAGGGACACCTATATATCGGTAAGCGGCGTCCCAAAGAGAGAACTGGTGGACAAGCATATCAGCAGTGATCTGGAGCAGCTTATGGAAGCACGGCGGCTTTATCAGCGCAAAGCCGGCGAAAAGGGAATGTCTGTTGACTCAGGTGACAAATATATCATTGAGACGGCGGCGCCGATTATCTCAGAAGGTGATGTCATGGGTTGCGTCGTTTTCTTCTCCGAGGGTGACAAGACGCTTGGGGAAGTGGAATACAAGCTCGCGCAGACCGTCGCGGGATTCCTGGGAAAGCAGATGGAGAGCTGAGTCACGAGAAAACAGATCATCACGGCCGCGGCAGTGAAGCCGCGGCCATGGTCCGCTTAACGGCTCCGGGAAACGTAATGAAATAATCTATACAGCCGCCCTATTCCTGCCCGCTTGCGCAGTAAACCTTAATTGCTTCTGACATAAACTGCGCCGTTCCTTCGCCGCATCGGTCGATGTTCTCCGTAAAGCGGCTGTCTGTCACGTACATCTCGCCAAGGCTGGAGAGCATTTCATCGGTGCATGCGTAGAAATTATCCGTTATGAATGCCTGCCAGCGCTTCACGAGCGTCTGGACCTTCGGGTCGTCCGGTGAATCGTATCTCAGGCCGGCAAACGCCTCAAATATCCCGCCGGCCTCGTTCATAACGGCCGCCGTCTCATCCGGTGTGCGCTTGTTGTTTTTTTCCTCGCTTTCCCTGTAGGCTTTCGTTTGCCCCCAGCGGGCTTTCACCTCCGCTGTATACTTGTCTTTTGCCTCCTCGTAATCGGCAAAAGCAAACTTGCCCTTGCTCATGTTTTCATTACCTCCTAACGTTTCATCAACCAGACTCAACAGATCCTCAATATGCCGCCGCTTCAAGAGCAGCAGCTCACGATGGCTTGTCAGGGTTGTCTTCTGGTCGTGATCGGGCTGTGAAAGGATATGAACGATCTCCTTCAGCGGCAGCTCAAGCTCGCGGTAAAACAGAATCTGCTGGAGAACCGCGAGGTTCTTTTCGTCGTAAAACCTGTAGCCGGCTTCGGATTTTTCCGACGGTTTCAAGAGGCCGATCTCGTCGTAATAATGCAGCGTGCGCACGCTGACACCCATCAGCTTTGATGTTTCGCTGACTGAAAGTTTCATAATTTCACCTCCCTTGTGTATACCATAAACGATCACGTAACGTGAGGGTCAAGAAGAATTTATAAAGGGGAGCAAAAAATTGCTCCCCGTAATTATTGAGTTGATCAGATGTCTGCAATATCAATCTGTACTCTCTATTAAACCGTAACCGCCGTTATTGCGTTTATAAACAACGGAGAAGGTGTCCTGGTTGTCATGGTTCCTGAATACGAAAAATTCATGATCCAGCAGATTCATCTGCAGAATAGCCTCCTCGACTGCCATCGGCTTGATCGGGAAACGCTTCGTCCGGATAACTTTAAAATCCTGCTCATCTTCATTTTCCGCCACGTAACCGACGGCTGGTTTGACTTCGCGCTCCAGAGCACCGTCACGGAGCCTCTTTGAAAGGCGCGTCTTGTTTTTGCGTATCTGACTTTCGATAGCCGCGATGGCTGAATCGATTGAGGCATACATATCGCTTGTCACCTCGGCAACACGGTAAAAGATACCGTTGTTTTTGAGCGTGATCTCCGCTTTGTGGCGGCCTCTTTCAATTCCGAAAGTGATGAACGCCTCCGACTCGATTTTAAAGAAACGGTCCAGCTTTCCGATTTTTTTCTCCGCGTATTCACGGAGCTCATCTGAGATCTGTACCTTCTTCTCGGTAAACGTGAATTTCATTCGAGTCATCTCCTTCTTATTAGTGTTAGAATAAAATGGCTGCTGTGCGTCTTGTCCTCCATGTGAAAATTATACCACGCTTTATATGAATATGATACATTTGTTTATATATTTTTTATAGAACGCACCCGGCATGACGCGTCGCATGGCAGCTCATATTAACGACACAGGGCAAACCGGCGATATGTGTCGGATAAGTCTCGATATTTACTTTTACCGCTGTATTGCGGCCGCCGAAGCCCTGCGGCCCGATACCGAGCCGGTTGATCTTCTCCAGGATACGCTTTTCCATATCACCATAGAAAGCGTCATTATTATTGACTGTCATATCCCGCAGCAGTGCGCGTTTTGCCAGCAGGGCCGCCTGCTCGATTGTTCCGCCGAGGCCGACGCCCAGAACGACGGGCGGGCATGGGTTGGAACCCGCCTGCGAGACCGTTTCGACGATAAAATCCTCAATAGTCCCGATGCTGTCCGACGGGAGAAACAGGCGCATTGCGCTCATATTTTCACTGCCGAAGCCCTTTGGCGCGACGGTGAGTGAAAGACTGTCGCCTTCCGTTAACCGGACATGGATGACTGCCGGCGTGTTGTCCTCCGTATTCTCACGGCGAAGCGGGTCTTTGACGACGGATTTCCGCAGATATCCGTTTATATAGCCCCGACGGACGCCCTCATTGACCGCGTCGTCAAACAAGCCGCCTGTGATATGCACCTCCTGTCCGATGTCCGCAAAAACAACGGCCATACCGGTATCCTGGCAGATCGGGAGCCCGGACGAGGCTGCCAGCTTGAAGTTTTGCACAATATCGTTCAGCGCGGCTGCCCCCGCGGGTGATATTTCATTTTCGGCGGCCTGCTCCAAAAGCGCACACATATCCGGCGGCAGATGGACGGCCGCCTCAATGCACAGCGTTTCAACAGCGTCGGCAATGTCGGCACAGGTGATTTCTCTCATGGGTATCCTCCGCATCTAAATGATATACCGCAGTATATATATTTTAACATTGGCTGTATATGAGCACAATGACTTTTTCATTGATATATGATACTATACTTTCCAACATGATAAACATGATAAGGAGAAAGGAAATTTCTATGTTTAAAATCGGCTGCCATCTCTCTGTGTCCAACGGCTATCTCGCCATGGGGAAAGACGCCGTTAAAATAAACGCCAATGTCTTTCAGTTTTTTACGCGCAATCCCCGGGGCGGCGCCGCAAAGGCCATTGATGAAAAGGATATCGCGGCGTATCAGGCGCTGGCAAAAGAGCACGGGATCGCGGAGCTTCTCGCCCACGCGCCCTATACGCTGAACCCCTGCGCGGAAAAGGCGCATCTCCGCCAGTTTGCCCGTGAGACGATGGCGGATGATATCCGCCGGATGGAGTATCTCCCCGGCAATATGTATAATTTTCACCCGGGCAGCCATGTGGGCCAGGGGGTGGAGGCCGGTGTCGACATGATTGCCGAGCTTCTCAACGAGGTGCTTTATCCGGAGCAGACGACGCTTGTGTTACTGGAGACAATGGCCGGCAAGGGCTCCGAGATCGGCGGAAGATTCGAAGAGCTTAAAGCAATCATAGACAAAACAATGCTCAGTGAAAAGCTGGGCGTCTGCTTAGACACGTGCCACGTGTACGACGCCGGGTACGACATCGCAGGCGATCTGGACGGCATCCTGGCTGAATTCGACCGCGTCATCGGTTTGGAGCGGCTGCGGGCAATCCATTTAAACGACAGCAAAAACCCCTTCTCCAGTCATAAGGACAGGCATGAGACCATCGGGAACGGCTCTTTGGGTATTGACGTTCTGAAATCCGTCATCAACCACCCGCGCCTGAGGCATCTGCCCTTTTATCTGGAGACCCCCAACGAGCTGGAGGGATACGCGCAGGAGATTGAGCTGCTCCGGGGATTGTACGAGGGATAAGATATCCACATTTCCGTTGGGGCAAACCTCGTGTCTGCCCTCTGGGGGAACGAGCCGCACAATGAAGCAGGGGCAGACCTATGTCTGCCCCTCAGCTTTTTTCCTCGTAACGGTTTACTTGCTGGCAGAGGCCATCTCGCGGATATCATAAATCCGGTTGTCAGCATGCTGCTTAAGTACTGGTGCGCTGTTTTTTGATGTTTTCCCTTTGAAGAAGAAAGCAGCGGCGTTTTTCAGGTCACCCAGCTTCAAATAGAGCTCACCCATGAGGATGCATATCTGCTGCTCCTGAAGCGGTGAAATACCGATCTGTTCATAAGCGTACAGATAGTTATCCAGTGCCTTTTGGGCAGTTTGCTTTTCCATGTTCTCATCGCCCGCGTCTTGATAGACACGGCTGAGCTTGTGCAGCAGTCTGCCGGAAACAAGCTGGTGCTTCGAGAAGCTGAACGGCGCGTAGAACAGCGCCAGATAGAAGCCGGCAAAGACAGAATCGGTATCCCTCCCGGTATCCTGACGGATAACGACGGTGTTTTTTACCGTCTCCAGCTCTCGCAGGATCGCCTGCTTCGGCTTATCCGGGATATCAAAGACATCCGGCAGGGCGCTGTACAGACAGTGCGGGCATGTCAGAACCTCATAATAAAGCGGCTCTATTCCCTTGTAACGGCTGCGCAGATCGGCGTCGGTGGAAGCCAGGACAAGCTTGGACGGCCTGATGGCAAGAGCTTCGAATTCGCCGCCGCATACGGGGCAGACGTGGGATTTGTTCATAAAACGCGCTGTGTCATTACTGTTGAGGAGAAGCTCATAACTGCCGTGTTCTTCCGGGAAAAGACTGAATCGGGTACCGGCGGCAGCTGAAGCACTCTTCGGCGTGGCTTCCGGTTTTTTACCGGTCTTCATCGGCGTCTGGGATTCTTTTTCGGCTTCTGCCGCGTCTTTCACGTCGGGCTTCTTTCCGGTATCACACTTTTCGCCGGCTTCAAAGGCAGCCGGATCTTTTTGAGCTGTACCGGTCTGCTCGAGACGCAGGCAGAGCTCCCTGATGATTTCGTAGGTCAGTGCGGTTTCTTCCTGAAGAAACTCGTGAAAGGAGCTTCTTTCGATGGGCAGGACAATCGCCTCGCTCAGCGCGGCGGTGGTATAGGCAGCCCGCTTGTCCTGAAGGAGCCCGGTGTCGGCAAAGAAATCCCCGGCGTTGAGCACTTTGACCATTTCTGCGCCCGGCAGTCTGTAATCCGTGTAAACGCCGACCTCACCCTTAAGTATAACAAACATCATACCGGTAAGGCCTTCCCCGGTAATAACCGAACCTCTCGGGCATTTTTTTACGCGCGAGATATTCTTGATGGCGCCGAGGTTGATCAAAATATCTTCCCCCCTCAAAGCGGATTGGTTAAGCATTAAAAAAGCTGTGCGCCTGAAGGCGCACAGCTCAGACTGTAGACAAAGGTCCCATGTTTAGCAAAAGCTGAGCATGGGACCTCAA
>CAZVLO010000031.1:0-949 GCA_964628265.1 uncultured Papillibacter sp.
AATATTTAAGGCCTCTTTAAGATGTCAAGAAATAGCTTCCCCTTCTCGATCTTCTTCCCGCCCGGCAGAAGTGATTTATGCAGCGCCACCGGGACAAGATCACCGGCGTTGACGTTCTGCGCCCCCGTGACGATCTGGACAGGCTCACCCTGCCCCACGTCCACCTGGCAGACCCACAGGTGGTCCGAGTCGGGATGGTGCTCAATTTTATCCACCCGCCCGACGACGACATTTTTGATCTCCTCGGACGGCTCGCGGGTCAGCTCCACCTTGGAGCCGGACATGGTCATTTTATCGGCGTACTCCTTGGAGGACGCCTTGATATCGGTATAGGCAGACAGCCATTTACGTGAAAGATTCATATAATCTATCCTTTCTTTTGAAGTAGGGCGGGATGACCACATCCCGCCGTCAGTCCTATCGGCCACCCCGTCGGGCCGATGTGGTCATCGGCCCCTACAACGATAACATCAGAACTGATTTAAAAAACGCATATCGTTTTCGAACAACAGACGCATATCGTCGATGCTGTACCGGAGGAGCGTCATGCGCTCCAGACCGATGCCGAAGGCGAAGCCGGAATAGACCTCCGGGTCGATTCCGCAGCCGGAGAGCACCCTCGGGTGGACCATACCGGCGCCCAAAAGCTCGATCCAGCCCTCGCCCTTGCAGACCCGGCAGCCGCTGCCCCCGCAGTTGAAGCACTGCACGTCGACCTCGCAGGACGGCTCCGTGAAGGGGAAGTGATGCGGGCGGAAGCGGGTGGCCGTATTTTCGCCGTAGAGCTTTTTTACAAGAGCGTTGAGCGTACCCTTAAGGTCGCCCATGGTGATGCCCCTATCCACGACGAGGCCTTCGATCTGATGGAACATGGGCGAATGGGTGGCGTCCACGTCGTCCTTGCGATACACGCGGCCCGGCGAAATGATGCGAATGGGCGGCTTTTGCT
>CAZVLO010000031.1:975-3845 GCA_964628265.1 uncultured Papillibacter sp.
GATGTCTGGCACCGCAGATGAACGGATTCGTCCTCAGTGATATAAAATGTGTCCTGCCACTCGCGGACCGTGTGGCCGACAGGGATATTCAGTTTGTCGAAATCGTAGACCGACAGTTCCACCTCCGGTCCTTCCGCAATGGAAAAGCCCATACCAATAAAGATGTCTTTAGCCTCGTCCAGAACGATTGACATGGGGTGGCGGTGACCGATGCTGACCTTCGTCCCTGGGATCGTCACGTCCAGAGCTTCGCTTTTCAGCCGGCTTTCCAGTTCCTTCTCCGCGATCAGCGCGTCCCGCCCTTCGATGCTCTCCTCAATCTCTGCCCGAACCTGGTTGGCCAGCTGCCCGATAACAGGGCGCTCCTCCGCCGACAATCCGCCCATCTGTTTGAGGATTGCAGTAATTTCACCTTTCTTGCCCAAAAACCGGACACGCACGCTCTCCAGCGCCGCCCGGTCAGACGCCGCCTCCGCCGCCGATATGGCTTCGATTTTAAGTTTTTCCAGTTGTTCTTTCATGTAGGTATCACTCCTGTATTTACATCAATGTTTCTTTGTTATCATATCCTGGGCGTCTTTCTCTGCCTAAACGGCAAAACAAAAATGCCCTTCATCCCCATAGGGACGAAAGACATACTTCCGCGGTACCACCCAAAATTCGCCAGAGGCCGTTTCGGACTCTTGCGCTCTTTTTTGTCTGTAACGTGACAATACGCCGGTGATTAGCCGGAGCTCACGGGCGAACCAAGCGCGGTGAATGCGGGGCGCTTTCAGCCGGCGGCAACCCCTCTCTTTAGCATCCAAAGCTTCATTCTGCGCGTGAAGCTCGGCGCTATTTTCCCGATCATAGCCATGATATATTAATATCATCATACATATATATCACATTATTTTGTTTATAGCAACAATAAATTGACTAAAACAGGGAATTGAAATATAATGTGTTCAATTTCTAACATAAATATTCAGGGAGGCAGTATTGTGAAACTCCTGAATTCGGAGCAAATGCGGGAGATGGATCGTTATGCCATTGATGTACTCGCCGTGCCCTCCACGCTTCTCATGACAAATGCCGCCCGGCAAGTGGCTGACGCTGCGATTGAGCTTGCGCCTCAAAACAGCAGCGCGGCGGTGTTCTGCGGCACGGGCAACAACGGCGGAGACGGAATCGCCGCAGGCACTTTGCTTTTAAAGCACGGCTTCACAGTCCGTGTTTTTCTCACAGGCAGCCGCGATAAAATGACGCCCGATACAAGGGAGATGGAGCGGCGCTTTAATGAACTGGGCGGCACGGTGGAGGATTTTGCGCAGACCCCGGACGCTGAGCATTATGTCAACCGTTGCGATGTCATTATCGACGCCATTTTCGGCATCGGCTTAAATACAGACCTGCGCGGCAGCGCGCTGGACGCCGTCCGGCTCATCAACGCATCTCCGGCACGGGTTGTGTCCGCCGATATCCCCAGCGGCGTCGAAGTCGACACCGGAAATGTTTTGGGAGGCGCTGTCACGGCGGACGTGACGGTTACCTTTTCTTCCGCCAAGCCCGGTCATTTTATTGAGCCCGGCTGCGCCTGCTGCGGCGACGTCCGCGTCGCCGATATCGGCGTCCCGTGCGAACTCGTCGACAACGCAGAAACAGACTGTTACGCCGTCACCGCCGGTGATATTACCCTGCCGCGCCGCCAAAAGATCACCCACAAGGGCGATTACGGCCGGGACCTCATCATTGCAGGCAGCGTCGGCTTTTCCGGTGCACCGGTCCTTGCCGCCAAGGCCGCATCCATGACGGGCGCGGGGCTCGTCTCTCTCGGTGTACCGGAAACGATCTACCGTATCGCGGCCGTCAAGTGCGACGAGGAAATGCCGTTTCCGCTGCCGTGTACGGCGGATGGAGGGCTCTCGGGGCTCGCCGTCTACGCCATTCTGGAAAAGCTGAATAAGGCGGACGCTTGCCTGTTGGGTCCGGGGCTTGGTCAGTCCCAGTCCGTCAGTGAAATTGTCACCGCCGTTTTGAAAAATTCGCGCGTGCCGCTGATTCTGGATGCCGATGGCATAAACGCCGTTGCCGGGAATATAGATATATTGGACGAGGCCACATGCCCGGTTATCCTAACGCCCCACGACGGGGAATTCAGGCGCCTGGGCGCCGACCTCTCGGGCGGCAGCCGGCTTCAGGAGGCACGCAGGTTTGCCGCAGCCCACGGCTGCATTCTGGTTTTAAAAGGCCACCGGACGATAACGGCGCTGCCGGACGGCACCGTCTACATCAACACCACAGGCGGGCCGGCCATGGCCAAGGGCGGCACAGGGGATGTTCTCGCCGGTATGATTACATCGCTCATCGGGCAGAAATTCCCGCTTAAGGACGCAGTCCTTGCGGCTGTTTTTCTGCACGGGCTGGCGGGCGACATGTGTGCCGGGCAGTACGGCGACTATTCAGTCACGGCAAGCAGTATCATAAGGATGCTGCCCCAGGCAATAATGTCGGTCATATCAAACACATAATGGGGTGATCTTCCATTGCGGCAAGTGAAAACACTTGCACTAATGATAACACTGGTAACGTCTCTGCTTCTCTCCTCATGCAAAAGCGCCGGAGGCGGCGGACACGAGCTGGCACTGGAGATCAGGGCCGGGCTGATCAAGGCAGAGAAGCTGGAACTCACGACATCCGTCCGGGCGGACTACGGTGACCGGGTTTATGACTTTACCTTCAATTATTCCGGGAACGCCGACACAGGCGTCATTGTCATAACGGCGCCCGAGGCCATCGCCGGCCAGGGGGCAAGGCCCAGGAACTCGCCGGTCAGGGCGTCGAAGGCTCCTCGGCGCCCGCTGGGGAAGTGGGTGGCATAGATGACCTCC
>CAZVLO010000031.1:3855-10006 GCA_964628265.1 uncultured Papillibacter sp.
ATCGGGCTGTAACCACGAAAAGCTTGGCGATTTTGACACTCTTGCCGTGACGACGGAAATCACCGAAACCGTCCGGCAGCGGACCTGGTTTGACGTGAAAACGCACTTCCCCGTCCGGTCGGAACTCACCGATGATGGCAAAACGGTCATTACCTGCGAATTTGAAAACGTGATAATAGAACAGTAGGGGCGATGCCCACATCGCCTCGTATTCCTTTGAACACCCATCTCAGCATATCTAGAATCAACCAACCACGGTGGGCCGATGTGTGCATCGGCCCCTACGAAATCGCGGAAATAGTTAGGGGCAGTGCAAAAGACAAATGAATGATTTACAAATGAGAACCTGGGCTGAAATCAGCCTTCAAAACATCGAACATAACTATAAGGCCATAAGAGCGCGGCTTCAAAAGGGCACGCGCTTTCTTGGCGTTGTCAAGGCTAACGCGTACGGACACGGGGCCGTAAGGGTTGCGGGGCTCTTGCAGGAGCTGAACTGTGATTATTTGGGTGTGGCGAGCATTGACGAGGCACTGGAGCTCCGAGATAACGGCATCACGCTGCCCATCCTCATTATGGGATACACGCCGCCCCGGCTGACGCGCATACTTTTGGAACAAAACCTGACCCAGACAGTCTATGATATAGAAATGGCGGAAGCGTTCTCCGCTAATGCGGCCGCTTTGGGGAAAACGCTTAATGTCCATCTGAAGGTCGACAGCGGCATGGGACGGCTGGGCTTCCAATGCCGCGGCGGCTGCGGTGCGGACAGTGAGATGCTGCGGGCGCTCAGTCTTCCCGGGCTTCACTTTGAAGGCATCTTCACCCATTTTGCAGTAGCGGATGTCTTCGGCGACACGTTTACTGAAAAGCAGTTCGGCGATTTCAAAGCCCTGGTGCAAGGGCTGGAAAAAGCTTCCGGCGCTCCGTTTGAAATAAAGCATTGCGCCAACAGCGGTGCGATGGTAAACTATGCTTGGAGTTATTTCGACATGGTACGTCCCGGCCTTATGCTTTACGGTCTGTATCCCGGCAGGGAAACAGGCGATATTCCGCTCAGACCGGCGATGGCTTTAAAAACGCGCATCGCTCAGATTAAGGAATATGACGCCGGCGACACCGCCAGCTACGGGCGCATTTACACAGCGCCGTCCAAAAGAAACATTGCCGTTCTTACCATCGGCTATGCCGACGGTCTGCACCGGGTCCTGTCGGGCAAAATCGACGTTCTCGTCAGAGGTCAGCGCGCCACGCAGGTGGGGAATATCTGCATGGATATGTGCATGATTGACGTCACGGATATTCCGGCAGCCGAACCCGGCGATGTGGTGACGGTTTTCGGGCGTGACGGCGACGCTGTTATCCCCATAGAAGAACAGGCCGCGCCGGCCGGCACCATCTCCTACGAAGTGCTCTGCTCCGTTTCACACCGTGTCCCAAGAGTCTACCTGACCTAACGCCACTTTTCACACTCCAAACTCCGCTCTCGTACAGTGACAAACCGTCTGCCCGCTCATATACTGGTAACGGGATGAATATTCCCGCGGGATTTATTTCTCGTCAAACCATGCTGATGAGCACAAGATTTTCCGCATTGCCATGGCGGTGGTTGTATATTTTGTTTTGCTTTGTGAAAGAATTATAGTAACCCGGTTACATAATTCAGCCTGATGAGAGGCGTAACCGCGGTGACTATACTTCGTCGGAGAGTGAAGCTGTGTGTTAAGTGGAGTAAAAAGAGGAGACATCTATTATGCCGACCTGAGCCCCGTCGTAGGGAGCGAGCAGGGAGGCCTGAGGCCTGTGCTCATCGTGCAGAACGACACGGGGAACAAGCACAGCCCGACTGTAATTGCGGCTGCAATTACATCTCAGATAAACAAAGCGCGCCTTCCGACCCACATCGAGCTGGAGGCAAAAAGCTACGGGCTTACGAAAGACTCTGTGGTGCTCCTGGAACAGATCCGCACGATCGACAAGCGGCGTCTGAAAGAGCGCATGGGTTCGCTGGACGAACGGCTGATGAATCAGGTTGACAGCGCCATCGCCGTGAGCTTTGGACTAAGTTGAATTTCTTGGGCACACCCTGCGCTCAGGTGAGTGCAGGGTGGCCCGGATTTGCGGAGGATACATAATGACACGAAAGAAAAAACTGCTGATTACTCTCGGCGTTATCGTCGCCGTCGCGTTCATTTCCGGCGTGAGCATACTGGCCGCCACATCGTTCGGGACGACGAGCGACCCGCTTGTGACCCTCAGCTATCTCAACCAAAGGCTCAAGCCGCAGATCATGGCTGAGGTGAGCGCAGAAATCAGCGCGGCACAGGCTTCACAGCAGCCCGCTCTGGAAGCCAGGGTGAATGAATTTAAAGCGAGTGTGGACGCGAAGCTGGGCGGCTCGACGGCAGAATCTGCCGGATTCACTCTCGTCACGCTGAGTAAAAATCAAACAGTCACGTGTTCTGTAGGCACGGAGCTTCTTCTTAGAATCGGCACCGCCACGGCCACCGGCAGCGCACCGGCGCTGGTAGATTCCACCACCGGCGGAACGCTCTCCTCCGGCGGCGCGTTATCAACCAATCACATGTACATGGTGACCATCCAGGGGAACGGCTTCAAAGCGACCGCCAACACCGTGAAAATATTAATCCGGGGGACATATACGGTCGGCTAGAGTTTTAACATAAACTTGTACGCTCCTGCATATTCTTATGCAGGAGCGTTTTACTATCCAGGGGGTGTTGGTATGTCATATGGAACCGGGAGCTTTCCCGTAACGGCAGACGGTGCTGTTGCCGGGCGTGTCACAATCACGCAAAACGGATTGATGCTTGTTTTTGACTGTACCTGCGCGTACAGCACCCGTGATATCCTCCGCCTCGCCGCGGTATGCCGCGGAAAATACATCCCGTTGGGTGTGATGATGCCGCAAAGCGGAAGGCCGGAAGCGGGAAATCTGCACACGAAAAAAAGCTTCTCGAAAAACGCCCTCATATCCGCCGGGTATGAAGACACCGAGTTGTTTCATCTGATCAGGCCGGACGACGTGTATTCGGAGCCGGAGGCAGCTGAGCCGGAGCCGGAGGTTCAGGCCGGAGGTGTGCTGAATTCCGAGCCTGAAGAGCCCGCTTGTGACCTGCCGTCACAGGACAGCGGGTCGATTGTGTACAACGATTTTCCCGACCCGACCGATTACGGTTATAATTGCAGTAATGATACCGAACCGGTGCCGCCCGAGGAACCGGCAGACACGGCTTATGAAACCGTAGACGGCTGGACCAGGATGCCGGACCCCGGCATCCTCTTTGCGGATCTGAGCATTCAGGAGTCCTGCCGGGGCGTATCAAACGCCCTGATTACAGAGGGAGACGGATACCTGCAGCTTGCCGTACCGGTGATCCCCACCGAGCCTTTCCCGCTGATGCCTGTTTTCTGCTTTGGCAGTTCAGGTCAGGCGGGCGGGCAGGATTGTATCATATTCAAAATCAAAAATGGAAATCTGATACTTTAGCCAGGCATATATCAACGGAAGGTGAGTCATACTAATACCGGAATTCGCCGGAATTGTCCGGATGGATTCCGGTATAAAGCATTTGCCGTGTTTTATGCCGAAAAACCGGCTGTCAACAGGCCGGATCAAACAGGAGGTCGTATTTTGGCAAATCTCACATCAAAAGAGCTGTCCGCGCTGGAGGATCAGATCGGTCAGGAGCAGCTGATGGCAAAAAAGTTTCAAACCATGTCCGGCATGTGCCAGAACCAGCAGATCAAGCAATGCCTCTCGGATTACGCCAATAAGCACCAGCAGCATTTCAATACGCTGATGACATTCTTACAGTAACAGGAGGAACCACATGAACACAACAAGCACATGGACGGAACAGCAGATCCTTCAGGATGCGCTGATCAGCGAAAAGCATATGACAGACAGCTACAACATGTACGCCGGCGAATGCGTCAACGAACAGCTGCGCAATACGATGCTCAATATCCTCAGCGATGTGCATGGTATTCAGGCGAATGTTTTTTCAACCATGCAGCAGAACGGCTGGTACCAGGTCGAGCCCGCCGAGCAGCAGAAAATCCAGAAAGCAAGGCAAAAGTTTCAGTCCTCGTAATCAATTCATTATATAAAAAGCTGCGTCTGTATCAGCACGACGCAGCTTTTTATTGTCACACGCTGACTGTTATCGCCCCGTCCGACATCCTGTACATCACATCCGCCTGCTTGGCCACGTCCGCGTCGTGGGTCACGACAATGACGCAGTACCCGTCCTCATGGGCAAGCCCTGATAAAATCTCCATGATGTTCTCCGAGTTATTGACGTCCAGATTGCCGGTGGGCTCGTCAGCCAGGAAAATTCTTGCCCCCGAGGCCAGGCTTCGGGCGATCGCCACCCGCTGCTGCTCGCCGCCGGACAGGTTGGAGGGGAACCGCTTCATCTGCCCCGGCTTGATCCCGACCCGCAGCAGGAGCTGCTCCGCCTTCTCCTTGGCTTCCTTCGGATTCACGCCGACGAGCTCCATGGGGTAGCAGACATTCTCGATTGCCGTCAGCAGCGGGAAAAGCTGAAACGCCTGAAAGATCATGGAGATATCCTCCCGGCGGTACCGGTCCAGATCCATTTCCCGCAGACTCTTATCGTCAAACCGCACATCCCCCTCTGTGGGCAGGTCAAGCCCCGCCAGTATGGATAGGAGCGTTGATTTCCCCGAGCCGCTGGGTCCCATGATGGCGTAAAGCCTTCCCGGCTCAAAAACGCAGCTGGCCTCTTTTACTGCGGCTTGATTTGAGTTGCGGTATCTGTACGTCACGTTTTCCATTGCCAGATTTGACATGTATGAATCCTCCTTTATTCTTTCGTCTGCAATAATTCCAACACATTGCGCCGTGTCGCCAGAGAGGAGCACATCACAGCGGAAACAAGAATCACCGTGAAGTACAATGCGGTAAACAGATATAGCTGCCCTGATATCGCCGATAAGGCCGCCCCTTTGTAAACAAGCAGCCCGCCAACGCCGACTATCAATCCAACGATACTGAGCAGCACCTGTTCAAGCGTCAATATCGCACGCGTTTTGCCCTTCGTCGTCCCCTGAATCCGCATGATCGCAACCTCTTTCGAAGACTGGACGATCACAAGACAGCAGAGGAAGCCGCTAATCAGGAGTGCTGCCACCAATGCAATCGGATACATCGTTTCGAGGATCCGCAGTGTATTGCGGTGGTGCTCCAGCTTGCTGGTGTCCATGACAAAGTCAACGCCGCTTGTTTTGCTGCCTGCAGTCTTTTCACCAAAGCTGCGGAATTCGTCAACACGGAAATTATCAGCCAGCGTAAACTCCGCCACATCGAGCTTGACCTCTGTGTTAAAACCATAAGGCTCATCAACTCTGCCCGGCGTATATGCCAAGTCCTCGTACGCACCGGAGGCTGTTGAAACAACACCGGCAATCGTGTACGTGCGCGCGACAAAGCTGATCAAATTCTCAATCTCATCCTGATACAGTGCCAGTATCTCCTCATCGGTGAGCCTCTCCGCCGAATGCGTCGAACGGTGTATCATGATATATTCATCCTTCAAACCTTTTAACCAATTCTCAGGCGTCAATTGGATCGTATCGCCAATCTCGAGCCCGTATTTCGCCATCAGTATTTCGCCGGCAATGAGGACAGGACCCCGCTGCTCCAAGCAGGACGCGTCAAAGCCTTCGGCGTATGTAATAACCGTTTCCACTCCTGTATAACGGGCAATGTCGTTTGTAAAAACAATACTTTCATTGGAGAAATTCAGATCCGCCCTTACCAAGGCCTCGTAATACGGATTTCTAACATAGCCGGATTTTGCAATCTTCGGTATGGCCTTCAGCGGCAAACCGCCGATAAAACTTGCCTTGATGACCGTGTCCGTACACAGCTCGGTATAGGACTGCTTCATCAGCGCCAGCTGACCGACGGCGATAAAGAGGAGGACGCCCAGTAGGATTGCCAGCACCGATTTTCCCATGGATCGGCGCTGGTGCTTCCATATATACCGCAGGACAAAACAAAGCGAACCCTTTGTGCGTACCCCCCTGACCGGTTTGGTGACGACCGAAGCAGCAGCCTCCTTAACGGAGGTTCCGGAATTCAGAGTTTTTGAGACAAGGG
>CAZVLO010000031.1:10016-17799 GCA_964628265.1 uncultured Papillibacter sp.
GCCTCACTGCGCTTCGGTGTATTAAGTCTTTGTTTTTTTCTGCCGCGCGCCTGTCTGTTCACGTTTTCCTGCAGAAGCGCCAGCGGCGAAAGGGCGGCGACGCGCGACAGCAGAATGAAGGCAATCACCAGCGTCAGCAGCAGCTCGCCCACGATGCATGTGATGGCGGCTTCCGCTGGAATTGAGGTGCTGACGGTATATTCTTTCAACGCCGACAGCGTGTTGCTTTTGGCGATTGTTTGTACCGTATAAATCCACGCAGTGCTGCTGCCGAACAGGACGGCTACCCCTGCGACAACTGTCAGCGGAAGGATGAGCGCACGCGCCGATCTCTTTCTCGTCGTGCCGAGTGCGCGCATGACCGCATACTCCTTCTTCTTCCGGCTGATGAACAGGTATACGACAAACCATGTCGCGGCGGCGATGGCAACCGACAGGACTGCAATTTTAATAAGTGAAAGCTTTTGTGCCTCTTTAAACCCCCTTGCGATGTCGGGCCAGCCGTCGTCGTTGAAAATCGGCCGCAGGCCCATTTCCTCGAACCGCGGTGCTGCCTCATCGAGAAAAGGCTCTATATCCCACGCGCTTTCCACCTTGAAGCTGAATTCAGACGGCGAAAACACATGACCGGCCAGTTGGTTCTCATCCACCGGTAAAAGCGATTTCGGGACGAATATCGTATTGACGGAGTAGCTCCAGTTGGGTTTCTTCGATTGTTGGCTCAGGCCGTCAATATTGGCGTAAATGCCGACAATTTCAAGGGTTACCGCCTTTTCTGCCGGCTTGTACCGCTCCGGGGTCACCGCTAAAGCGCCGAGACTCTTATACTGCTCGAACAGGTTGGTGCCTAGCGTCAGAGTAATGGGATCACCCACCTTGAGATTATTTGCTTCAGCCACTTCGCGGCTGACGACGCAGACGCTTCCGCTGTCCTCCCTCGTCAGCGCCCGGCCGTCCAGAATTGACATACTGTCCTCGGCAAACCGCAGGATCGAACTCATATCCTCCGTATATACCATGTCAAACGTATGCGCGTCGTCGTTTGTGATTCTGACGAGGTCTCGAAGCGCCGTGAAAGCCTCCGTATCCAGATAGCTGTCAGACCGGCCGTCGAGAGGCCAAACGGCGTCGCACCAGTAATCCGACAGATGATCGCTGAGGTAAAAGTTAAACTTACACTGCTCATAACTCGTTTGAACGAGCGGATTGAACCGCAAAACAAACACGTACCGGCTGCCCGGCGTCATATTTTTGACGTATTCGGTGTCGTATGTGTAGTCATGGGTATGCATCAAATCGAGTCTTTGGCTGCCGCCGCCGATGTTGCACCAGTCATCCTCAGCATACGTCAAGGGGTCGGCATAAATTGTGAGCGTTTCATCCTCTATGGCCCAGGCCGGGTTCCCGGCGAGCAGCGTGCAGTCGTCGAGAATCAGGCGGTTAAAACCGAGGTCCACACTCCCGATGGCTTCCGGATCACCGTACTGTACTTCAGTTAACGTTCCCTCTATGATGCAGCGGGCCGAAAAATTGTAAAAATATGTTCCGTCATCAAGCCGGAGCAATGTATCCGACACACCGGCCGTCATATACCGCGTATCGGTTGATGATATATACGAGAGCGCCGAAACAGCTTTGATTTGCTCCGCCGTCAGCGGCTGATACCGAAGCTCGTTGAGATACTTTTCTCTCTTTTCTTCCGGGTAGAGCGCTGCCATGCGCGGGTCCGCGTTGATATAGGAGGGCACGCCGAAATTTCTTGATTCCTCAGGCGGCGCGACCTCCGCCGAACCGACGCCGCAATACTGTTTTGCGGCGTTATTGAATTCGCGGGTTGTGATGGCGTACTCTGCCGTCTGGGAGAAAAACGCAAACGTCACGACGGCAAGCAGGATGAAGGTTAAAAGCGTTCTGACAGGAGAACGGTACAGGGTTTTGAGTGACAGCGAGGGTCTCATTTCATCACATCCTTTTTGCGGTGAACGGCTGAAAAGCCGCAATAGAAAAGAATATAGAATTTATTTACAAATAACTACAAACAAGGTAACACGTGAGGTAAATTGTGTCAATAGGCGCTGCTTTTCGCGCTGTTGCGTTCACATTGTATACTGCCGACAGGTTGACTTTTAATAATATAGAGGATACAATCTTGCGTGGACAAGGCGTGTCAAGCGCTCTAGAGCATCCAGAGGGAGACATCATGAAAATACTTGTTTTAAATGCCGGCAGCTCGTCTTTAAAGTATCAGCTTTTTGAGATGGATACAGAGTCGGTGATTGCAAAAGGGATTTGTGAGAGAATCGGAATAGGGGGACATATTGTCCATAAGACGGCATCCGGTTTTAACCTGGATGCTGATATCAATTTTGAGACGCATCGTGATGCGTTTAAAACGATTATAAAACAGCTGACGGCCGGTGAAGGCAAGGTGATTGACGGTGTTGACGAAATCAAGGCCGTTGGGCACCGCTTTGCACACGGCGGAGAGACGTTTGTCTCTTCCATCAGAATCACCGATGATGTGATTAAAAAGCTGGAGCAGATCACGGAACTGGCGCCGCTGCACAATCCCGCGTGCCTTGCGGGCATCAAAGCGTGCCTGCAGACGCTGGACGAGAAAATTCCGCAGGTAGCGGTATTTGACACGTCGTTCCACCAGACGATACCGGAACGCGCATATATCTACGCAATTCCATATGAATATTACGAAACGGACAGAATCCGGAAATACGGGTTTCACGGCATATCCAAACGCTATGTAAGCCAGAAGGCGGCTGAAATACTGAAAACGCCTCTGGATCAAATCAAAATGGTGGTTTGCCATCTGGGGAACGGGTCCTCAATCACGGCGATAGATAAGGGAAAATCTGTCGATACCTCCATGGGCTATACACCGCTGCCCGGTGTCATAATGGGTACGCGGTCCGGCGATATCGATCCGTCGATCATCTCGCATCTCAGCAATAAATACAGCATGTCTCATGAGGAATTCACAGATATCCTGAATAAAAAATCCGGTTTGCTGGGTGTTTCGGGCGTATCGAGCGACTGCCGGGATATCAGAAAAGCCGCCCGGGAAGGCAACCGAAGAGCACAACTGGCGCTGGAGATTCAGGATTATCAGATTAAAAAATATATCGGCGCATACGCCGCTGCCATGGGCGGCCTTGATGCCGTCGCGTTTACAGGCGGAATAGGGGAAAACGTTTCCTCGCTCCGTTATAACGTCTGCAGCGACATGGAATTTATGGGAATGAAGATCGATGACCATAAAAACCAGCTGCAGGGGGACCGCATTATATCCGACGATGCGTCGCGCGTAAAAATCCTGGTTGTGGCGACAAACGAGGAGATTATGATTGCCCGGGATACGGCGGCGATTTTAGCAGGCGTCCCGGCAGGCGCCTAGAAACACGGGCCAACCGGCTGACGTTATATGCCTCCGCAGCATATTATAAGTGTGGATAACCAAAAGGAGGCATATGGATGGATTTAAGAAACAACCAAATAACAGTCGGCGAGATCCTTGCCAATCCGGAAGCCAAAGCTCTGTTTTACAGAGAATTTCCAGAGGCGGCCAATCCTTTTTTGCTGAGCATGGCGCAAAATATGACGCTGGCAAGCATTCTTGAGCTGGCAGGAGACCGATATCCCCAGGACAAAATCGCAGGGGCTCTTGCCCGGCTTCAGGCAATACCGTAAACTCTGAGCATGCTGTCCCCTGTACGAGACGAACGTGACCACCTTCGCCGCACAGGGGACTTTTATGCGATTTTCCTGATTATGACATGTTAAAAAGCGATATTGAGTGTTGACGTGATGTTCTGTTATGCAATACAATATGAGGAGCTTCTTTTTCAGCGCATTGGCGGCTTTAGCTTTGTCGTGCGGAATGCCCGCAGAGGGAGGACAAATGATTTTTGCCATATTGTTTGCCCTGTTGTTTGCAAAAATAAAGGGATATAAACTCAAGCCCCTGCTGAGGGCATACGCGCTTTACCCCTTTGCATTTTTGACCGCTGCAATGATATACTTTCAGGCGTGCGTGTTCTTTCGTGATTATTCATGGATCAAATATGCCGAATACATAAAAAGCATCTACCTTATTTCTCTTGTTATTCCTTTTTTGGTTTATAAGCTGTACAAGCCGGGGTTTGTGGGTGCACTGTTCATCCTGGCGGGGACGTTTCTGAATAAATTCGCCATCTGGCAGAACGGCGGTAAAATGCCGGTATTCGCGACGCTGTCAAGACTGACCGGCTATTACAGTGAAGAAGCTATCAAAACGGCCGATAATTTACACAGCATAGGCGACGCTTCGACAAAATTTAAAATTCTGACGGATTATATTGATATTGGATACAGTATATTAAGTATCGGCGATCTGCTGATTCATTCGTTTGCCTTGATAATAATATATTATCTCATTAAGGAGGTTAATGCAGCTCCGCAGAGTGATGGACAAGTTTAAAAAGAGATATCTGTCGCATTGAGAAAAAAGTAGGATAAAGTAGGGTGTTGGGATGAGGATAATAGAATTTATGTTGTTTGAATTTTTGCTGGGCTATATTTTGCAGGGGTTTGCATACTGTCTCGGTATCTATGCCTTCAGCATTAGAAAAATTGACTCAAAATATATTATAGCCAGCATATCACTTATAGTCCTGTCGTATATTATGAGACTGCTGCCCGTGAGTTTCGGCGTCCATACAATTTTGATATTAGTCTGCCTGTTTTTGATATCAATCTTTTATCTTAAGCTGCAGGCGTTTGCGGCAATCCGATCGATTTTAATCATAACGGTGCTGCTGTTGATGATTGAACTCGTAAGCGTAGTTTTAATTAATCTCGTCGTGGGAGAAGAGCAGGTTAACACAATGATGCAATCGAGTTTGGGTAAGTCCATTATTGCCCTTCCGTCATCTGTTATATTTGCGGCCATAGTGGTTGCTTCCTATTTTGTGCTGAGAAAAGTCAAGAAAAAGAAGAGTGAGGAAAATGGAGAAGGCGGCGCGTAAGCTCTCTGAAAAAATAGCCTCCAACATGCAATATGACGACGAGAAGAAGGCAGTCATTGAATATGGGCTGCTGGCAATTTTCAACATCATAATCATAGGCCTCGTCATTTCATTCATCGGTATTCTTTTTGATTTTTGGTATGAAAGCATTATCATCTTTATTGGCGTGGGGATCCTGAAAAAATCCACTGGTGGAGCGCATGCCGGGACACTGCGGAGATGCGTCGTCATAAGTGTTTTATCCATAACACTGTTTGCGGCGATATCAAGGTACGCGCTGGGGTTTCCGATCAGCATCTACATAAATACCGGTATAACGATAACAGTTTTCATCATATGCTCCGTGGTTTTTTATAAATTGGTACCTGTGGATACGCCGAACAAACCGATTAAAAAGCCTGAAAAAATCAAAAAGCTGAGGCGTCAGAGCTTTATATTGTTAGTCCTTTATACGGCTTTGACGATTATTGCGACGCTTTTTGCACCGGCTTGGGACAGGCTCTACAGCGTTGCTTTTTGTATTCGCTTTGCATTACTCTGGCAAACACTTATGCTGACAACGTATGGACATCGCATTATACGTAGGTTGAATGAAATTTACAGTAAAGGAGGGTGAGAATTGAAAAAGGCTATTTTTTCGGTTATCTCTGTTATCGCGGTTTTTGTTGCAACCCTGGTCGCTTCCTCTGCCTGTCTGTTCTACATTTACCAGCCCAATGAGCCGGAATCACTGAGAGACGAGTAAGAAGGAAAAGACTTGTGATTCAATCACAAGTCTTTTCAATACAACACAAATACATAACTGAGTTGTGTGGATATGGTTAATTATAGCTCAAATAAATACATTCAAATAAAAAAGATGTTTTTTGCCCTGAGAGTGCTGGCACTGTTGTTTTCGGCAGTTGCGTTTTCCCAGTATTTTGATAAGCAATTCGAGATATTTGCATATGATATTTATAATCAGCTGATCACACTGGGCTCGGTTATGGTCATTGTCTGTATCGCACTGCTGCTGTGGATCACATTGACAACAAAGGGCAAGTTTTTTAGAATCCTGGAACTCGTTGTTTTCTTCGTCATTTTTATGACGCTGATCTATCACAGCGGCGCCGAAGAGAGCAACTATAAGTATTTATTTTTGTTCATTATCGTCTCCTATACAATCGAGTACGGGATGAAAACAGGCATGATGATAAGCATCATATCCTCCGGGCTGGTTCTTGGCATCGATCTCGTTTTTGGCGGCTTCAAAGCAGTGAATGTCTATTTCCAAAATGATCTGGCTTTGGCAGCGATGTTCATCATCATCTCCTGGACGCTGGGTTTTTATGTAAAAACGGAAAGCGCGCATATAGACAAGCTGACGGAATACGCCAATCTCGACGGGATGACAGGACTGTATAATCATCGTTATTTCCATCAGTTCCTCAAAGAAATATATGAAAAAAGTTTTGCGGAAAACAGAGCGCTTTCTCTCATTTTTTTTGACCTTGATTATTTCAAGAGCTACAATGACATTTATGGCCACCAGAAGGGCGATGAGCTGCTCAAAGCAGTCGCAGGCCTGACGAAGAGAAATATCCGGTCAAGCGACGTTTTATTCCGCTACGGCGGCGATGAATTCTGCGTGGTATTGCCCGATACATCGAAAGAGACGGCAGGTGAGGTGGCACATCGGCTCAGGGAGGTTATCAGCGGACATCACTTTGAAGAGTACAAGTGCGCCCGGAACGGCAATCTGACCATATCGGTCGGCGTTTCAGCCCTTGACAGTGCCGTCCACTCGTACATGAAGCTCATTGACAATGCCGATTCAGCCCTTTACAGAGCTAAATTCCTCCGAAGAAACAGAGTCGAAGTTTATTCCTCGGTCTTCGAACAATTCGGAGAACTTGAACAGAACAAAGCGGCCGAGGAAAGCCTCAGGTCCCTGAAGGCGCTCATCACAGTCATAAATTCAAGAGATACTTATACATACATGCACTCGGAGCGCGTTGTTGATTACTGCCGCCTCATGGCCGATTATCTCGACCTCAACATGGAGCAGAAGAAATGCCTCGTATACAGCGCATATCTGCACGACCTCGGCAAGATCAATATTTCGAAGGAGATATTGATTTCCGACAAGAAGCTGACGAATGAGGAATGGGGTGAACTTAAGCGCCATCCGGTTGACAGCGCCGATATTATCGGTCAGATAGAGAGCTTTCGGGATATGGCCGACGTTGTGCTGCAGCATCATGAGAAATACGACGGCTCCGGGTATCCAAACGGGCTTAAGGGGGAGGAAATCACATACCTTGCCCGCATACTGACCATTGTCGACAGCTTTGACGCCATGACAAACCACCGGCCATACCAGAGTGTAAAGACATTCGACGAAGCCTTTGAGGAAATCGCAAACTGCAAAGGTAGCCACTTTGACCCTGTATTGGCGGAACAATTCATAGATATGATGAAATCTCAATAATCACTCTTAAATAACATAACAGCGCCGGAACGCAAAGAAAGCCTTTCGTTCCGGGGCTGTTTGTTTCAAGATTCAAGAGACGCCGAAAAATGACGATATAATTCAATAGAAACAGTGCAATTTGTGAAGGGGGAGTGCTGCATGGACGGGATACCGTCGGGACTGACGTCGATAGTTCCAATTTTACATAATCAGAACACCATAACTGACAAAAGCGGCATGAACAAGCCTCCCGTGGAAATCATGCCCTTACCGGCAGACAGCTTTAAGTCGGAGGACACAGAGACGGCCGAGC
>CAZVLO010000031.1:17809-29989 GCA_964628265.1 uncultured Papillibacter sp.
GCGCGGCTCCGGACGCCTCGAGCCGCGCCGAGACGGCCGAGCCGCGCAACGACAGTTTTACACTCAATCTCAATAAGGACGGACACGGCAGCGGTGCCGCCGGCGGAGTAAAAACCGCCGGCCGTAAGGCGGGCTCCCTGATGACAGGTGCCGGGCTGGAGGAAGCGTACACGCTGAGTCTCGGAAACGAAGAAATCACGCCGGTTGATCCTGAAATCGCCAGGGAAATGACCCGCGCAAAGGATTATGAGATACTCGGAAAGAACGCCGCGCGCAATACATACCGGAAGAACCCGGAGACGATGCCGGAGACACCGACGGATTCTGTCGACCTGAAACCTGCTGATGCCGCCGTCGTGAAACCGCCGACGCAGACCGCCATGAAGCCGGCTTCGGACGGCGTCGGGCAGAAGCTGTCGGTTTTATCGAATTCAGCAGGAATTCGACTCTCCGCCACCGACATTGAAGCCGTGCTGGCACTGGAGCCCGAGCTGCAGGAAGCATTTTTGAATATGTTGGCAAGCGTCAATACAGACGGAGCCGCCGCGCCGGGAGATATCCCGGCGTTTATGAATAAAACCATATCGGTACAGCCTCAGCCCGCCGGCAGTATGGTAAACCTCAGCAAAGTGACGGAGCTGCCCTATTCTCTTTATGTATTCGGTCAAGCAAAAGCTGAGGGAAAAGATGATACCGATGAGGAAATTGCCTTTGATACGACAGAAAAGTCGGGCACGGAGAGAAAGCAGACCATAGAGTATCTGAGACTTTCCGAGGCTGTAAAAATGGCGGTGGTGCTGCACAATATATACTACGGGGGGAGCGGGCAGTTTCCTGAAGAGACGCCCTGGTATGCGCCCTATGTCCGGTATGCCGTTAAAAACGGGATTATTGAAAACGGCGAATTCGACAATTACACCGAATACGCCACCCGGGCCGAGACGGCGTATATCTTCTCAAACAGCGTGCCGAAGGCGGAACTGCCGATTCTCAATCACATAACCGAGATCCCGGATGTCGTTGAGAATGCCGGCTACGGCGCATCAATCTACCTTTTGTTCAGGGCTGGGGTGTTGAAGAAAAGCGGTGGGGATATCAGTTTTTATCCCGAGAGACTGATCACAACAACGGAAGCGGCAACGATCATCGGCCGCATCGCCACGCCGGCAGACAGAAAGGTAAATTAATAGCCTGGCCGCCGCAAGGATAATTCCCCGCGGCGGCTGTTTTTCCGGTACGGAAATGGTATAATCTGTCATATTACTGTTTTCGTATGCCAATTTTTCGATACGCGCGATATTCCCTTGGGCTGTGAAAAATACCCGCTGGACATACTGGCGAACCTGAGCAAGGAGGCGTACAAGGCCGTCGTCGACGAGTATTTCGCTTATGTTTATTACGAATTGTATAAGGAAAACGACGCGGCGATGCTTCAGGGGTGCTTTGACCCGGAGATTCTACGCAAGCTCGGCTTGCCCCCCGATGTCGGAGTACAGGATATCAAACGCAGATTCCGGGCGCTGGCGAAGAAATATCATCCCGATACGGGCGGCGACGCCGGAAAATTCATTGAACTCATGACTGCTTACAGGCAGCTGATCGAGAAATAAACAACGGGGTACTGAAGTTTAATTCAGCACCCCGGCTCTGTCTTATGTGTTTACATCTTTTCCGGATGGAGAGGCAGTTGCGGATGACGGCGCGGGTGGTGTCGGCGAGCTTCAGGCGCGCGGCCAGGACCTTCTCCTCCTCGCCCTTGATGCGGCAGGCGTTGTAGAACCTGTGGAAGCGGGCGGCCAGCTCGATGACATATCTGTTGACGCGCGAGGGGTCATAATCCCTTGCGGCCATTTTGATCTCCTCCGGCAGGAGGGAGAGCTGCTTTAAAAGCTCCCGCTCGGTGTCGTGGGTCAGGACGGAGATATCGATGCCGTTCACTGCGGGCACCTCGCAGCCGTCGGCTTTCAGCGCGACGATCAGGCTGCAGATGCGCGCGTGGGCGTACTGCACATAATAAACGGGGTTTTCGCTGTCCTGGCGGACGGCCAGCCCCAGGTCGAATTCCAGATGCGTGTCCGGCTTGGCGCTGAAGGCGAAGCGGCACGCGTCCACGGAGATTTCGTCCAGCAGGGTCAATGCCTTGCCCGTACGCTTGGAGACCTTAACGGTCTCGCCGTCCCGGACGAGACGCACCATCTGCATGATGACAAACTCCAGGCGGTCGGGATCGATGCCGACGGCGGGGGAGGTCATCGTCGCTTTAAAGCGGATGGCGTGTCCATGGTGATCGGCGCCCCAGACGTCGATGACACGGTCGAAGCCCCGTTCAATGAACTTGTTGCGGTGGTAGGCAATATCGACAGCGTAATAAGTATAAAAGCCGTTGGCTCTTTTGAGCACCTCGTCCTTATCGCCGCCGAGCTCCGTATTTTTCAGCCAGATGGCACCGTCCTTTTCATAGGTAAAGCCATTATCGCTGAGTAGCTTTACCGTATCGGCCACGTAGCCGCTGTCGTGGAGCTCGCTCTCCAAAAACCACCGGTCAAATTGAATGCGGTAGCGCTCCAGATGCTTTTTCATCAGGGCGATATTATGGGGCAGCCCAAACTCGACGAATGCCTTGACGCGTTCCTCCGAGATTATCGACGCATATTTGTCCCCGTCGCGGTCAAAAATCAGACGGGCCAGCTCCCGGATATCGTCGCCATGGTAGCCGTTTTCAGGAAACGGGAAGCTGTCATCGCCCAGGCAGAGCTGCATATAACGGGCTTCGATAGATTTCCCGAAGAGCTCCACCTGATTACCGGCGTCGTTGACGTAGAACTCCCGCCAGACGTCATAACCGGCCTTTTCCAGAACAGCCGCCAGCGTGTCGCCCAAGACGCCGCCTCTGGCGTTGCCGATGGTCATGGGGCCGGTGGGGTTGGCCGAGACGAATTCGACCATGACGCGCGCACCCTTGCCGATATCGGACGCGCCGTATTGCATCCCTTCAGCCTCAATGGCGCCCAGCACGTCCAGATACCATTTGTCCGACAGGAAAAAGTTTATGAAGCCGGGGCCGGCAATTTCATATCTGCAGAAATAACTGCCCTCCAGATTCAAATTTCCGGCAATGGCCTCAGCGATTTTCCGAGGGGCCATCTTCATATCACGGGCTGCGGCAAGGGCGTGGGTTGCCGCATAATCGCCGTTGGACGTTTCTCTGGGGATTTCAACAACGCCGTTTAAAGCGAACCCGGACGGGAGAGTGCCCGCCAGGACCGCCTTTTCATATGCATCATTTATAAGCTCGTCTATCCGAAGCTTTGCCGAGTCTATCAGATTTGCCACAGTAACCTCCCAAAATGATGTGCTTCACTTAACATTGATTTTAAATGAGTTGCGGCTCATCACAATATTGTCCACATCAATGGCATAATGAATCTCGAGGCTGCCGCCGTCTTCATTCAATTCCTGGGTGATGCACTGTGTATCGATGCCCATTGTGAGTGACCCGTATGTTGTTTCGTAGACAAAATGGTGCTTCCGGCCTTCGCTGAAAATCATTTCACCGTTCATGCCGCCCGCTCTTGTCAAGACAACGCGGTCTGGCTCGACCACAAAAGTGGTTTGCATACCGGCGTAGCCTGTCAGCTCACTTTCCAGATAACTGAACTCGGCGATGCCGTCCTTGAGGGAATACTCGCCGTCCGTGACGAGCTCAAAGCTCTCCTCGTCCGAGTGTTGCGCCGTCTGGAAGCCTTTGATCGAGATGATAGCCTTTTTCATAAATCAAATTCCATTCAATATCAATAAACTCTCAAGCGGTGCTTGCGAGTTGTTGTGACCCATGATTAAAAACGGTCAAAAGTTTCTTACTTATGATATGCTATAACAAATAATAAAACAAGTCAAAAATTACATTAAGTATGGAATTTTTAAAAGCGATTTGCTATACTATAATGACGAAGAACGCTAAACTGGGAGGGCCATAATGAATATTGAATTGACAGACAAGGAGTTCCGGCGTCTTCTGGATATGGCTTATATCGGGAACTGGATTTTGAATTCCACGCGCGGCGCAGACCGTTTTGAAGATTATGACCACGTGGAAAGCCTGCTTTTTTCCCAGTGCGCCAAAGCGGGGATGAACACGTTGTACGAAATCAGGGACGGCAGTGTCGTCCCGTCGACGGCTTTTGAAAACGGCGGGATACACGAGGCGATTGCCGATTATGAGGACACCGTCTTTTTTGAGATTTTAGCTGAAGAATTGGCAAGACGTGATATGGATTTTGAGCCGATCGGCCCCGATAATTTCAGCGAGCTGACGAGCCGGATCGATGAATATATCGAGGAATTTGAACAAAACGGTATGGATAACTTATCACTGAACAGATAGAATAACAACTTAGCTGAAAAAGGATGACGCCGGGTCATCCTTTTTTTGTCAAATATATTACAAAACAAAAACAAATGTTTACAAATAAGTGTCAATGCGCTATAATGCCATAGAAGCCGCAGTCTTTACGAAGCCGAAGTCATCTTGAGTCTTCGTGAGGTCGACGTCTTATTATGGCGACTATGCCATAGAAAAGGAGGAATCAATGAAAAACGGCGTATCCAAGGCCCTGGCAGCTCTGCTGATCCTTACTGTACTGTTTGGAACTGCCGCGGCCGACACAGCTTCCGCGGATAGCACCACAGCCGTCATCAGCTTTCGGATCGAGGGAATGGATAAAAACCTGTACAACAACAGCGCGATGACGACGGCCTTCACCGGTGAATTTACATTACGCGATGTCATCAGCAGCCTGAACAGCAGCCCCGATGTACCTGAAATCACTGTTATAAACGAGAAAGAGAATTCCCGCATCACACAAATCGGCTCACTTAAGGAAAAAAGCATCGGCAATCCTTTTGATGATGGCTGGATGATCAGAGTCAACGGCAGGGATGCCGGCAGAGCGCCGGACATGATAATACTTGAGTCGGGTGACGATATCGTCATTTACTATGCAGACGCGACGCTTATCCAATATCCCGGAATTGACCTGACACGCATGGTCTCCGACGGCATTGTCAAAATCACAAGCAGCCAGGAGACCGAAGACGATACGGGAAATAGATATATAACGAAAAACCCTGTGGCTGGAGCAACCGTCACATGGGACGGGATGAAGTACACGACGGATTCAAACGGCGAAATTATTATCGATTCCACGGGAGCGGGCATCCGCCATACGATACAGATTGAGCGGTACCATGAAAACGGACTGCCGACTATTCTGAGGACGCCGCCGGGGCACACAGTCAAGTACGGGTTTGGAGATGTGGCGGAAGGCGTGTGGTACTTTGACTCGGTGATATTCGTATCGGACAGACACTTACTCAACGGCGTATCCGAAACCGCATTCGCGCCGGAGACGGCCATGAACAGGGCGATGTTTGCCGCCGTCATTGGTCGGCTGTCGGATGTCGACGTTGACCACTCCGAGGAAACGGGCTTTTCGGATGTGAATAATGACGGCTGGTCAGCCGGTTATATTTCATGGGCGGTTAAAAACGGCATCGTCACAGGCTATCCGGACGGGACCTTTGGCCAGTATACGGACATTAATCGGGAACAGGTTGCCGTTTTGCTGTACAGGTATGCCCTTTACAGAGGATACGATACGGCGCTTGCAAATTCGGATTTATCGGCTTATACTGATTTCGGCCTGGTGTCGGGCTACGCGGAAACCGCCGTGCGCTGGGCTGTTGAGAACAGCATTATGACAGGTTCCGGCGGACGTCTTGACCCTAAGGGGATTGCTTCGCGGGCTCAGGCTGCGGTGCTGCTTGAGAGGTTCGTATCAAAATACTGTGATTAACGCGTGAAAGGGGACGCAGATGGAGAGAATCGCCGTGAAAATACGGAAAATAAAACCCAATGCCGTTACGCCTGCGTACGGATCGGCCTTTTCCGCCGGCGCGGATCTGTATGCGTGCCTGGATGATGATATTATCATTGCGCCGGGGAAAACGGCTATGATACCGACAGGGCTGACGCTGGAGATTCCCCCATGTCACGCCGGGCTCGTTTATGCCCGAAGCGGTCTCGCCTCGAAAAAAGGTCTGGCCCCGGCCAACAAGGTTGGCGTAATCGACAGCGATTACAGGGGAGAGCTGATTGTGGTGCTTTTAAACCACAGTCAGGAGGCCCACACCGTATCAAACGGCGAGAGGATCGCACAGCTTGTTATTACACCTGTTTTAGCCTGCGACTTTATCGAGTCGGAGACACTCAGCGATACATCCCGGGGTGCCGGCGGCTTCGGCTCCACGGGTAATAAATAAGGTATAACTATACGAAATCATAGCCGGAGATGTCGACAAGCGGAGCATCTTCGGCTATAATCTTGGTAACGCTTAAACGACTGAAAGGAGCTTCAACATGTCTTCGATTGACGAAATTAAGCTTCAGTGTGAAAGCCTCGCCTGTGAGCTTTGCGAGGCGGCCCGATTGAAGAAGGGGCAAATTGTTGTTGTTGGCTGCTCATCCAGCGAAATCGCCGGACACCGCGTCGGCAGCTTGTCAAGTCCCGAGTTCGGCCAGGCTGTCTTTGAGGGTATTTATAAGACACTGAAGGAAAAGGGCATCTGGCTGGCCGCCCAATGCTGTGAGCACCTGAACAGGGCGCTTATCGTCGAGCGGGAAGCCATCAATAATGCCAATTTCATTGGTATAGGCGAGCCCGTCAACGTGGTCCCGCAGCCGAAGGCCGGGGGCGCCTTCGCCACGGCCGCATACAACGGCTTTGACGACCCTGTTGCCTTGGAGGAGATCCGCGCCGACGCCGGGCTCGATATCGGCAATACGCTCATCGGCATGCACCTGAAAAAAGTCGCCGTGCCGCTGCGCCTGAAAACAACGCACATCGGCAAAGCGCCCGTGAACGCCGCCCGCACCCGACCCAGATTCATTGGCGGCGCCAGAGCGGTGTATGATGAAAAAATGACATGACAGCATGTAAAATCGGGCGGTGTACACCGCCCGATTTTTATATATGATATACGCTTATTATCAAATACTTTGAAAGCCTGACTTCATAATGAGCTTTCTGAGAAACGGATGATACATGGCGGGCGATTTCAGATTCTTCATGAGGATATTGCGGCTGATATCATGCATCGACTGTCTGTATCTTTTCAAGAAGCCTTCCGTACCCGCCCCGAGACTTTGCCACAGGTACAATGAGCTTTTCAGCGCATAACTGATCCCTTCGGCGGAGCTGGGACTGATGGCGCCCGCGGCTTCTCCGATTAATGCGATACCGTCCTTACCGGTAAAAAGCTGCGATCTGTTTTTAGGCCTGTATATATAGGCGCCCTCCGTTTTGATTTTGTTTTCAAAACAGAAACCGAGCCCTGTGAGCGTTGCTTTTAAAAGCGCGTACTTTTCCCACGGGTTATCTCCGGGCCGAAGCGCGGCACCCAGTAAAACGGCGTTATTCTTCGGTATCAGCCAGGAATAGAAGTCGCTGATGCGCGCGTCGAATAGGGCTGTGAAATAGGGGATCGGCTTCGGGCACTCGTACCATTCCTGAATGGCGATGTATTTCTCGGGGCTTTTGATATCTTCGCCCAATAAGCGTCTGACTTTTGAGAACGCGCCGTCGGCCCCGATGATTATCCCGGCCTTCTCGGTCTTCTCCTGTCCCAGATGCGTATACCTGATTTCATAGCCGCCTGCTGCCGGAGCAAAGCTCCTGAAGCCGGCGTTGAACCTGGTTTCAACGCCGGCCGGGAGCTGAGAAATCAGCCATCTGTCGAACTTTTCCCGGTCAATATTAAAATAAAACCGCTGGTACAGCCGCTCCAGATGATTTGTCAAATCGATCGTCCGGACGGCAAAGAGCTGCGGTTCAACCAAGATGTCTTTAGGTACCCCCAGCCCTAAGCGTGCAATCATTTTCTGAGCGTCCGGCGCGAGCAGCCCGCCGCAGCATTTTACCGTATGATTCTTGGAATTTGTGTTGTGCAAATCCCGTTTATCCAGTAAAAAAACCTTATACCGGCTACCGGCGAGACGCGCGAGGTTTGCGCCGGCCGGCCCCGCGCCAATGATGGCAATATCATACATAAAACAACTCCGTGCAAAGTTAATAAAAAGTAAGAGCAGTTTTATTATACGTAGAGATTATCGAAAGTCAATAAATAATTATTATAATACGATATGATGGAGCTGAGTATTATAGGCAAGCGAGCAAACCAAACGGCATGCTTGCTTGCCCCGTAATTTCAGACGCCTGCTTTATGCGAATATTAGAAAATACCCGAGTACGATCACGCCCAGTGCGATTCTGTACCAGCCAAAGACCTTGAAGTCGTGTTTTTTGACGTAATGCATCAGGAAGCGGATGGAGATCATGGAGACGATGAAGGCGACAGCCGTGCCGACAAGGAGGACAGCGGCCTCAAGGCCGGTGAAATCCAAACCGAATTTATAGAGCTTGATAAGGCTCTGGCCCAACATGGTAGGGATGGAAAGAAAGAAGGTGAATTCGGCGGCCATCGGGCGTGAGACACCGATAAGCATAGCGCCGATGATGGTGATTCCTGAGCGGGACGTACCCGGAATGAGAGAGAGTACCTGGAACAAGCCGATGATCAGCGCGGTTTTGTAATCGAGCTTTTGTAAGGTGTCGATTCTCTGGTGCTTGTTCCTGTTTGCGTTTTCGATAACGATGAAGATAATACCGTAGAATATAAGCGCTGCGGCAATGGTAACCGCCTTTGCGGTCTGTGTGCCGGCAATGAGGGCGTCTACCTTATCGTTGAACAGGATGCCGAAAACAGCGCCCGGAATACATGCGATAATGATTTTGCCCCATAAGTTATATGTAGATCTTTTTTCGGCGGCGGTTTTCCTTGCACTGAAAGGTATCAGCTTATTCCAGAAGAGAACAACGACAGCAAGTATTGCGCCCAGCTGTATGACATAGAGGAATACGCTGTAGAATTCGGCGGAGGCCTTCAGCTTGATGAATTCATCCGCCAAAAGCAGATGTCCCGTGCTGCTGATCGGCAGCCATTCCGTGATACCCTCGACGATACCCAGAATGATCGCTTTGATGAGTTCAAGTAATACCATATGTTTACTCCAAAAAAGAAAAATCCGAAAGCGATAATATGATACCACTGATTGGACAGCAAGTATAGAAAAAAAGGTAAAATTACGTATTACGATTTTGAAAGGTGGCAGAAAAACAACGCCGAAGGGCTGACCCTCCGGCGTTATCTTCACTTTATGGCGGGGACTACATCTGTTTCTGCGCGTTGATTTTAACGCCGGGGCCCATGGTGGAGGCCGTGACACAGCTTCTGATATACTGGCCCTTGGCGGCGGCGGGCTTGGCCTTGATAACGGCTGAAATCAGCGCCGTGTAGTTGTCCATGAGCTTCTCAACGCCGAAGGACACCTTGCCGATGGGGCAGTGGATGATGTTGGTCTTGTCCAGGCGGTATTCAATCTTACCGGCTTTGATCTCCTGTATGGCCTGTGCCAGGTTCGGGGTGACCGTGCCGGCTTTCGGTGTCGGCATAAGACCTTTGGGGCCGAGAACCTTACCGAGGCGGCCGACGATGCCCATCATGTCGGGCGTGGCGACGACGACGTCGTAATCAAAGAAGTTTTCCTTCTGAATTCTGTCCACCATATCCTGCGCGCCGACATAATCGGCACCGGCGTCAAGGGCCTCCTGCTGGCGTTCTTCCTTGCAGAAGACGAGGACCTTGCGGGTTTTGCCCGTGCCGTGCGGCAGGACGATGGCGCCGCGGACCTGCTGGTCGGCGTGACGGGAGTCGACGCCCAGCTTGATATGGAGTTCGACCGTCTCGTCAAACTTGGCTTTCGACGCGTTGATCACAACGCCGAACGCATCGGCTGCGTCATACAGCTGTGTTCTGTCAACGAGCTTTGCGCTCTCTTTATAATTCTTTCCTCTATACATGATTTAGCCCTCCGTAACGACAATGCCCATGCTGCGGGCGGAACCTGCGACCATGCTCATCGCCGTTTCAAGATCGGCGGCGTTCAGGTCGGGCATTTTTATCTCGGCGATCTTCCTGACTTCATCCTTTGAAATCTTCGCCACCTTGTCGCGCTGAGGGATACCGGAGCCCTTTTCAATACCGCAGGCCTTTTTCAGAAGGTCTGATACGGGGGGCGTCTTCGTGATGAAAGAGAAGCTTCTGTCGGAATAGACTGTGATGACGACGGGAATCGTCATACCGATATCGTTTTTTGTACGCTCGTTAAATTCTTTGGTGAATAAACCGATGTTGACGCCGTGCTGGCCAAGCGCCGGACCGACCGGGGGGGCGGGCGTCGCCTTACCGGCAGGGATTTGAAGTTTAATAAGTCCTGTTACTTTTAGTGCCACTGTGTGAGCACCTCCTATATAAGATGTGGTAATACACAGCCGACTGCCGTGTACGTTTTCGGAATCTTACAGATTCCTCCCACTTTGCCCTCAAAAAGGAACCTGCCGGTTTCAAGAAACCATACTGAGTTCCACGGGCAAAAAAGGTTTTACGCTTGATTTCAAATTACTTTACTGCCTCGACCTGATCAAAATCCAGATCGACCGGCGTTTCACGCCCGAACATGGATACAATGACGCGCACTCTGCTCTTGTCGGTCTCGATTTCCTCGACGGTGCCGAGAAATCCGACGAGTGGGCCGTCAATAACCTTGACGGTACCGCCGACTTCATAACCGACGATGATCTCGTGCTTTTCAATACCCAGCGACATGATTTCATCTTCCGTTAAAGGAATCGCCTTGCTGGCTGAACCGACAAAGCCTGTCACGCCCCGGACATTTCGGACGAGATGCCAGCTTTCATCGGTCATGATCATTTTAATGAGGACATAACCCGGAAATGTTTTCCTCTCGACTGTCTTGGCCTGAGAGTCGTGGATTTCGGTGACAGTCTCCATGGGAATCTTGACTTCCAGGATCAGATCCTGCATTTTTCTGTTTTCAGCGGCTTTTTCAATTGTCGCCGCTACGGCTTTTTCATAGCCGGAGTATGTGTGAACGACATACCATCTTGCTTCGTCGGGCATATCAGCTAAGCCCTCCCGAGCTTAATGAGCAGATCGAAGATATGCACCCCTGCTTGATCGACAGCCCAGACAACCACACTGGATATGGCCACGATAACCAAAACAATGACCGTATTGTTCAGTATCTGCTTGGGCGTCGGCCAAACGACCTTCTTCAGCTCGCTCTTCATCTCGCGGAACCACTTGACCAAGCGGCTTTTACGTTTTTTCTTTTCTTTTTTCCCTTTGCCTTTGGTTTCCGGCAGCTTAACGTCCGGCTGCTCCAGCTTTTCTTCTGACATTAATACACGTCCTTTCCCTGTGATGTAAGGTTACTTCGTTTCGCTGTGGACTGTGTGTTTGCGGCAGAAGCGGCAGTATTTGTTCATTTCAAGCTTATCCGGTGTGTTCTTCTTGTTCTTCATTGTGTTGTAGTTTCTCTGCTTGCAGTCGTTGCACCTGAGAACAACTTTAACGCGCATTTCGGCACCTCCATTTTCGTTTGCCTCCCTGTTTGAGATTGACAGTGTAGGGATTATTGTATGTTTTTTAGCATACAAAAATAAACCCATCTGCCGACAGGTAAAGCGAGTATATCACAGGATGTACAATAAGGTCAACAATTTTCTTGAGATCAGCGGAAAATTTTTTATATCAATGCAATCGAAAATCACTTCCCGGTGCTTGACATGCCTTATGCTTGGTGTTAGCATATAAAGATTATTTTAGGTAAATGGTGTGTGTCGGAAACCGCCGGCGAAATAAAATATTAGTAAGGAGATCACCATGGATAACAACAAGCGTCCCGAAAATATGGCGCGTATCACAACACCGGCGCTGGCGGAGGCTTTTATTGCCGAGCAGCTGGCGGCGCTGCGGGAACAGATTGGTAACAAAAAGGTGCTGCTGGCACTGTCCGGCGGGGTTGATTCCTCGGTGGTCGCGGCGCTCTTAATCAAGGCTGTGGGTAAACAGCTGGTGTGCGTCCATGTCAACCACGGACTGCTGCGCAAGGGCGAGCCGGAACAGGTGGTCGAGGTTTTCCGGGGCCGGATGGATGCCAACCTCGTCTATGTGGACGCTGTGGATCGTTTTCTCGGCAAG
>CAZVLO010000032.1:0-17480 GCA_964628265.1 uncultured Papillibacter sp.
GGGCGCTGACAAACGACCCCGACATCCTGTTGATGGACGAGCCCTTTTCGGCGCTGGACCCCCTTGTCCGCCGGGACATGCAGTTTGAGCTCTTATCCATCCAGGAGAAGCTGAATAAAACCGTGGTGTTTATCACCCACGATATCAACGAGGCCTTCAAGCTGGGTAATACCGTCGCCATCATGCGTGACGGCAGGCTCGTCCAGATCGACACGCCCGAAGGCATGTCCTCCAACCCAGCCGACGACTACGTCAGGGACTTTATCGACAGCGCCGACAAGACGCAGATCTATAGCGTCCGCAACATCATGCAGACACCCTCCAGCCTGATCCGCGCCCATGACGGCGCCAACAGCGCCCTCAAGCAGATGCGTGAAAACGGCGTCTCCAGCGTCTATGTTGTGGAGGAGAAAATGGCCCTCGTGGGCATCTTGACACTGGACCAAGCCCTGAAGGTCAGGGCAGGGGAGCTTGTCTTCCAGGACGCGCTGATTAAGGATCTCCCCACGACCACCGTCGACACACAGATATCAGACCTCATTCCCGTCGCGGCGGAGACGAATTTCCCCATTGCCGTCATAGATGACGACAACCGTCTGATGGGTATCGTGACAAAAGCCGCCGTCCTGGCCTCCTTGGTTTGATGTAGGAATAAAAAATACAAAGCCGGTGGGTACAGAATTCCTGTACCCACCGGTTTTCGCGCGTCTCCCCGCAAGCTCACGCCGCACTACCGAAAACACGCGTCCCTACCCCATATTCTTATAATAAAATATCGCTAACTGGGTGCGGCGCTTAAAGCCCAGCTTCTCCATAATGATGCTGACGGCGTTGCGCACGGTGCCCTCGCTGAGATACAGCGTCCCGGCGATCTCACGGTTGGAGAGCCCATCGGCGATGAGCGCGATGATTTCGGCCTCCTTCTCAGTGATGCCATAACCGCCAAGGTCCGGCTTTTTATTCGGGCTCAGCAGGCTGGGGATTTTGGCGACGATATCCTCCCCGAAAACGCTCTGCCCGACGTCCACGGCCTTCAGGGCCGGGAGGATGCTTTCATAATCCTGTTTTAAAATATAGCCCTTCGCGCCGATTTTGAGTGCCCGGAAGATGTACTCGTCGTCGGCAAAGGTCGTCAGGTACAGGATTTTCGCGTCGGGGTGCGCCTTTAAAATCTGCTCGCCCGCGTCAAGACCCGTCATCGTATCCATGCGGATGTCCATCAGCAGGATATCGGGCTTGTATGTATCGTACAGGGTGATCGCCTCGCCGCCGCCATACCCGACAGCGGCCACGCTGATTTCACCCGACGCCTCAATAATCGTTTTTAAGGAAATTCCGACAAGCCTGTCGTCGTCCACAATAATGATTTTCATATAAACCTCACTTGGATTTCGGTATGGACACGAACACCGTAAAGCCATGATCATACCCGATGTTGACGATACCGCCCGCCGCTTCCACGCGCTGGGTGATGTTTTTCAGCCCGATCCCGTCGCTGCTTTGCGCCTTTGGTGTCCCGTTGTCCCGGATGGTCAGCTGGTACAGCGCCGGATGCTCCCGGAGAGTGACGCTGACCTCGGTGGCGTCGGAGTGGCGGATGATATTGGATAGCGCCTCCTTGACGACGGACAGCAGCGTGTATTTGACCTTTTTTTCGGGATTGCTGTCCATATCGTATTCCAGGCTGATCTCACAGAAATCGAATCCGTCGCAGAGGCGTTTCGTCTCCGTATAGAGGTCAACAGACTCCTCATACAAGCCGTGGACGCTGGAGCGGACGCTGTCCATACCGGTGACAAGCGTGTCCTTCAGGATGCCGAGCCTATCCCTTTCCGCCTCGTCCCTGCACGTGGCCATAAGCGCGCCCGTCTGCAGGATGGCGTTTGAAAGAGTGTGCCCCACGCTGTCGTGGATGTCCCGGGCGATCCTGTTGCGCTCATTTAAGGTGGCGAGATGGACCTCGTAATCTTGCTTTTCCATGAGCTCCTTGTTTTTGCTCTCAAGCCGGAGCGAAAATTCCTTCGTCGTGTCCCTAAGGGTGATGTATTCGCTTTTTATCTTTTCCAGCAGGACGGTCCGGCGTTTCATCAAATAGGACAGGCCGGTAAACAGGACGATAATGACGCATGTTTCAAGGGTCAGCGTCGGGAACCCTGCCCCCGCCGGAATAGCGGCCAGCAAGAGCCCCGCCTGATATTTCGTATCTAAGAGATCATAGACAATCACGGGCAGGAAGAACAGGAAAACTGTGTAGAAGACTGCGGCGGCGAAATAGACAGCCGCCGTCAACAGCTTGAGCCTGTCATCGTCCAGATAGCTCAATAAGGCGCTCAGGCACACGACACAGATGAGCGGCACGACAATATAGAAATCCGAACGGTATTCGATGTAAAAGACGGCGCACAGAACAAACAGCGTCGCCTTGTCGATATACTTATCCACAAGTATCCTCCCATGAGCTGTATTTTGATGGTATTCTATCAAATAAAATCCACATTTACAATCATGCCAAAAATTCCCACGCAGGTGGGAATCCATCTAACGCATTGTTGATTATTGTCTGAGGAGGTAATATAATCCAAGATGAGGGTTCAAACGGGAGGTCACTATATGGAGTTATATACGAATGATCTCGTCTTAAGAACGGTTACGCCTATCGATATATTTGTGGAGGTAACACATGAAAATTGAAATCCGTAAACTGACACCCGACCTAGCGGAGGGTTATGCGCATTTCTTTGATGTGACGCCGCACAACGTCAACAATAATGAACGCAAATGCTATTGTGTGACCTGGCGCAGCGACGATACCTATGACGACGGGAACCATTGGTATCCGACCCGGGAGGAAAGAAGGGCTAATGCACTCCAATTTGTCAAAGCCGGCAGCCTGCAGGGCTATCTGGCTTATCGCTGCGATGAGATCGTGGGCTGGTGCAATGCCAACGCGGATTGCCAGCTCTGCGTCAATTATCTGCGTTCGTTTTGGCCCATAGAGGAATACCGGGCGGACATCAGGGTTAAATCCATCTTCTGCTTTGTGATCGCGCCGGAGCTGCAAAGACAGGGCATCGCCACGAAGCTGCTGGCGCGTGTCTGCAAGGACGCGGCCGAGGATGGTTTTGATTTCGTCGAGGCCTATGTCAACAAGGAATTGGTTGACACAGACCATGATTTCAGGGGACCTCTGGCGATGTATGAAAAATGCGGATTTACGAATTGCGCCGAACGGGAAGGCAGGGTCGTTGTTCGCAAGGCATTGAAAAAATAACAGACGACAAAACATCGTAATGTAAGACATGACTTCCTGGGGCGTGTTCATAGTAAATATCCTTGAAAGGAGGAGGATCCGTGAACTGGATACAATGCCTGGCGAAAGCGCTTGGTTACATCGAAAAGCACCTGACCGACGATATTGACATCGACGAGGTGTCGGGCGAGTCTTATGCGTCAAGTTCGCATTTTCAGCTTGTTTTTCATCTGGTGATGGGGATGACCGTTGGCGAGTATGTTCGCAACAGGCGGCTGAGCATGGCCGCACAGGAATTGCTGCAGCCGGACAGCAGGATTATCGATGTGGCCATGCGGTATCAGTACGACACGCAGGAGAGCTTTTCAAAGGCTTTTACACGGTTTCACGGCATGCCTCCGTCGAAGGTGCAGCGGGGAAAGGTGAAGCTGTTTCATCCGCTGACCATTAACGTTACCATTCAAGGAGGATTTGAAATGTCACATCAACTGATTGACGCGTTTTACTGGAGTGAAATCGACGAGCAAAACGGCGGGAAATTGACGGATACCGAGAAATACAACAGGATTGTCAGTTGGGCGATTAAAGCAAGGGGGCAGAACCCCGGCGTTTTTGATGCACTGACCGAATGGATCCTGGATGATTCGGAGTGGAGTGACGACAAACTCGCGGAAGACGAGCAGATTTTTATGCGGGGCGTATTGGCGCGGTTCAAGGAGCAAAACTCGCAGCTTCGGATGTATTTATCGGAACTGGAACCTTCGGGTGTTGTGAACACGGCGGTATACAAGGCCCTGGATCAATTTGATGAGGAGCTGTCGGGGTTTTCTCATGACAAGGGGCTGCAGGACGTGGTCGCCCGGGTTTTCGCCGACTTTTCCGCCATGGGAGAACACAGCGTCCGGAAGCTGATTGCAGGAAACAAAACAGGCCCTACAGGGACTGACACGGTTGATTTCGTTGGATATATCAATTACTTGAAGGACTGCGACGCGGCGGTCCAGTGGGCGCTGTTTATGCCTGATTTGGTTGAAAAACAGCAGAGGGGCTTCAAGGTGGACAGCTTTGATTACAAAAAAATGCCCGCCATGCGCTTTATCGGGCGGGAAGGCGAGGATTTAGACAATATGGAGGTTCGCCGAAAGCTTTTCCGCCTTCTGGACGACATGAACGCGTATCAATCGGATTTTCCCCATGATGTCTTTTTCATGCACCATTATGGGCTGGGTGTGGATGTCGGCCTGTGGCATGGCGTCTGGGGGCGGTTTATGAAGGCGGAAACCCCTGTGCCGGAAGGATTTCTCCATTTCGACTTTGTACCGCACAGCGACGGCGGGGCAGGCCTGCCGTACATATCCCAGTTTGCGTATGCCACCTTCTCCGGAGATGTGGACGCAATGCATCAGCGCGAGGGCTATGACAGCGACGCCATGTACGACATCACCAGAAACATTATGCTCGGCCAGGGCGTCATAATTCCATACCCGCATAAATACTGGACGGCGGAAGTATTTCTTGACGGTTGCGACAATGCCGGCACCGCTTATATGTTCAGCGCAGATTTGGATGTGTGAGCTGATCGTGATAAAAGGGCAATAACGGCGTTTCGCGGTACTGTAGTGCGGGTTCTAAACCCGCCCGTCTTGTTACACGCTGCGCGGCTCCGGGAGGGGCGGGTTTGTAACCCGCCCCTAAGAAAAATCCATAAATATTTCAGGAGTATTCGTCCTCAGCCCACTTTGCAGGATTGTCATCTATGTACGTCCAGATATCGAGATAATCCTGTTCATTTCGAATAATGTGTTCGTAATACCCCCGTTGCCAGACAGCTCTGCCCGGCGCTTTTTGGTATGCATTAATACGACGAGCCGAAAAAGTCTTAAATTGCCTGACTATTTCCGGCAGTGCTTTCGACCGAAATCCATCGATAAAAATGATACCGTGGATATGATTCGGCATGACCACGAATTTGTCCGCGCGGATATTTGGATTATGATTTTGTAGATCAAACCACGTTGACTCAAGAATGTCAACCAATACCCCTGAGACGCGGGCGGGTTTTAAACCCGCCCCTACGACTTCACCAAGTAAATGAGCTCGGTTATGTGTGCAGATAGTAATAAAGTATACTCCTGCCTGACTGTAATCATAGCCAGGCAGTCGTATTTGTTTTCGGCTAGGTCTTTCCATAGTCCGCCCCATCGACTTTTCTATTTTATTCCAGAAAATTATAGCATGTCTCATTATAAAAGAAAACCGGGTTGTTTAAAACTGTGCAGCGCGACGCAAGTGGGGGCGTGTTTGAACTCGCCCCTACGGCATTGATTTATTGATCAAAATGACATTTGTCATATCCAAATCAGGAGGTTATTCACTTATCCCTGACGGTTGTTTGCGCTATGATACGAGCAGAAATTATGGAAAGGAAAGTAAACGTATGGTAGTCAAGGTGAACAATCTCGTCAAAAGATACGGTGATTTGATCGCGCTGGACCATTTTAATTTGGAAGTTAAAGAAGGGGAAGTCTACGGGCTTTTGGGGCCTAACGGCTCGGGTAAGACGACGGCCATCAACTGCATCCTGTCGCTTTTAAAATACGACAAGGGGACCATTGAGGTTTTCGGAAAGCCGATGCAGCCGGACTCTTACGAGGCGAAACGAAACATCGGCATCGTCCTGCAGAACGTGGCCGTTTTCAATGAGCTGACCGTACGGGAGAACATCGCTTACTTCTGCGGTCTTTATGTTAATGACAAGCAGAAGTGCGCGGAGCTTGTTGAGGAAGCGATTCATTTTGTCGGTCTTGAAAATTACACAAAGTTTTATCCGAAAAAGCTGAGCGGCGGATTACTTAGAAGATTGAATATCGCCTGCGGCATCGATCATCATCATGGACGAACCAACCGTCGCCGTCGACCCCCAGAGCCGGAACAATATTCTTGAGGGCATCCTGAGGCTGAACAGCGAGGGCGCGACTGTCATCTACACCTCGCATTACATGGAGGAGGTCGAACAGATCTGCTCCCGGATCACCATCATGGATAAGGGCAAGGTCATCGCGGCAGGTACAACGAACGAGCTGAAGGGTATGATCAGGACAGGGGAGAAGATCACGGCTGAGCTTCTTAAAACAGACATCGCTGGCCTTGCCGGTATAAGACAGCTGCCGTTCGTCACCTCCGCAGAAATTACCGGCACGCAGCTTGTCGTCAAATCCGAGCATGGGAAAAACAACCTCGCGGCTGTACTGAATTACCTTAATACGCACAATATCGCCTACGGAAAGATCTTCTGTGAGCTGCCGACGCTCAACGATGTTTTCCTTGAAATCACCGGCAAAGAGCTCAGGGATTAGGGGTGCTGTCATGTTCAAACACATATATTTCAGCCGGCTGAAGCTGCTGCTGCGGTCAACAGAGGACGTGTTCTGGACGCTGCTCTTTCCGATTATCCTGTCGGTTTTCATATCCATGGCGTTTTCAAATCTCGCCGGCGCCGAAAATTTCAGCCCCATACCTATTGCCGTCGTCGAGAACAAGGAAATTACAGGTCAAACGGCGTTTCTCCAGGCGATCCAATCGGTATCCGACGATAATGATAACAATACGGATAAGCTGTTCCATGTGATATACACGACCAAGGATGAGGCAGAGCAGAGCCTCAGGGATAATACGGTTAAAGGTTACATCCTGTTTGACAGCGGGGCACATGTCGTTGTGAAAGGCTCCGGGGTTGAGCAGACCTTCATCAAGCAGTTTATGGACAGCATCCAGCAAATCGGTTCCTCCTACCGGACGATCCTCAGCACAAATCCGGCAGCAGCATCATCGATACGCTATAGCGGCGAGACATCATTTCTGAGCGAGAGCGGGACACCGGCCATGACCCAGGCAGACTCGATCGCCATCAGCTTTTACGGCCTGCTTGCCATGGCGGCGATGTTCGGCGGCTTCTGGGGGAAAAGAGAGGTCGAGGATATACAGGCCAATCTGTCGCCGCAGGCCATGCGCCTGAATCTGGTGCCCATCCGTAAACTCAAAGCCTTCGGATCATCAATCTGCGCTTCGATTACCATCCATTACCTGTCACTTATCGTCACCGTGGCATTTATGGCGCTCATTCTGGATGTCGATTTCGGCAGCCAGCTCGGCTATATCCTTATCATATGCTTCTTCTCGAGCACCATGGGCGTCTCCTTCGGCGCATTCGTCGCTGCTCTGATAAAAAACGACGGTATCAGAAACGCCGTCACGCTGGCTGTCAGCCTTGCGCTGTCCGCTATTGCCGGTATGGTCAACCCGAGTCTGAAATATCTGGTGACGGATTCCCTTCCAGTCATGTCCTACATTAATCCGGCCAACCTGATTTCAGACGCGTTTTACGCGCTTTATATTGGCTACAATGATCGGATGGTCCTTAATATCGGCCTGATGCTCGGTTTCTCGGTCGTGTTCTCACTCATCGTGTATCTGGTTGCAAGGAGGCAGAAATATGCCAGTCTTTAAAGCTTATTTCAAAGTAATTAAAAAGAACCTGCCCAGTCTGATGATTTTCTTTGCCATATTCGTTACCATGTCGGTTCTATTCTTCAACACCTCGGGCAGCCGGTCGACAGACGCTTTTAACCCGACAAAGAGTCAGATCGCCTTTATCAGAAATGACAGTGATTCACCGCTCGTAGAGGGCCTGAGAACCTGCCTTGAAGATAGTGCGACTATCGCCGATATCCCCGGCACCCAGGCGAGCCTGCAGGACGCTCTGTTCTTTGGGAAAGTCAACTATATCCTGACAGTTCCCGAAGGGTTTACAGAGAGCTTCATGAGCGGTTCGGATACGTTGACGCTGAATAAAAAAACGGCTCCGATGTCAGAAACCGGCGTCAGCATCGATATGCTCGTCAATAAATATCTCAATCTTGCCAGGATGTATAAAGAGAGTCTTCCCGACATGTCGGAGCAGGATGTTGTCAGTCATGTTCTCAAGGACTTGGAACTGTCTGTTCAGGTTGATATGGTGTCCAATGGCGATCAAGTGAAAACAGCGGGGCAGTCGGGCTATTTCAGGTACCAGGCGTTTCCGATTCTCGCAGTCCTTCTCTTGGGCGTTACCTCCATTATGCTTGCGTTCAACAACCCGGAGCTTAGCCGAAGAAACCGATGCGCACCGATCAGGCCGACAAAAATGAGTCTGTACCTCTTCGCCGGAAACACCGTCTTCGCCGTTGCCGTATGGCTGGCCCTGTGCATTCTCACTCTTGCTCTATACGGCGATATGAGTCTCAATCCCGGCGCCATCCTGCTGTGCCTCAACGCCCTCGTTTTTACGATCGTCAGCCTGTCCATCGGCTTCCTCGCGGGGAAGTTTATCAAAAGCCCCATTGCGCAGGCTGTTTTCGCCAATACCCTCACGCTTGGCATCTGCTTTTTAAGCGGTGTATTTATCGATCAAACCTGGCTCGGCGATACGGTGCTAAAAATCGCCAGCTTTCTCCCCGGCTTCTGGTATGTCAGGGCCGTCGATACAATCAAAGATATATCGGTATTCAATTTTGACAGTATAAAGCCGGTGTACGGCTACATGCTCATCCAGCTGTCCTTCGCCGCCGCCTGCGTCATCATCTCCCTCGCCGCCTCAAAGCAGCGGCGGCAGTACATGGCGCGGTAAATCAAACAACTCCTTTGGCTGATGGCATAAAATGACAGAGCCGCTCCGGCATTATCACCGGCATTCCTACAGATACTACCAAAGGTATTATACTGTAAGGAATGATAGAATGAAAAAGCTCACAACGATCCTGTTGCTCGTTATAACCGCCGCGTATCTGGCCGGTACGGCGTCGGCAGTTTACTATGACAGCGCGGATAACAGATTCGACTTCGCAGGAAATGTCATTGCCGACACGAACGTGGCGGGGGACTATGTCGCCTTCGGCGGAACAGTCAAGCTTGAAAACGGCGTGGCCGGCGATATTATTACCGGCGGGCGGAACATCATCATCACCGACGACGGCACGGTGCAGAATATATACGCCGCCGGACAGTATATCACGGTGCGGGCTAACAGCGCCCGCAACATCTACGCCGCCGGCGGAGATATTACCATTAACGCCGGGACGGACGTCAAGGGCGCATATTTGCTGGGCGGCACGATCAGCTTCGGCGGTACGGCCGTAGACGCTTATATGGCCGGCGCCTCTGTCACGGTAGACGGAACGATCTATGAAAACCTCGTCATCCGCAGCGAGCACATCACCTTCGGCAAGAATGTGACGGTGGACGGACATGTGACGATCTACGCCACGGTCAAGCCCCAGCTGCCGCCGAATATCGACGAGGCAAAGGTCACCTTCAAGCGTATCATGAACGCGGGCAGGAGCAAACCGGTCGCCAGTGAGCGGGGCGTCAGCCGCATTAAAGTCGTTATGGCCGTCGCCTGTGTCGTCACCGCCGTCTTTATCGCCCTTTTGTTAACACTGTTCAGAGGCGGTTATTTTAAGGCAAGAGCGCTGGAATTCCAAAAGAGCTGGGGTAAAATGCTCCTGTTTGGCCTCATCGCCTTCATTGTCGTCCCCATCGCCGCGCTGGTCTGTATGCTGACGGTCTTTGCCATACCTGTCAGCGTCATCGTGCTGATGCTTTACGGCATTATTCTGTATCTGGCGCCCGCCGTCACCGGTACGATTCTGGGACGCCTGCTGATGCCGAATATGAACCGTTACCTGTCAGCGGGCATCGGCGCCGCTGTCATTAAGCTGCTGCTGCTTGTCCCATATCTGAAGATTGTGCTCTACCTGGCCTGCGCATTTTACACTCTGGGCATTGCAGTCACAAGTATGAAGCCGCACCGGGAAAGCAGCGCACCGAACCGGTATCACAAAAAATAACGCAAAATGGGGCGGAAATCGCCCCATTTTGTACATAAATGGCTTTACATATTATGGCGGTCGTGGTGCAAGGGCGGCGTACCTGTAGATATGACCGGTATTTTATTGACGGGTATCTCTGTACTCCCTATAATGAATATACCATCCGGCGCTAAAATAATGTTTGAGGAGGGTTACCATGCCAATCATCGGAGGGTTTATTTTACCCCATCCGCCGATCATCCTGCCGGGGATCGGAAAAGGTGAGGAGAAGAAGATTCAGAAGACGGCCGATTCGTTCAGGGAGGTGGCGCGGAGAATCAAAAGCCTGGCTCCCGAAACGATTGTGCTCACGTCACCCCACAGCGTCATGTACGCCGACTATATTCATATCTCACCGAGCGCGGGTGCGGCGGGGGATATGCGCCAGTTCAGAGCGCCGGAAATTACCTTGAGGGCCGTTTATGACACCCAATTCGTGCGTGAGCTTGAAGACCTGGCGCTTTCAAACGGCATCCCTGCCGGGACACGGGGGGAGAGGAGCGCTGCACTGGATCACGGCACGATGTTGCCGCTCCTTTTCGTCAACGAGCAGTATACGGATTACAGGCTGGTGCGCACCGGTCTGTCGGGTTTACCGATGGCGGACCATTACCGGTTCGGGATGTGCATCCGGGCTGCTGCAGAGAAAACGGGCAGGCGCGTCGTCCTCATCGCCAGCGGCGACCTGTCCCATAAGGTCAGCGCAGAGGGGCCCTACGGGTACGCCGAGGAGGGCGTGCAGTTTGACCGGGAGATTACAGCGGCGATGGCCGCCGGCGACTTTATAAAATTTCTGACGTTTACACCGGAATTCGCCGAAAAGGCGGCGGAATGCGGCCTTCGGTCCTGCGTCATCCTGGCGGGTGCGTTTGACGGCATGGACGTTGAACCGGAGCTTTTATCCTACCAGGGGACCTTCGGCGTCGGCTACGGCGTGGCGTCATTTATGCCGAAGGGCGAGAACCGCGACAGGCGTTTTCTCGAGCAGTACCTCCAACAGGAAGAGGCACGTATGAGCAACATAAAAGACAATGAGGATGAGTATGTAAAGCTCGCCCGGTACTCTGTGGAACACTTTGTTCAGACAGGGAAGCGGGTGGCGCTGCCCGGCAATCTGCCGGCGGGGATGACAAACAGGCGGGCGGGTGTTTTTGTCTCACTTAAAAAGCACGGGAATCTGCGGGGCTGTATCGGCACGATCGCGCCGGTGACGACGAGCATTACAGAGGAAATACTCCGGAACGCCGTCAGTGCCTGCTCGGAGGACCCGCGCTTTGACAAGGTCCGGCCCGATGAGCTTCACGACCTCGTTTACAGCGTCGACGTACTGGCGCCGCCGGAGCCCATAGAATCGGAGAGAGAGCTGGATGTCAAACGCTACGGCGTTATTGTCTCGTCCGGGTATAAGCGCGGCTTGTTGCTGCCAAATCTGGAGGGGGTCGACACTGTGGCCCAGCAGATTGACATCGCCTCCCGGAAGGCGGGCATTAGGCCCGGTGACGCGCTCAGCCTGGAGCGTTTTGAGGTGGTGCGCCACGAATGAGGGTTTTATGCGAGGTCTGTCCCCACGGCTGCAATATTGAGGAAGGGCATACCGGCTTTTGCGGCGCCCGGGGCAACAGGGGCGGAAAGATTACCGCAGTCAATTACGGGAGAGTGACGTCCGTCGCCCTTGATCCCATTGAAAAGAAACCCCTCCACAGGTTCATGCCCGGCAGCATGATCCTGTCCGTGGGCAGCTTCGGCTGCAACCTGAGGTGCCCCTTCTGCCAGAACTGCGAAATCTCCATGGCCGACGGGAGCATTGAAACGTATGACATGACGCCGGTGCAGCTCATTGACAAGGCGCTGGAGCTGCGGGCAAGAGGAAACGTCGGTATCGCTTACACTTATAACGAACCCCTCATCGGATATGAGTTTGTTTATGACTGCGCCGTTCTGGCCAAGCAGCAGGGGCTGAAAAATGTGCTTGTGACAAACGGCTACGTCTGCGAAAAGCCCCTGAAGGAGCTCCTGCCGTATATTGACGCCATGAATATCGACCTGAAAGGCTTTACAGAGGAATTTTACAAAAAGCTGAGCGGCGAATTGGAGACGGTGAAACGGACCATCGAGCTGTCTGCACAAAGCTGCCACGTGGAGGTGACGACGCTGGTGATCCCCGGCGAAAACGACAGCGATGAGGAAATGACCGCGCTGTCAAAATGGCTGGGGGGCCTCAGTCCTGATATTCCGCTGCACCTGTCGCGTTTTTTCCCGAGGTTCAAGTACGGGGATAAAAGCCCGACGCCGCCGGAGACGCTTTACCTGCTCCGGGAGATTGCAAAGCAGAACCTGAATCATGTATATCTGGGGAATATATGAACAGGACGCGCACGGCGCGTCCTGTTCACTTTATGACTGTTTACTTTTTTGGTAGTCCGCCTCGTCCTTGATTTCGTGCCGCAAGCCGTCCAATGCGTCGGCCCGGCGCTCATTTTTGGCGATCAGCTCATCACGCGTCTTGTCGTTTGAGGTCGCCCGAATCGCTTCATTTGTTTTTCGGATATTTCGGAACGTACCGTCGATGGTGTTTTGGAGATGCGCCACGTTGTCGTCCCTGTTGTCCGGATTTCTTTTCATCTGATAATCATGCTCCTTTCAGTGGGTGTTTCAGGCTTAGTATTGGTTTTTTATGCGGCGTAATACAGATATCAGCGCGTCAATATCTTCATATGTGTTATATAGGGCAAAGGAGGCCCGGACGGCTGTTTCACAGCCGAATCTCCTGAGTGCCGGCTGCGCGCAGTGGTGACCGGCGCGCACAGCGATGCCCTCCCGGTCCAAAAGCGCCGCCAGGGCCTCGCTGTCAATGCCGTTTATAGTAAACGAGATAATACCCGATTTTGTTGCGCTGCTGCCGATGACGGTAATCCCGGGTATCTGACTGATAGATTGTGTTGCGTATTCGGTGAGATACCGCTCATATTGGCGCACGGCCTCCAAGCCGATTTTTGACACGTAATCCACGGCACAGCCCAGACCGATGGCGCCTGCGATATTGCCGGTACCGGCTTCAAATCTGTGGGGCGGCTCTTGAAACCGGCTCTCCTCGATTGTCACGTCCGTTATCATGCTGCCGCCGCCCTGATAGGGCGGCATTCTCCGGAGCAGTTCCGTTTTGCCGTACAGCACACCGATGCCGGTGGGCCCAAATAGCTTGTGGCCGGAGAAGACGTAAAAATCGCAGCCCAGGGCCGTGACGTCAACGGGCAGATGGGATACGGCCTGGGCGCCGTCCACAAGCACTATTGCCCCGGCACTATGGGCGAGGCGGATCAGCTCCGCTGCCGGCAGGACAGTCCCCAGGACGTTTGACACATGGGCGAAGGCGGCGATTTTTATTCTGGGTGAAAGAAGCCTTTGAAATTCTGAGATTATAATCTGGCCGTTGTCGTCAATGGGAACGAGCTTGAGTTTAGCGCCTGTTATTTTGCAAAGGAGCTGCCACGGGACGATATTTGCGTGATGCTCCAGCTCGGTAAGCAGTATCTCGTCGCCCTCGCCCACATGCGCATGCCCATAGGACGACGCCACGAGATTGATGCCCTCCGTCGCGCCCCGGACAAAGACAATATCATCGGGCTCCGGCGCGTTTATAAAAGCGGCGATTTTCCGGCGTGCGCCCTCATAGGCTTCTGTCGTCCGGCGGGCCAGCGTATGGGCTGCCCGGTGGACGTTGGAGTTTTCATGCTCGTAATAATATTGAAGCCTGTCGATGACACATTTCGGCTTCTGGGTCGTGGCGGCGTTATCTAGCCAGACGAGCCTGTTTCCGTTGATTGTCTCCCCGAGAATCGGAAAATCGGATCTGATCTTTGACACGTCATAAGGCGGATAAGGTTTATTGACGATGCTTGAGGGGAGCGGGGAACAGGCGGCTTGCTTCAGTAACTGCGGCAAAGGGTCGAGACCGCCGTATACAGGCGGTAAAAGGCCAGCGCCGTCGATATAATCCGCTTTACCCGGCGCAGCAGCCGGACAATCACAAAAAAGCTCAGGATAACAAGAACAGGCTTCATCATAAATCAGCTTCCCGATATCATTTGTAGTCATAGTAATTTCCGGTATCCACGTTTTCCAGAACAGCAATGGCGTCGTCCGTCAGAATCGCCGCTGAGCAGTAAATGGAGAGCAGGTAGAACCCGACGCCCTTGTTGTCAATACCCATAAAGCGTACGGACAGACCCGAGGACTGCTCTCCGGGCAGCCCGGACTGATACAGGCCGATCACGCCCTGCTTTGCCTCGCCGCTGCGGATCAGAAGGACGTTTGTTTTACCCTTACCCTTGGGGTTCGTATGATCGTCAACCAGGAGCTTGTCGCTGGGGACGATGGGGATACCCCGCCAGGTGAGAAAGGGCGATCCGAACAGGGTGACGGCGACAGGGGGGACGCCGCGCCGCGTGCATTCGCGCCCGAAGGCGGCAATCGCCGCGGGATGCGCCAGGAAAAAGGACGGCTCTTTCCACACCTTCGATATCAGCTCGTCGAAATCATCAGGCGTCGGGGAACCGGAGCGGGACTGGAGGCGCTGCTCGGGTGCGATGTTTTTCAGCAGACCGTAGTCGCCGCTGTTGATTATCAGGTATTCCTGCTTCTCTTTGATGCTCTCCATGCCGAGCCGTATCTGCTCCCTGATCTGGTCATGGGGCACGCTGTAAAGATCCGACACCCGCGTCCCGATTTTAACAATTGTCGAGACGGAGGTGAGGATGTATTCCCGGGGGTCCTGCTCGTAATCGATGAAACCCTCGGGAATGTCCTCGGTGTTCTGCTGCGCGCACAGGACCTCCAGGAGCCTTTCGCAGTCTCTGACCTTGTTGTGGCGGAAGATGCCCGTCTCGATGGGCTTGAGCTCCAGAAATTTTGATAACCATCTCGGGGATATCAGCTGAAACTGCGGCGTGGTTTTTGTCACATCAGCCAGCTGATATGCGCTGCGCGCCGACAGCGCGTCCGTAAAATCCTTTTGATCCGGCATAAGGGTCTCCTTATTATGCAAGTAATAATGTTATTGTCTGGAATGCGCCGGATTTTATACGAAAAGGTCAGGAATGACTGTTGTGATGCTGTCTCGCTGTTCTTGGGGGACAATCCTCAGTCTCGCTGCGCTCGCCAGCTCCTTTCAAAAGGAGCCTTGGGTGGGGAGAAATGTAAATACGCCTCTTGACAGCGAAACAATGTTATGTTACGCTGGGTGCACAGAGGTGAAAAATATGGAAGAAGAAATGATCTCGAAAAAAGAGCTGCTTGAATTAACCGATATATCTTATGGACAGCTGTACCGATGGAAGCGCAAGGGCCTCATACCGGAGGAGTGGTTTATTAAAAAAGCGTCATTTACGGGGCAGGAGACATATTTCCCGAAGCTGAAGGTCCTCTCGCGCATTGAAAAGATCAAGAGCATGAAAGAGGATATTTCTCTGGATGAACTGGCGGATTTATTTACGCCCACACTGAGCGCCATGACGCTTGGCCCTATCGAGATTGTCGCCCGGGGCATTACCTCGCCGGAGGTTTTGAGCATCTATCAGGAGATGAACAACATCGGGGACACACTTGGTTTTCAGGACCTCGTGTCACTTTCACTCATGAACAAGCTCATTGTTTCGGGAGATATCAGTCTGGACGAAGCCAGGACGCTGCTGGATGTGATCAATGAGGCGTCAGAGGCATTGGGACTTGAGGACTGTGAAGTGTTTCTGACACGGAAGCTGGGCGTCTTTACCTGTTTTATCGTCAAACCGCCGTGTCATATCGTTACCGACAAGAGCGTAAAAATAATCAGCCGGCAGGTTATGGCCGCGCTGATTGAAGAGATTAAACTGAAACTGATATAGGAGACGAAAAAATGGACAACAACACTCGCGGCGATATCAGGATTAACGGTTCCGGCAGCGCCGGCGGCGGAATATATGACAGTGTTGTCATCAAGGGCTCAGGCCGGATCGGCGGAGACTTGAAATGCCAGCTGTTCAGCATCGGCGGCACCGGCACAGTTGAAGGAAACCTGGAAACAGAAGACGGAAAGATCAACGGTGCCGGAACAATCGAGGGCAATGTGAAAGCGGATAAATTCAAGATCAATGGTTCGGGGAAAATAGTCGGATCAGTAACCGGCGGCGATTTTGCCGTATCCGGTTCGGGCAGTGTCGGGAACAGTGTTGAAGTGCGGAGTATTAAAATCGAGGGTTCCGCAAAAATATGGCAGGACTGCACCGCGGAGGTCTTCACGGCGGACGGCGGGTTTGATATCGGCGGTCTGCTGAATGCTGACGAAATCAGCGTCAGGCTCCTTGGCCTGAAAAGCAGGGCAAGGGAAATCGGCGGGGAAAAGATCAGCGTTACCCTCGGGGCAGCCCACGGGCTGGCGGTCATCAAAACGATTGTGACAATGGGGATTCTCCATCCCGCCCTTGAAGCGGAGATTATTGAGGGCGATGAGATTATGCTGGAAAACACGACAGCGAAGGTGGTCCGGGGTAATAATATCATGCTCGGCGCCGGCTGCGATATCGGCACTGTCGAGTATAAGAACAGCTTCGTGAAAAATGCCGACGCCCGCGTGGGTACGGAGACAAAAGTATAAAGGTGCCGGAAGGCATTTAACATAAACCGCCGGGGGTTCAGCGTGGTACTGAATCCCCGGCGGGCTGTTTTATTGATATGCTGTATATTATTCCTTGCTTTGAAATTCCCGGACGAGTTTTTCGATCTCCTCATCGGCGACGGAGGAAACCCGGCCGTGCTCGTACTGACGATCTACCCATTCCTTGATGTGTTTGACGAGTGGGTCACTTTTGCCCACCTTCATATCCATGTTTTCCTTCAGCCACATGGCGATGCCGGCGGCGCCTGAGGTGTTGCTGACAGCCACAGTTACAGGTCGGTTCAGGACCTTTTTCGTATCGAATATATTATAAATCTCCTCGTCCTTTAATAGGCCGTCAGCGTGTATGCCCGCCCGCGTCAGGTTGAAATTCTTCCCGACAAAGGGCGTCATCGGCGGGATATCATAATGGAGAACAGTTCTGAAGTAATCGGCGATCTCCGTTATGACGGCAGTGTCCATGCCGTCGGCGGTGCCGCGCAGAGAGATATATTCGAAGATCATCGCTTCCAGCGGGACGTTGCCTGTCCGCTCGCCGATACCCAAAAGCGCGCAGTTGACGCCGCCGGCGCCGTAGAGCCAGGCCGTGGCGGCATTGGCAACACCCTTGTAAAAGTCGTTATGACCGTGCCACTCCAGCCAACTTTCAGGTACCTCGGCGTAGTGCCGGAGG
>CAZVLO010000032.1:17490-29204 GCA_964628265.1 uncultured Papillibacter sp.
ATCCCCGGGACGCTTCTGGGCAACGCGGCGCCTGTATACGGTACGCCGAGGCCGAGAGTGTCGCAGGCGCGGATTTTGATGGGTATTCCGGACTCGTTTGAAAGCCGCATCAGTTCTGTTGCGAAGGGGAGGACAAAGCCGTAGTAATCCGCCCGGGTGATGTCCTCAAAATGGCAGCGGGGAATGATCCCCTCCGACAGGGCGTCTTTTAATACGGCTAAATAATGCTCCATGCATTGGGAGCGGTTCATCTTCATCTTTTTAAAGATGTGGTAATCCGAGCAGCTGACAAGAATGCCGGTCTCCTTGATGCCGAGATCCTTCAAAAGCTTGTAATCCTCTTTCGAAGCCCTGATCCAGGTTGTAACCTCGGGAAATTTGTAGCCCAGCTCCTGGCACTTGCGGACCGCGTCCTTATCTTTCTTGCTGTAGACGAAGAATTCCGTCTGCCGGATGATGCCCTTTTCGCCGCCGAGTCTGTGCAGGAGTTTGTAGAGATCCACCATCTCTCCGGTCGTGTAGGGTGAGCGCGACTGTTGGCCGTCACGGAAGGTCGTGTCGGTGATCCAGAGCTCGTCCGGCACGTTCATGGGTACGTGCCGGTGGTTGAAGGGGGTTTTCGGGGCCTCTGAATATGGGTACAGGTCGCGGTAGAAATTGGGTGTTTCAACCTCCTGCAGGCTGTAATTATAGGCGTGCTGCTCCAAAAGATTTGATTTTGAAAATTTCAGCATAGAGACCCCTCCTAAAATAATGAAATTATTATACAGTTATCCTGCCTTTACTTCAACTGGAGAATACTGAAAGAAAAAAGTGCAGGATATGGAATTTAAGCAGCAGAGAGCACAAAACCGCCGCTTTTCAATGGCGGCGGCTTTGCTGCTGCATGATTATTCCTCGCTGAAATCCGCTTTTGAAGCGCCGCAGACAGGGCACACCCAGTCATCAGGCAGATCCGCGAATGATGTGCCGGGAGCAATGCCGCTGTCGGGATCGCCGTCGGCGGGATCGTAAATGTAGCCGCAAAGGTCGCAAACATATCTCTTCATTATGGAACCTCCGTATATTTTAATGGTGTTTACGCCAGAAAACCCTGCAGGATCTTGTCCTCGGCTTCTTTTTCAGTGAGCCCGAGACACATGAGCTTTGTCAGCTGCTCAGAGGCGATTTTACCGATAGCCGCCTCGTGGATCAGCTGCGCGTCGGAATGGAAGGCGGTAATCTCCGGTATGGACGACACACGCGCGTCGTGCATGATAATGGAGTCGCACTGGATATGGCCGCGGCAGTCGGCGTAGCCACGGAGCTTGAGATGGAATACCTGATTTGATTTGTCCTGGGCCACCGAGCGGGAGATCACCTGAGCCGAGGCGCCTTCTTCCAGCAGTTCCACGGTGATGTCAGACACTGCGTCCTGCTCGAGGTAAGTCAGAAGCCTTTCAGAGACGATAAGCTTGGCGTTTTTGTGGAGCTTGACCACAGTGTCGCGCTTGGTGGTGTCGATGCCCTTAATCTGGACCATCTCCAGCTCGGCGGAGCCATCCTCCTCAATCTCTATAATGGTCGTTGGGTTTAAAACCCGCGCGCCGCTGCCGTCGCCCTCACCGTAATGCTTTTCAACATATTTCATCCGTGCGCCTTTACGGACAAAAAACTCGTGGACGCCGTCGTGCTGGGCTTTTGTATTTCCTGTGTTGTGGACGCCGCAGCCGGCGACGATCAGAACGTCGGCGTTTTCGCCGATTTCAAACGTGTTATAAACCAGATCGTCCATGCCCTGGGATAAAATAACGGGGATGTGGACGCTCTCATTCTTTGTGCCGGGCTTGACAATGACATCGATACCGGGCTTATCCGTCTTTGTGACGATATCGATGTTGGCTGTAGTATTGCGCTGGATGCCCGCGCCGTTCTTGCGGATATTGTAAGCACCCTGGGGGATTTCATGCAGGTCCGCGACCTCTTTGAGCAACTTCTTATCTATTGCATTCAACATCGGCTGCGTCCTCCCTGATACAAGAGACCCGGCATCGGCAGGCCGCGTCGTCACTGATTAAATCGCCAAGGAACTTCTCCTGTGATGTGATCTCGCTGATTGTGCCGTTTGAGACGAGGATGACCTCATCCGCCAGACGCAGAATGCGTTCCTGGTGGGAGATGATGATGATCGTCGCGTCCGACTTTTCGTTCAGCGTTCGGAAAGTTTCTGTCAGCCGTTGAAAGCTCCAGAGGTCAATCCCGGCTTCCGGCTCGTCAAAGAGCGCTACCTTCAGGTTCCGGGCCAGAATACTGGCAATCTCAATCCGCTTAAGCTCGCCGCCGGACATGCTGGCATTGATCTCTCGGTTAACGTAATCCTGAGCACACAGACCCACATCGTACAGCAGGGAACAGTGGTCAACCTTGCTGCCTTTTCCGGCCGCCAGCTTCAGCAATTCCCCGACCTTCAGCCCTTTAAAGCGGGGCGGTGATTGAAACGCATATCCGATACCCAGACGCGCACGCTCTGTAATCGATAAGTCTTTTATGTCCGTGCCGTCCAGAGATATTTTGCCCTCGGCCGTTTTATAAATCCCCATGACAGCCTTGGCCAGTGATGATTTACCGCCGCCGTTGGGGCCGGTCATGACGTAAATCTTTTTGTTTTCAAGTGTCAGGTTGATGTCGTGAAGGATGCGGACGCTGCCGTTTTCTCCATCCGCCGTAACGCCGACACCTTCAAGTTTCAGCATATGCCTACCTCCAGCCGTTGTTAGTATAAATATATCATAGTTGCTTGTTATATAACAGACTTAACTTAATAATAATAAACAACAAAAAAGTACGCGTGTATGTGATATTGTCACTTGCTGATGCGATTATATCCAATATAATGTCAGCAGAAAGATATAACAGGAGGGGTACGAATGTCAATCATCAATGTGACGAAAGATAATTTCAGCCGTGAGGTTGAAGCTGCCGAAAAGCCGGTGCTTGTAGATTTCTGGGCACCCTGGTGCGGCTACTGCAAAAGAATCATGCCCGTTATTGACGACGTAGCGGAAAGCTACGCGGACAGGCTTGTTGTGGGCAAGCTCGACGTGGATGACAATGAGGAGTTGGAGGACCGGTTTGAGGTCATGACGATACCGACGCTGCTGCTCTTTAAGGACGGCAAAGCGGGCGAGCCGCTGGTGAATCCGGGCTCCCGGGCGGAAATCGACAGCTGGCTGAACGAACAGGGCGTACAATGACAGATAACAGATATCAGATAAGCGGAGGGGAAAATGGCAGAGACGCATTTTGATACGATTATCCTCGGCGGCGGGCCGGGGGGGTATGCCGCAGCACTCTACTGCGCGCGGGCAGACCTCAAAACACTTGTCCTGGAAAAGCTCTCGCCGGGCGGGCAGATGGCCACCACAAGCCGGGTGGACAATTATCCCGGCTTTGAGGAGGGGATCGACGGCTTTGAGCTGGGTGAGAAGATGATGCTCGGGGCCGACCGGTCCGGTGCTGTGAGCAGATTTGAGGAGGTCGTTTCCGTCGACCTTGATGCCAAACCAAAAATTATCTGCACCACTGGCGGCACGTATACGGCGGATGCGGTTGTTCTGGCGACGGGGGCGTCCCCCAGGACGCTGGGGCTGCCGGAGGAGGCGAAGCTGGTTAACCGCGGTGTCGCTTACTGCGCCACCTGCGACGGGATGCGGTATAAAGGAAAGACCGTGGTTGTCGCGGGCGGCGGAGACAGCGCCGTGACGGATGCGCTGTTTCTGGCGAAAATCTGCGCGCACGTTTATCTCGTCCATCGGCGCGATACGTTGCGGGCATCCAAAAGTTATATGGAGGTTATCAAAAAAACGGAAAACCTGACGTTTATCCCCGATTCTAATATAGTCGCCATTCTGCATGAGAAAAAGGTTACCGGTGTGAAAATCAAGAATGTCAAATCCGGAGAGGGTTCCGAGCTGACCTGTGACGGGTTGTTCATCGCCGTCGGCAGAATACCAAACACCGAGCTCTTTGCCGGGCAGCTCAACATGGACGAAAACGGTTATATCATCGCTGATGAGACGACGCGAACCAGCGTTCCCGGTGTCTTTGCCGTTGGCGATGTGCGCACGAAACCGCTGCGTCAGATTGTCACAGCGGCGGCCGATGGTGCGGTTGCGTCGATGTTTGCGGAAGAGTATTTACTGGAAAACAAATGATAAACCCCTGAAAGGAATGAAATATGAAAAAGCTGCTTTTAACGGCGTTGTTATTTATGATGTCGATATTAGCGACCAGCTGCACCGCAGGCAACAATCAGCCGGCCCCAGCAGCATCAAATGCTGACATATATAACAAAATTGAGACCGGGGATGTCAAGAAGCTGATGGACAGCGGTGAGGCTGTCATCATTGTCGATGTCCGCACGGCGGAGGAGTATGAAAGCGGCCATTTGCCGGGCGCTGTCAATATCCCCGTGGAGACGATTTCGGATGAAAAACCGGCGGCGCTGCCGGTTTTGGATGCCCAAATCGTCATATACTGCCGGTCCGGAAACCGCACCGTCACCGCATACAAAAAGCTCGCCGCGCTGGGCTATACAAACGTCCATGATATGGGCGGCATCGTCGATTGGCCTTACGAAACCGTGACGGGGCCGGCGGCGACGGACAGCGTGCCGGCTGATACAATGGCAGAGCCGGGCGGCGTGATGAGTCATTTTAAATCAACGGATATCAGCGGCAAGCCCGTGAATCAGTCGATTTTTGCAGATAAAAAGCTGACGCTTGTCAATGTCTGGGCCACCTTCTGCCCGCCGTGCCTGAAGGAAATGCCCGATCTGGGTGAGCTGAACCGGCAATACGCCGACAGGGGCTTTCAGGTCGTCGGGCTCGTGACGGACGCCACAGACAGAGACGGGGCGCCCAACCCGGACATGATCACGCTTGTTGAAGAGATTATTGACAAGACGGACGCCGATTACCTGCATATCCTGCCATCGGAGGATTTGTACGAAATGCTGGGGCAGATGGAGTATGTGCCCACGACGATATTTGTGGATTCGGACGGCCGTCAGGTCGGCGAGATGCATATCGGCGCCAAGAGCGCTGACGATTGGGCCAAATTGATTGAAAGCCTGCTGGATGAGGTTGGATAGGATGAAAACAAAGCCGTATATGGTTCTGGGGATTTTTGTCACAGGTTTTGTGCTGCTTCTTATCGGTATCTACAGGGGAGCAGTCAGCATTGTTTTGCAAAAAGCAATCAATGTATGTCTGGAGTGTGTCGGCATTGGGTAGCGGGCGCGCATGGCGGCCTAACAAGTTGCGGCTTGGGGTACAGGTCGCCTTTACGGCGCTGACAAACGGTTATGCCGCGGGCTTTTTGAAGGGCAAAATCTATACGGGAGACCTGAAAAAATTCTGTGTGCCGGGGCTCAGCTGCTATTCTTGTCCCGGCGCGCTGGGGTCATGCCCCATCGGTGCCCTGCAGGCCGTATTGACCAGCAGGAATTTTAATTTTTCATATTATGTCGTCGGCTTTCTTATCATGGCGGGCGCTCTCTGCGGGCGGTTCGTCTGCGGCTGGCTGTGCCCGTTCGGGCTTCTGCAGGATTTACTATATAAAATACCGTTTGTGAAGAAAATCAAAAAGCTGCCGGGGGACAAGTGGCTCAAGCACTTACGATATGTGGTGCTGGCCCTTTTTGTCGTCCTGCTGCCGCTGCTGGTAACAGATATCATCGGTCAGGGCAAGCCGTGGTTCTGCCAATATGTCTGCCCATCCGGCACATTTATGGCAGGTATCCCGCTGACGCTCACAAATCCCGGAATCAGAAGTGCCGTGAGCTGGCTTTTCAGCTGGAAGGTGCTGCTGCTGATTATTTTCGCGGTGCTTTCCGTCATTTCCTACCGGCCATTCTGCCGTTACATATGCCCCCTGGGGGCGATCTACGGGCCGTTTAACAAATTCGCTTTGTACAGGTTTACGTTTGATAAAGACAAATGCACGAGCTGCGGTGCGTGCCAAAAAGCCTGCAAGCTGGATATCGAGGTTTATAAAAACCCCAACAGCATCGAGTGCATCCGCTGCGGCGACTGCCGCCGCGCCTGCCCGACGTGTGCCATCGGGACGACGGTGGGGAAGGGGGATAAAAAACCGCCCCGCAAAAGCTGAGCGGCAGTCTGACGGGCGAACACAGTTCGCCCGTTGACTATTCCTTTATCAGCCGGTCAATTAGATGTCTTAAAAATTTCTTCCGCTCAGCGTCACTGGTCAGATCAGTGCCGAGAAACGGCTGAAAGATATTCGGCATCACACCCACTGAAAATAAGCCCGCCATAAAGATCTGCGCAAGGGAATTGCGCAGGTCTTTTTCGTTCATTTTGCAGCCCTTCTGCCGGAATTTCCGGCAGAGCTTCTCCATGTAACCGTTGATCTCCCTGGTGGCCCGCGTCTCGTAATTGCCGCATATAAGAGCATCGTGAAAATATGCCCGCGTCACCTCGGGAAAACACTGTGCGCCCTTTGCCAGATGCTCCATAACGGCGAAAAGCTGCTCCCGGGGCGGCAGCTCGTCTGAATATTGCAGCTCACTCCAGTCAAAGGCGCTGTCGATCATCACGTCGAGCACCTTTTGAAGCAACAGTTCCTTTGACCTGTAATAATAACTGATCGCCGCGATGTTGACACCCGCCTTTGCCGCGATGCGCCGGACTGTGACCTGATGAAAGCCGTCTTCCTCTATGACGGCGATGGCTGCTTCAAGAATGCGCTGCTGCGTGCTGTCCATTCCTATCACTCCATCGTAAAAATTGACATGGTTTACCGTCTTTGGCAACATTTTATATGAAGGGGTTATGATATTCAAGCGTTATTTAAAACGTATGTTTGAGATACCGCCTGAAAAACTTGCTGTTATAGCAGAAAATCAAGTAACAAAGAGGCAGTAGCATATCATTTTACTACTGCCCCTTTTATCGTCCCATTAGTTTGGATCATATATTTTTATTGGACTGTGACTGTACGAAATTGACGGGTCCCCCAGCTGCCCAAAATCGTTCCGCCCCCAAGCCCATAATGAGCCGTCCTTCATCAGCATCAATGCGTGACGTGATGTGGCAGCTACCTGCGCAACATTGTCCATTACCGCGACAGGGGAATCGGATAGATGCGCTAACAAATACTTTCCATCGTCATCAAGTGTTTCATAAAGATGCCACGCCCATAGCGTACCATCTGCTGTTATTGCTTTTGTACCATTAACATAAACGACGTCCTCTTTTATTTTAACCGGGGTATAGCGGTCCGTGCGTGTACTGTCGCCAAGCATGCCATATTGATTAAAGCCCCAGGTCCACAAAGACCCATCAGTCGTTATAGCTGCTGTAAATACTGCGTTTGCTTTGATGTATGTCACATTTTCCATTATAAGCACCGGTGAAATACGACCTGTGGCTGTACCGTCCCCTAATGCCCCGTTAGAATTATCACCCCACCCCCACAGCGTTCCGTCTTCAAGAAGTGCCATTGTAACACTTCCTCCGCATGAAACGTATACGGCATTCTCCATTATCTTTGCAGGCGTTTGCGGGTAGTAAAAAGTTATGTCATCGCTATAGTTGACGCCAGTGCGTCCTTCCCAAGCCCATACGCTGCCATCAGTTTTAACAACAGCTGCATGGTTTGCATACCCACCAACTGAAACACATGTTACATCGTCCATTATTTTAACGGGACTATATTGATCCTCAGTTGTGCCGTCTCCAAGCTGACCATGATTGTTCCGCCCCCAACCCCATAAGGTTCCATCATTTTTCACAGCCATCGTAAATTCGTTGGTGCTGACCATGAGCACATCGTCCATTATTTTAATGGGACTGGAGCGATTCTCGGTTGTTCCATCTCCAAGCTGACCAAATTGATTATCACCCCAAGCCCATCCTCCATCACAACCATACTATGGGCAGCATCTGTTTCTATTGATTTGATAGCACCGTGTAATGTGTCCGATACTGATGCAGTTTTACTATGCTGCGAACAGGAAACGACAAAAGTTGCGTTGAGCAAACAAAACAGCACCAGTGTAATACTGACCAGAACCTTTCGCATGTCTAATCACTCCTGTCAATTTCTTCTACGCAAGGACGCTGGAGCAGGAGCGGACAAACTGATTCACGCGCTAATTCAGGCTCTCATAAATAACCCTCAGATTCTCCTCCATCCGCTCCAGATACGATGTGCCGTTTTCGACGCTTTCGATGGTGTAAATCGGCTTGACCTGGGCGCCGGTTTCTCGGGCGAGGGTGTCGGCGACCTCGGGGTTTTCGAAGGCTTCGCTGAAGACGGTCGTGACATGATTGGCTTTGCAGTATTCGATGAGGGACGACAGCTGCTGCGCGCTGGGCTCGCCCTCGGCGAAAACGTCCTCGACGCTTTCCTGTGTCAAGCTGAAGTCCCGGCAGAGATAGGCAAAGGCGGCGTGCCCCGTCACGAAGCTCTTGTTATGAACTGCGGTGAATTTCCCGTTGTAATTATTATAAAGCTGCTCCAGTTGGGAGACAAATGTATCATAGTTGGACTCATAATAGTCTTTATTGACAGAATCCGCTTTCACAAGCGCGTCTCTGATGTTCTTCGCTTCAGTTTCAGCGCATTTAAGACTGAGCCAGATGTGGGGGTCGGACGCGAGTGTCTCGGCACCTGTCGACGCATCGACAATGATCAGATCGGTGCTCCCGGCAGCCTTGATGGCGTCCTCTGCCCAGACTTCCATGCCAAGTCCGTTGATGACAAAAATGTCCGCTTCACCCAAAGCGGCCAGGTCCTGTGCTTTCGGCTCGAAGTCATGCGGCTCCACACCGTCGGGAACAATAACAGATACGGCGACCTTGTCACCCCCGACGGCGGTGACGAATTCGCGAAGCGCGTTGAACGAGACGGAGACCTTGATTTTACCGTCTCCGGTGCTGTTTGGTTGGCTGCCGCAAGCCGCGAAGGCTAAAACGACAACGATGCTCATGGTAACAGCAATGATTTTTTTAAACATATAACATGACTCCTGGAAAAACTACTTGCAAATGATTCGCATTTGCGTCTATAATAGCAATAAAAGGATAACAAAGTCAAGCGTTAAAACGCAATCGACGGGTGGAGTACATGATAAAAGCCGAAAACCTCAAATTTTCCTATACAGGCGCCGAACCGTACATTTTAAAGGGACTCAATTTGCATCTGGGCAGGGGCGAATACGTCTCTGTCGTCGGTGATAACGGCAGCGGGAAATCGACGCTTGTCAAGCTGATTTTAAAGCTCCTCAAGCCGACGGGCGGTACCATCGAGACGTTTTCCTCAAGAATCGGCTATGTCCCGCAGCGGGATGAGGCTCGGCACTCCGGATTCCCGATCACCGTCTTTGAAACGCTGGATTCCTACAGGCACCTGCTCAAATTAAAGGGCAGGGATGTCATTAAAGAGAGCCTGGATCAGGTAGGCCTTCTCGAGTATTCCAGCGCGCTTATGGGGACGCTGTCGGGCGGTCAGAGCCAGAAAATACTGATCGCCAGAGCGCTGATGGGGCATCCGGACCTGATTATTCTGGATGAACCATCCACAGGCGTCGATGCCGGCAGCCAGAAGGAAATCTACGGGATCATCAAAAGACTCAACAGGGAAAAGGGTATCACGATCGTCTCGGTTGAACACAACCTTGTGGCCGCCATATCGAACTCGACACTCATCTATCACCTGGACGGCGGCCATGGCCATATCTGTACGCCGGACCAGTTTGCCGCGGAATATACCGGCATCGGCAGGAAGGAGGACTAAGAGATGCTTACTTACGGCTTCATGCAGAACGCATTTGTTGTCTCTATATTTATAGCGATATTATGCCCGAGCATCGGCATCTTCCTTGTACTCCGGCGTTATTCTATGATCGGGGACACGCTTTCGCATGCGTCTCTGGCCGGTATCACAATCGGCCTGCTGTTTGATCAGAACCCCGTTGTCGGCGCTTTTGTTTTTACGTCGCTCGCCGGCGCGCTCATTGAGTTTTTAAGGAGCTTTTTCAAGAAAAACACCGACCTCATATTGTCCATCGTACTGGCGCTCTGTGTCGGCACAGCCATCACCATCATCAGCTCCGGACGTCTCCACACAAGCGCCGATTCCTTTTTGTTCGGCAGTGTTCTGACCGTGACGCGCTTTGACACGGTTATGGTCATGATCCTTAGCGTCATATCGGTCCTGACGCTCCTCCTCCTCTATCATCAGCTCGTCTATATCGCCTATGATGAGGAGGCCGCCAAGATCGCCGGCGTCAGGGTCAGGCTGTTGAACTACATCTTTTCTATACTCGTCGCCTCTGCAATATCGGTGACGATCCGGATCGTCGGTGTCCTCGTCATCAGCTCGATGATTGCCCTGCCCGTCGCCGCGGCCCTCCAGCTGGGGAAAGGGTTTAAGGTGACGCTGGTTTTCTCTGTCATTTTCAGTGTTGTCGATATCATGCTCGGCCTTATACTGTCCTATTATCTTGGCGTCGCGCCCGGTGGGTTTACGGCGCTCGTTTCCGTCGCTGTCCTCGTGCTCGTCATAGTGGCAAAGGGTTTAATAAAGAAGGCAAAAACGCCGAAAAAGCAAGGGGTTATGCTATCATGACAGATTCTTTATGGCCTGCCGGTATTAAAAAAACAAAGCAGCGGGAGTCAGTGCTGGATATCCTTGAACATGCCGACGTGCCGTTAACCGCCATGGATATCTATGCACAGGTTGAAAAAGGGGCCACGCCCGTCTGGCTCTCGACTATCTATAGAATCCTGGAGCTTTTTACTGAAAAAGGCGTCGTGATCAAAACAGCGGTCCTCGACGGCGATATGGCGTATTATGAGCGCAACAGGCACGCCCACCACCATTACGCCGTCTGTGTCGACTGCCACAAAATCGTCGCTGTCAACAACTGCCCGATGGCGGATTATGAGCCCAAGCTCTCGGATGACGAATTCCGCATCCTCGGACACCGCGTCGAAATGTATGGCTACTGCAAGGACTGTGACAAGAGAAATAACATAAAAGTTAAGGGAGTATAAAAAATGCAGACGATAATTGAGTACAACAAGCTTGGAGAGGAGCTTGAAAAGCTGCTGCTCCTCCGCTACGCGCCCATTGCCCTGAAAGTGTTGAAAACAGAGGCGGATATCCCCGAGGGTACCCTTCGACCGAAAAGAGACCTGGGGTATCATCTGGCGCTCTGCCAGGCGTTTGCGATGGTACGGCGGCAGAGAAAAAGCCTTGTTCTATTGAAAGAGGACCACTGGTGCGTCTGGCCGCTGATCGGTTTCGGGCTTGTTGAGTTTGAGGAGGGCTCCGATTATTACGACAAGGCTGTCACCGCCAACTTTATCGAGGATCCCGATAAAGCCCGGGCGTTTTTCAAGTCGTCCTACCCGCGAATGGCAGAAGGCAGTAATATCGGCCTCGCCCTTGCCCCTTTGGACACGGCAAGCTTTGTTCCGGATATGCTTCTTATTTACTTAAAGCCCGCCCAGCTCCGCAGTGCGCTGATGGCCATCAAATACAAGACAGGTGAGCTTTTGAAGGCAGAGTTCGATTCCGTTGATTCCTGTGTCCACTCGACGATCCCGCTTTTTAAGGACAACAAGCACAAGATTACCGTGCCCGATCCCGGCGAATATGAGCGGGGCCTCACCGATGAGGACGAGATGATCCTGTCCGTCCCC
>CAZVLO010000033.1:0-242 GCA_964628265.1 uncultured Papillibacter sp.
GCCAGGGTCAATCCCCCGCTCCGCACGCAAAAGGATATCGACGCCATCATCCGGGGGCTTACGGACGGAACCATCGATGCCATTGCCACAGACCACGCCCCCCATTCCCTTGATGAAAAAGCCCTGCCGCTGGACAAAGCCCCAAGCGGCATGGTAGGTCTCGAAACCTCTCTGGCCCTCGCCCTGACAATGCTCTATCATACCGGCAGGCTGCCGCTTGATAAGATCGTCGAACTTATGTC
>CAZVLO010000033.1:343-11507 GCA_964628265.1 uncultured Papillibacter sp.
CTTCACCGGCATGACGATGAAGGGAAAAGTCAAATACACAATTGTCGGCGGCAAAATCGTCCATACCGCGGATTAACCGCGTTCCTCGTAGGGGGCGATACCCACATCAACCCCTACGAAACAGGGTAATTCCCACCAAGGAGGTCACCATGTCATTCGACACCCTACAAGCTAAAATCCTTGAAAAACAAAACCCCACTGTTGTGGGTCTTGACCCGCTGCCGGACTACGTGCCCGGGCACATCCTGGATAGGCACATCGCCGAAAAGGGTGAAACTCTTGAGGCCGCGGCGGACGCTTTTTATGAATTCAACTGTGGGCTTTTAGACGCTCTCTGCGACATTGTCCCCGCCGTCAAGCCCCAGTCGGCCTATTACGAGCTTTTAGGCCCCGCGGGCGTCTCTGTGTTTAAAAAAACCGCCGATTACGCTAAATCAAAAGGGCTGTATATGATCGCCGACGTCAAGCGCGGCGACATCGGCTCCACCGCCGAAGCGTACAGCGCTGCGTACCTCGGCAGCATCAAAATCGGAAACACCGAGCATCTTCCCTTCGATTTCGATGCCATCACCGTTAACGGCTATCTGGGCTCTGACGGCATCAAGCCGTTTCTTCAAACGAGCATTCAGCGCGACAAGGCCATCTTCGTCCTTGTGAAAACCTCCAACCCGTCAAGTGCCGAACTTCAGGATCAGGATATCGGCGGCAGATCGCTGTACGCAGCTGTCGGCGACCTGATTGCAGCTCTCTCAAAGGATACTATCGGCACATACGGTTATTCCCGCATCGGTGCCGTTGTGGGAGCGACATATCCGGAGGAACTGAAGCTCCTGCGGCAGCGGCTTAAAAACACATTTTTCCTCGTACCCGGCTACGGGGCTCAGGGCGGCGGCGCAGCCGACGTTATCGGCGCCTTTGACGACCGCGGCTGCGGCGCTGTCGTCAATTCCTCACGGGCAATCATCTGCGCGTGGAAAAAAACAGGGAAAGACGGACGTGACTACGCGGAAGCCGCCCGGAGCGAAGCCCTCAAAATGCGGGACGATTTGCGCCGCGTCATTAACTTCCGATAACGAGGTCAAGCCGGTGGAACTCATTCAGTCGATTGACACCAATTTCCTCCTGTTTATTCAGGAGCAGCTCAGATGCGGCTTTATTAACGCCGTCATGATTTTTTCTTCAGCCATCGGAACAGCGGGCATTTTGTGGATCACCGCCGGAATTGCCATGATTGCAACAAGAAAATACCGCAAAACCGGTATTCTGCTGCTGATCAGCCTCGCCGCCACCTGGGTGCTCAACGACCTTGCCGTCAAAAACTTGGTACAGCGCCCCCGGCCTTATCTGTCGATTCCCGAGCTCAGTGTCCTTGTCCCGCTGCAGACCGATTTTTCTTTCCCGTCCGGGCACACCAGCACGAGCTTCGCCTGCGCCTTCGTCCTCACGCGCCTGGGCGGACGGCGCTGGGCGTGGGTGTATCTCGTCGCCGGCATGATCGCCGTATCAAGGCTTTTCGTCGGTGTCCATTATCCAACCGATGTACTGGCAGGCGCCATAGTTGGCACCCTGAGCGCGGCTGTGGTCGTTGTCCTGGCGCGGCGGCTGCCCATTTTCAAAAACGGCTCTGAAAATAGCCAATAGCGGGGGTGTTTTATGCATCGAATTTTTATCGTCGAGGATGACGATGCCATTGCCAAAACCATGGAAAAATATCTGGAAACCTGGGGGTATCAGGCCCGCCGCGCCGAGGATTTTAGTGACGTCCTCTCCGGCTTTGTCAGCTTCGACCCCCAGCTGGTGCTTCTTGATGTTTCTCTGCCCTTTTATAACGGCTATCACTGGTGCCGGGAAATCCGCGGCATCTCCAAGGTGCCGATCATCTTCATTTCCTCCGCCTCGGAAAACATGAACATCGTTATGGCCATGAACATGGGCGGCGATGACTTTATCGCCAAGCCCTTCGACCTGGACGTGCTGATCGCCAAGGTCCAGGCACTCCTGCGCCGGACATACGATTTCGCCGGACACTCACATCTTATGGAGTGCTGCGGCGTGGTCCTCAACACCTCCGACGCGACGCTTTTCTACGACGGCAATAAGCTTGAGCTGACGAAAGGCGAATACAGGGTCCTCCAGCTGCTGATGGAAAACAGGGGCCGGACGGTGGGCCGGGACGCCATCATGGCACGCCTGTGGGAGAATGACAACTTTGTGGACGAAAACGCGCTGACTGTCTGTGTCACGCGGCTGCGTCGGAAGCTGGAATCCGCTGGACTGTTTGATTTCATCGCCACAAAAAAGGGTATCGGTTATCAGGTGGGGTAGCCCATCCCTGGAAACAACCGACACGGGAGGCGAAGCAACGTGCTTTTTAACTATCTGAAACGCCATTATAAAATTATCCTTCTGCTGCTTCTGTTCATCGTCGTTTTCGCTGTTGTATTTACACTGTACAGCCTGCCGGTGGAAGCCGTCCTGTATGCCGCCGCCCTCTGCTTTGTGGTGGGCGTCATCCTTTTTTTTATCGGTTATCTGCGGTATCTGTACCACCATCGCGAGCTCACCCGAATGCTGTCTAACGTGGGCGTCAGCATTGACGGGCTGCCCCGCCCCCGGGGCGCATTGGAGCAGGATTATCAGGCACTCATCAAAGCCCTGTTCAATGAAAAAGTGCGTGTGGAATCAGCAGCGGATATCGCCCGGCGCGACCTGATCGACTACTACACCCTCTGGGCACACCAGATCAAAACACCCATCGCCGCCCTGCGCCTGATGCTGCAGGCGGAAGAGAGCAGCCGGAACGCGGCGCTGTCGGCGGAGCTGTTTAAAATCGAGCAGTACGTGGAAATGGTGCTGCAGTACCTGCGTCTGGACAGCAGCTCGTCCGATTTCGTTATAAAAACATATCAGCTGGACAGCATCATCCGTCAGTCCGTGCGTAAATATGCCAAAATGTTCATTCTTAAAAAGCTCGAGCTTGATTTCACAGCGACCGGCCTGTCCGTCCTGACCGATGAAAAATGGCTCTGCTTCGTCATCGAGCAGCTTTTAAGCAACGCGTTGAAATATACGTCCGCGGGCAAGGTGTCGATCAGTTCCGAGGGCACGGCGCTGGTCATTGCAGACACCGGCATCGGCATCAGAGGCGAGGACCTGCCCCGGGTTTTTGAAATGGGCTATACGGGCTGCAACGGCCGCGAGGACAAAAGCTCTACCGGTATCGGCCTCTACTTATGCAGGCGTATCATCAGAAAGCTGGGCCACACGATCTCCATTGAATCCTCCCCCGGACGCGGCACACGCGTCACGATCGGTCTTGAGACGACACGCTCGCTGTGGGAATAGCAACACCCGCCGCCGCTACATATAACGTAGTGGGGGTGATTTTTTGTTCTATGGATTTAACAGATGCGGAATATGCCCTTTCCGTCGGAATCTCACCTACGGACGCGGCTTCGGATTCAATCGCTGCGGGTTTGGCCGTGGTATCGGCTTCGGCCGTGGTATCAGCTTCGGCTGCGGACTCGGCTTCGGCAGAGGCTTCGGCGGTTACCGCCGCTTCTGGTAATATGACGGCTCGCTGTTAAGGCGAGCCTTACATATATGAGGCGGTTAACACCGGACCTTACAAAAATGTAATATTAAGGGTCGAATTGTAAGCCAAAGCTATGGCACCGGATTCGGCCTTTTGCTATACTGGCGTCAAAGCCCGGGAAATGCTTTTAGGAGGTTTTTCATTCAATGCTGCTGGAAGTTCAAAATCTGAAAAAAATATATACGACCCGCTTTGGGGGAAATAAGGTTCAGGCACTCTCCAACGTCTCCTTTACCGTTGAGGGCGGCGAATACCTCGCCATCATGGGCGAATCAGGCTCCGGAAAGACGACGCTTCTTAATATCCTGGCATCGCTGGACAAGCCCACAAGCGGTGATGTTATCCTGAACGGCGCGAGTATTTTAACCATCGGTGAAAAGAAAATTTCGGCCTTCCGCCGTGACAACCTCGGCTTTGTATTTCAGGATTTTAACCTCTTGGATACGTTCTCGGTGCGGGATAATATCTTCCTGCCCCTGGTCCTGGCCGGACGCCGTTACAACGAAATGGAAACGCGGCTCTTGCCCATTGTAAATAGGCTCGGCATCACGGAGATCCTGAACAAATTCCCGTACGAGATCTCCGGCGGGCAGAAGCAACGCACGGCGATCGCCCGCGCTCTCATCACAAACCCCCAAATCATACTGGCCGACGAGCCCACGGGCGCGCTGGATTCCCGCGCGGCGGACAGCCTGCTCCGCCTGTTCGGCGACATTAACCGGGACGGCCAGACCATCCTGATGGTGACCCATTCGGTCAAAGCCGCCAGCCATGCGGGGCGCGTCCTGTTTTTACGGGACGGCGAGGTGTTCCATCAGCTCTACAGGGGATCCTTGTCCACGGAGGAGATGTTCGCCCGAATCTCGGATACCCTCACCATGATTGCGGCGGGTGGTGTCAATGAGTAGGTTTTTTTACGGGAAGCTCGCTGCCGTCAACATCAGGAAAAACGGGCGGATTTATATTCCATACATTCTCACATGCATTTTTACCATCTGCATGTTTTATATCATGCTGTTCCTCGCCCTGAACGAGGGCATCTCAAAAATGCCGGGGGCCGACGCCCTGTCTATAATCATGCGGTTGGGCACCGTCGTTATCGGCCTGTTTTCGGTCGTTATCCTGCTGTACACCAACAGCTTTTTAATGAAGCGGCGCAAGAAGGAGCTGGGCCTTTACAATATCCTCGGCATGGGTAAAAACCACATTGCCCGCGTCATGGCGCTTGAAAATATCTACGTCTCCCTCGGTACGATTACCGCCGGGCTGGCCGCAGGCATTCTCCTCTCCAAGCTGATGCTCATGCTGCTTCTAAAGCTGCTGCAGTTCGATGTCCCCTTCGGCTTTGAGGTCCCCCCCATGGCCGTCATTGCTACGGTCATTGTCTTTGCGGTCATCTTCTTTGTCACCCTGCTGTCAAACCTCGGCCGCGTCCATCTGTCCAGGCCCATCGAGCTCCTCTACGGCGGCAGCGTGGGTGAGAAGGAGCCGAAAACAAAATGGGTACTGGCTGTCATCGGCTTTCTGGCGCTTGGTGCCGGCTACACCATCGCCATCGTCACCGAAAACCCCCTCAGCGCCCTGGGCCTGTTCTTTGTGGCCGTTGTCCTCGTTATTCTGGGGACATACTGCCTCTTTACAGCCGGCAGCATCGCCCTTTTGAAATCTCTCCGGAAAAACAAATCGTTTTATTACAAAACGAAGCATTTCACATCCGTCTCCGGCATGATCTACCGCATGAAGCAGAACGCCGTGGGTCTTGCCAACATTTGTATCCTGTCCACAATGGTCCTCGTCATGCTCTCTACCACCGTCTCCATGTATATCGGTACGGAGGACGCTCTGCGCAGCAGATTCCCAAGGAATATCGCCATTACCGCGGTTCAGACATACGACGAACACCCCGGCGCCATCAGAAGCAAGGCCGAAGAAATCATCCTTCAGAGTGGTATCCCAGTTGAAAATGTTGTCCATTACAGATACAAATCGTATTTCACGGAGCGCACCAGCACCGTCTTTTCAAAACCGGGCATTGCCGCCAGTCCAAATGCCATCGTTATCTTAATCCCGCTGGACGATTACAACCGGCTCCGGGGTACCGATGTGACGCTATCGCCCCATGAGGCGCTCCTTTTTTCTCCGTCGGTTCCTTATGACGGCAGCGCCGTCACCTTCGGTTCGGAAACCTTCGCCGTTAAAGAGGCGTACCCGGAGTCACCCGACATCGGCGACGACTATATGTACAGTCTCAGAGAAACGTTTTATTTTATCCTCCCCGATGCCGCGGCTATACAGCGCGTCTTCATAGCCCTGGACGGCGAGGGCGAAGAGTGGCGGGGATTTTCCTACTACTATGGCTTTGACGTTCAGGCAGGCGACGACAGCCAGGTCGGCCTTGCCAATCAGCTCAGTGAGGCCATGGCGGCGTTCAGCGCCGACAGCGCCGACGGGGTCCAGGCCTATACCACCAGCGCGGCGGAAAACAAAGCGGATTTCCTGTCCGTTTACGGCGGCTTCTTCTTCCTGGGCCTGTTTCTGGGGACGCTGTTTATCATGGCGGCTGTCATCATCATGTACTACAAGCAGATCTCCGAGGGGTACGACGACAAGAAGCGGTTCGAGATCATGCAGAAGGTCGGCCTCAGCCGTTATGAAATCAAGAAAACCATCCGCAGTCAGGTGCTCGCCGTGTTCTTCCTGCCGCTCCTTGCCGCCGGCATTCACATCCTGGCGGCCTTCAAAATGATCACAAAGCTCCTGTTCATGCTGAACCTGACAAATGTCTCCCTGTTCGCCTGGTGTACCCTTGGCACCATCATCGTCTTCGCTGTCATATACGGCGTTGTCTACAGCCTCACGGCCAGAGCCTATTATAAAATCGTCAGCTAGGCCTCACTGCATTCGCCAAAGCCCTGTACATCCGAGTTGTACAGGGCTTTTTCCTCATGGTGATTGTATTTGTCCCCGATGTGGGTTATTATTTTAGCATGTGTCAGATTCGGGGTTTATCACAGCACCCGGGAAAACTGATATTGACATTTAATAATCTGTGAGGAGATCACATATGGAAAATAAGACAAATCCGGAACAGTCAATGATTCAGGCTTTAAGTGCCAAGGCGCAGGCCAGAAGCCTGATTAATCCTGAGCTGTATACAAAATATCAGGTCAAAAAAGGCCTCCGGGACATTGACGGCAGAGGTGTGCTCGTGGGGCTGACGGAAATCGGCGAGGTCCATTCCTATATCGTTGATGAAAATGAGCTGGTCCCGGTCCCCGGAAAACTATTTTACAGAGGCATTGATATCTCGGAAATCGTCGACGGCTTTTTGAGAAACGATCGGTTCGGCTTTGAGGAAACCTGTTATCTTCTGCTCTTCGGAAACCTGCCGTCAGCTCAGGAACTGAAGGAATTTGAAAAGCTTCTGTCAGATTACAGGAAGCTGCCCGACGCCTTTGTGCGGGACATGATTTTAAACATGCCCAGCAGAGACATCATGAACTCCATCTCCCGCAGCGTTCTGGCATTTTACAGCCTGGACGATAATGCGGACAACACCTCGATTGACAATGTTTTAACGCAGTGCCTCAGAATGATCGCCAGCTTTCCATTGATCGCGATCTACGGCTACCAGGCCATGGCCCATTACCATGAAAACAAAAGCCTGTTTATCCACAGCCCACAGCCTGATTTGAGCACGGCGGAAAACATCCTGCACATGCTCAGGCAGGACAGCAAATACACAAAGCTTGAAGCCCGGCTTCTGGACCTGGCCCTTGTTCTGCACGCGGAGCACGGCGGCGGCAACAACTCCACCTGTGTGACCCATGTGGTGACGTCCTCGGGCTCGGACACATATTCGGCGATTGCGGCTGCGCTGGGCTCCCTGAAAGGGCCTCGGCACGGGGGCGCCAACATCAAGGTGGTCCAAATGTTTGAGGATATGAAGCAAAACCTATCGGATTGGACGGACGAGGAAAAAATCAAAGACTACCTGATGAAGCTCCTCGACGGCGAGGCCTTTGACCGGGCGGGGCTCATCTATGGCATCGGCCATGCCGTTTACTCCGTTTCTGACCCAAGAGCCGTGATCTTCAAGGCGTACGTGGAAAAGCTGGCAAAGGAAAAGGGCCTGGAGGACGAATATAACCTCTACGCCAGGGTTGAAAAGCTGGCGCCGGTGGTGATCGCCCAGGTCCGTAAAATGTACAAGGGTGTCAGCGCCAATATTGACTTCTACTCGGGCTTTGTTTACAGGATGCTGGATATCCCCCAGGAGCTGTTCACGCCGATCTTTGCCATCGCGCGGATCGTCGGCTGGAGCGCCCACCGAATCGAGGAGATCGTCAACGACGGCAAGATCATCCGGCCCGCTTATAAAAGCGTCAGCAAAAAAAGGGACTATGTCGATATCGGCAACAGATGACCGGAATTTTCAAAATTATGACATAAAGCGGTGATTTCATGTACAATGATATTTTTACAATCGGCGGCCTCACCATCCACGGCTACGGGCTGATGATCGGCATCGGGGTCCTCTGCGCCATTTTTACCGCAGAGTATCGGGCGAAAAAAAGAGGGCTCAATACAGATCAGGTATTCAGCATTTTCCTGCTTGTTCTGATCTTCGGCTTTATCGGAGCAAAGCTCCTCTACGGCATTGTAGAAATCAAAGCCGTTATGGCAAACCCGAGACTCCTCCTCTCGGGAGACGGTTTCGTCGTCTACGGCGGGATCATCGGCGGCATCGCCGCTGTCCTGGTCTACTGCCGCGTCAAAAAGACGAGCTTTCTGATGTATCTCGATCTGATCGCACCGTCGGTAGCGCTGGCCCAGGGCTTCGGGCGGATCGGCTGCTTTCTGGCCGGCTGCTGCTATGGGCGTGAAACCGGCTCCGCGTTTTGTATCGTCTTTCACAACTCCCTGTACGCACCCAACGGCGTCAGGCTCCTCCCCACACAGCTGATGATGAGCGCCGGCAATTTTCTGATCGCCCTCATCCTCCTTTTATACGCGAGAAAGGACCGTAAAAAGGGCCGGACTGTCGGTCTGTACCTGATCCTGTACAGCGCCGGCCGATTCGTCATCGAATTCTTCAGAGCCGATTACAGAGGCACCGTCGGCTTTCTGTCCACCTCACAGTTCATATCGATATTCACGCTGATTTTAGGCGCCCTCCTGTTCGCCACGAATCTTTTCAGCAGAGAGAAGCCCGGATTGCCTCAGGATTGATATGAAATCATAACAATACCGAATCAATCAGTAGTCTGTTACCTATTGTTTTTTTTTGCATGTTGACGTAATATATTACCAGATAACCATAGGAAATGGGCTCCCCATTCCAACCTATCCCGCACCGCACAGCGGAACGGTCAAGACCGTTCCCTACGAAGATATCGTCAAACACTCCCGTCCTATCATCAATTTCAAGGAGGTCTCTCAATGTACCAGTTCAAGCCGGCGACCGACCGTATATGGAAAATGCGTGAGCGTATCCGCGACAGAGTGCTGCGCTGTGACGCCGAGCGGGCCGTCATCATCACGGAGGCCAGCAAAAAATACGAAAATATCGTACCGATTATCAAGCGGCCCCTGATGTTCCAAGAGGTCGCGAAGAAAATCACGACATTTGTAGACGATGACGAAATCATCGTCGGAGGCAAGGGCCCCTATTTCTTCTCCAGCCCCGCCTATCCCGAATGGGGCAGGATGAGCGACTGGATTACCGAAGCCGTCCGGAACGGCGGCTGGACCCGCCGGGGGGACGGCCTGTGGCACAACCCCGAGGACGAGGACATCAGAATCAGCATCAGCGAAGAGGACTGCGCGGCACTGGAATCCATCAAGGACTACTGGGAGGGCCGGGCCATCGGCGCCACCGCCGACGCCTGGCAGCCCGAAGGCTTTGACGAACTCTGCCGGCTGGGCGTCGGCTCCTACGCGGAGCGGAGCGGCATGGGCCTCATCAGCCTGTCCGCCGGTCATCTCATCGCCGGCTATCCGAAAATCCTGAAGCTCGGCTACAAGGCCCTCTGGCAGGAGGCCACCGATTGGCTGAACGCACACCGGGGCAACATGATGGGCGACGACGTTAATAAATACATGTTCTACAAATCGGCGCAGATTTCAGCCGAGTCGGCGATGATTTTTGTCAAACGCTATGCCGACGCTGTTTCCAAAAAAGCCGCCGAATGCAAAGACGCGAAACGAAAAAAAGAGCTGGAATTCATGGCTGACGGGCTCCTGAATCTCTCCGAAAATCCCGCCAGGAGCTTCTGGGAAGCCTGCCAGGGCGTCATCATGTACCAGCTACTCATCACACTGGAAACCCTTATCCCCTCCCCCTCTCTGGGCCGTTTTGACCAGTACACCTGGCCGTACCTGAAAAAGGATCTGGACGAAGGCAGGTTGACGCTCGACCAGGCTCAGGAAATCGTGGACGCGTTCTTCCTGAAGGCCAACTGCTTCTACGGCGCGTCGCCGGCCAAAATCGTTACCATCACCGGCATCGGCAACACATACCAGCATACCACATTGGGCGGCGTTATCCCCGGAACGGGCGAGGATGCCACCAATCCCGTCACCTACATGGCTCTGGAAACGGTAGGGCGATTAAAACTCCATGACCCAACCATTTCCCTGCGCTTCAACAAAAACAGCCCCAACGAGCTCTGGGACTGCGCCATCGCCACCTCCAAGCTGGTGGGCGGCTTGCCCCTGTATCAAAACGACGAGGTCATTATCCCCACGATTATGGCCGAGCGCGGCTTTTCCCTTGAAGATGCCCGGGATTACGGCATCATCGGCTGCCAGGAGATTGTCGGCTGCGGGCGGGACTTCCCCGCGGGCAACGGCATCTTCCCGCCTCACGCTACCGTTATGTGGGGCTCCATCTTCAACATGGCCATCAACAACGGCATCAATCCCTGGAACGGTGAGCAGGCCTCCGTCACAACGGATTACCTGTACAACATGACCGATATCCAGCAGGTCCGGGACGCTGTCGAGAAACTGGGCCGTTATATCCAAAGGCTGTACATCTCCATGAACAACTACGCCGAATACATCAGCTACTATCACCTGACACAGCCCATGCTCTCCATCTCCATGGAGGGCTGCATGGAAAAGGGTATGGACTGCACTGCCGGCGGCTGCAAATACAACGGCTACGGCGGCACGGCCACAGGCCTTGCCACACTGGCCGACTCTCTTTCCACCATCAAGTACATGTGTTTTGACAAGAAGAAATGCACAACCCGGGAGCTCTACGACGCCTGGATAGCCAACTGGGAAGGCCACGAGCCTCTCCGGCAGCAGATTCTCAATGAGGTGCCCCATTACGGCAACGCCGATCCATATGTGGACGAGGAACTCAAATGGTGCGTGGATCTCTATTACAACATCTGCAATGAGTGCTACAGCGTCCGATCGAAAAAATACGGCTCCGGCCTCTACGGCGCCGTATGCGGCCATGAAGCCAAGAAAAAAGGCAAATCTGTATTGGTGATTGACAAGCGCCCCAATATTGCGGGCAATGTCTACACCAAAGAAATGGAAGGGATTAATGTC
>CAZVLO010000033.1:11517-15044 GCA_964628265.1 uncultured Papillibacter sp.
GCGCCTCCGACCATATTGCCCAAGGCTGGACGACGTTTGCCACACCCGACGGCAGGCGCACCGGCGAGCCCTTGGCAGACGCCATGTCTCCCGCCCAATCCCGGGATACAGGCGGGCCTACTGCCGTCTTCGTCTCCTCCTGCTGCTTCGACCACAAGCAGTTCTCCGGCGGCATCGCAGTTAACCTCCGTATGCACCCGACGGTTCTCTCCCGGGAGGACGGGGTCGCGAAGCTCCGCGACATGACAAAAGCTTATTTTGAAAACGGCGGCATGGAGGTCCAGTATAACGTGGTGGACACCGAAACCCTCCGCGCCGCGCAAAAAGCCCCCACCGAATACCGCGACCTCGTGGTCAGAATCGCCGGCTACTCCGCCTACTTCGTCGAACTCGGCCGCGATCTCCAAAACGATATCATCGCCAGAAACGAAAACAGGATATAATTCAAAAAGGCCCGAAAGGGCCTTTTTGCTATCCTCGCGTTTCCGCAGGGGACGGTCTTGACCGTTCCTCTCAAATCGCATCAGCATCGAGAGCATCTGCATAAAAGCTGCCGCGCGTCGGATTCTTGATCCTTCGCACGGCAGTCATGTCATTTTATACGCCGGCCCTTGGCGAAGAACTTCTACTTTCCCACCGGCAGTGCGTAAAGCTCGTCGAGGGTCAGGCCGAAGCGCTCCTTAACGACCTGCTCAAAGTAGGACGGCGCCCAATCGTAGAGTTCTTTACCCTTGGTTTTAAAAGCATCGTTGAACATCCGATGGGCTGTATCCAGGTCCGGCCATTCCCAGCCGCGTTCATCTGTCGCGGGGCGGGTTTCAAATCCGGCTTCCTCCCCGTCCTTTTCTATGGAAACGAGATACTTATCCTCGGCTTCAAAATACAGAATCTGAAGCTTGTAGCCGTTCACATCGGAATCTATAAACGCCATGCTCCAGTCCACCAGGTTTTCGGCCGGCGCGTTTTCATCCCACTCTGTCCTGTGAACCTCAATGCTCAGATAGTGTGGCGCCTGCTCCTCATACAGGCTGGTTGCCTTGAAGTCGAGCATCGTAAAGCCAAGCTTCTCGTAGGCATTGGGCAATGCGTCATCCGATTCGTCAAATGGCATCTCGAAGAGCGTATCGGCAGAGATGCCGAGCGTCTCGGCGAGGAGGTCGTGAAAGGTTTGAACGGGTGTGAGCATGACATCCTCGGCGCCGGTGTCGGTAAACATGGCGCGCACGGTCTGCTCCAAGCCTGCGCGCTCGCCCTCGTCAAACATGAAGCTGTCATTTTTGTGGTCATACACATAGTTTATCGCAAGCTCGCCGTCTTTGTTTGCCATGATCACATAGGCGTCGAAAAACGGGTAATAACCGATGTCGATCTTATAGCCGTTCTGCGCCAAAACCGTTCGGACGCAGTTTCTCATCCACTCCCCCGGCGGGTCGCCCCATTCGATGTGGTTGAGGCGCACGGAGACACGCTCGTCGCCGTCATAGATCGCCTGTTTGTTGCCGCTGTCCATGACAAACCCAAGCTCGGCAAGGGTGAAGGCAATGGTGAAATCCTTTTGCTCCAGGCCTTGATAGATATCCGACAGCGGGAAATAGCTACCGATGGGGCAGCCTGCCAGATAGAGATGCCTGAGGCTTGTCAGCGGAAGAAGAGGCGACACGTCGGCGAGCGTGGTATTTTCAAGCCTCAGCAAATTCAGATTGACAAGCCCGGAAAGCGGGCTGTAATCCTGGGCCGCGCAGCCGGACAGCGACAGCACCTTCAGGCTTGTAAGCGCAGCCAGCGGCGCGATATTGCTGATCGGGTTGCCGCCCAGCGACAGCGCGGTCAGCTTATTGAGTCCGCTCAGCGGTGTGATATCGGCGATCGCGTGGAAGGACAAGTCAAGGCTCTCAAGATTTTTAAAGTATTCCAGTCCGCCGATATTTTGAATCGCCGCTTCATCCGATATGTAGCGCTGCCATTCATTGCTGAGATTCAGCCTCGTTACCGCTTCTGCCTCTGCTACACTGATGTTACCCTTAGGCTTTCCCATCGACCCGCGCACCATTGCCTCCAGAACTGGGTCAGAAAACGTTACGATATCTGATGCCGCCGTAGACGGGGCGGCCGAGGGTGTCGTCACGGCGGGCGCGCCGCAGGCCGCAATTCCTATAGCCAACAATGTGATCAGCAATACGAATAGTGTCTTTTTCATCAACCCCACCCCTTTTTATCCTTCTTCATGTCTTATAGGAACGCTGTTTTATTGCTGTTTTATATCATCCCGATGTCCATGGCGGCAAAGAAGCCGGAATGGACCGCACCGTCGATTTTTCCGATTTTTTTGCAGTCGCCGATTTCATAGACGGACGGGGCCTTGTCGTACAGTTCGAAGTAAGGCTGATCATTAGGCTTCATACCCACGGCATAAAATACCGTATCACCTTCTGCTGTATACTCAACGCCGTCCTTCTTGTATACAACGCCGCTGTCCGTCACCTCCCGGCATTTCGCACCGGTAATGACCTTCATCCCCAGCTCCTCTACAGTGCGCATAAGTCCGGCCTTATAACAGAATCCCGCGTCGGCAGCGTAATCATCCAGCATTTCTAAAACTGTGACGTTTTTGCCCAGCTTGCGCAAGTGCAATCCCGCTTCAACGCCCACAAGTCCGCCGCCGATAATGACGATATTATCGCCCTTGATATTTTCCGGCTTAAAGTAGATGTCTGTCGCGTGATGCGCGTTTTCGATCCCTTTGATCCGCGGGACGAGAAGCTTGCTGCCGGTGGCGACGATAATGCTGTCGGGATGGTACTTCTCGACGATTTCATCCGTCACCTCGGTGTTCAGCAGAACCTTGATATTCAAATCCATAACGCGCCGGACAAGAAATTCCTTGTAGCGCCGCAGGTCGTGCTTGAGGCTGTCCGTATCCGCGAACTTCAACAGCCCGCCCAGGGCATCGCTTTTTTCGCAGAGGATGACCTCATGGCCGCGCAGTGACGCTGTGATGGCAGCCTGCATACCGGCGGGTCCGCCGCCGGCGATCAGAACCTTCTTGCTGAAATTCGCTTTGCTCATCGTGTCAGAAAACCCGATACGGGCCTCCCGGCCGATCAGCGGATTGACGCTGCAGATAAAATGCCGTCCGGTATTATCGCTGTCGGTGCAGTTCAGGCACCGGAGACAGGGGGTAATCTCGCCGCTCCGCCCCTCGGCGGCCTTCTTGACCCAGTAAGGATCAGCGATAAGCGCCCGGGACATGGAGACGCCGTCGGCCTGCCCGGAGGCAAGGATCTCCTCGGCCTGCCCGGGGTATAAAATCGACCCGATAGTGAAAATCGGGATATGTACTCTGCCCGACTTTTTAATAGCCTCGGCGAACGCCACATTCAGGCCCAGCGGCCTGTAGGTGGAGGCCATCATATTCGTCATCCCGTCCGATGTGACTTCCGCCACATCCACGTAGTCCTGCGCCAGGGTTAAAAATTCGATGATATCCTCAACCGTATACCCGCCCGGCTCCCGCTCCGAGCCGGACA
>CAZVLO010000033.1:15096-19955 GCA_964628265.1 uncultured Papillibacter sp.
GGGCTTCGGGCCGATGTGGTCGCGCATACGCTTTAAAACCATCAGCGGAAAGCGCATCCTGTTCTCCGGGCTCCCGCCGTACCGATCGGTGCGCGTGTTGATGAGAGGCGACAGGAACTGATTGAAAATCCAGCCGTGCCCGGCATGGACAAGCACTGTATCAAACCCGGCGCTGTACCAGTACGTGGCCGCTTCGGCGTACGCGTCGGCGATATGTTCCATGTCCGCCTCATCCATTGCCAATACCTTATCGCCCATCCAGCCGACACCCTCCACCGGCCCCTTGATAGGGACGGTATTGAACTCCGGCCGTGCGTTTTTCCCACCGTGGGTCAGCTCCACGCTGGCCAGCGCCCCGTGCTCGTGGATCGCCGCCGCCATCTCGGCATAAAGCGGCATATTGTCCCGCGTCCACTTTGTCCACGGCGTGTGGTTCCCGCCGTCGCAGACGGCCACCTCGCCCAGCGTGACCAGTGCGGCTCCACCCCGGGCCTTGTGCTCCAGATAGCTGATGTAATACTGGGTCGGCCGCCCGTCCACGGTGTGGAAGAGCATATTCGGCGGCGACATGATCCTGTTCTTAAACGTCAATCCTTTGACCTTCAGCGGCTTAAACAAATACGGATACTGCTGGGTATACATCGGATCACCCTTTCATTAAAAGCTGATTACTTAACAAAATAATACATCCGCCGCAGCTTCAAGTCAACGAATTCGGATACCGGATACCGTCGGCGGATGAGCGGCAGTAACCTGCGCATACTAATAGGCGAATGAAATTCACATTGGAGTTGTTAATATGATGGATTCAAACAGTGAGCTCTTAACGTATATCCACCAAAATTCCGAGATGGGTAAGGATACGCTCCGGCAGCTGATGGGAATGACGAACGATCCCGGATTTAATTTATTACTGCGCTCCCAGTTCAGCGAATACAACGCGGTGGGCAGCATATCGGAGCGCAAGCTGAAGGAACACCACAAGGAGGCCAGGGATATTGGCCCCCTGACAAAGGCCTCCGCTTACCTCTCGATCAATCTCAACACCCTGACAAACAAGAAGCCGTCCCACATATCGGAAATGATCATTCAGGGCAGCACCATGGGCGTCATTGATATCACAAGGAAAATCAATGAATACCAGATGACTGCCGACAAGGACGTCATTGACCTGGCAAGCAATCTCCTGAACATCGAAGAGAAAAACATCGAGGAATGCAAAAAGTATTTGTAATAAGAATATTGCCCTGTTCCTTTAACCGTAGGAACCGCACCCCTTGGCGGCCCTGCGCGGCGGCCAGCGGGAAAGGGCCGCCGAAAACGGCGGCCCCTGCGGTGCTGTCTTGCTATATGCCCTCTTCGCCTTCCCTGATGACAACCACATTCCCCTCCTCGTGGCGCTTGTCGAGGACGCGGCGGGCTTTGCGGTTGGCCACCGTGTCAAAGACGATGGAGAAATCATAGTCTTCCGGATAGAGCTCGGCGGCCGGGACATGCAGCTTGACGCGCTTGTGGTTAATAAGCTTCTTGACGCCCCTGATCTGAACGCCCAGCTCGCCCCGTTCGTTTGCCCGCTGATAAACAAGGCCGATTTCCTTTTGCGGATAGACAATGACGCTGTCGCCGATATTAAACGTTTCGCTGCGGGGGACCGTCTTCGGCTTGGGTTCCGCAGTTTTGGTGATTCCGGGTGCGGGCGGCATTTTCTCCTGGGGCGGGGCCGATTCATCCGGAATGATGGTCTTTTCTCCCCCACGTCCGTACGCCGCTTCTCTGGCCCGCAGGAGCAGGCTTTTCGGCATCCCCAGCCTCTCGGCGATATACAGCGCGCAGCTCTCTCCGGCCTCTCCCAGCTCCAGCCTGTAAAGCGGTAAAAGGCTCTCTTTGTCGAAAGCCATGCGGGCGTTGATGATCCCCTGTTTTCGTGATGCGTAGTCCTTGATTTCCGGGTAATGGGTCGTCACCACAAACAGGCACCCCTTCCGGCACAGCGCGTCCAATATCGCCACCGCCAACCCCATCCCCTCCGCCGGGTCCGTGCCGGAACCCAGCTCATCCAGCAGAACAAGGGATTCCCGGTTGGCCTTTTCAAGTATCTCGATGATATTTTTCATGTGGGACGAAAAGGTGGAGAGGTTTTCCGTGATGCTCTGCCCGTCGCCGATATCGCACAGGACGAGGTCGTTCATGCAGATTGTGCTGCCTTTATCCGCCGGGACGTGCAGCCCGCTCTGGGCCATCAGGGATAAAAGCCCCACCGTCTTGAGCGCAACGGTTTTGCCGCCTGTGTTTGGTCCGGTGATCACCACACCGTTGACCTTTCCCCCAATTTCAAAATCAAGGGGGACGGCAGCTTCCCTGTCAATCAGCGGGTGGCGCGCAGTGGCAAGGCGCGTCTGCCTGCCGGTGTTCAGCGCCACCGACGATGCCTTCATTTTAATACTGAGCTTCCCCTTTGCGAACAGAAAATCAAGCGTCTCCAGCGTCTCGATGTTCAGCCTGAGCTGCGGGATAAAGTCGCCGATCAGTGCGGTGAGGGTATAGAGAATGCGCCGCACCTCGCTGTCCTCTTCGACGAGAAGCTCGCTGAGCTCGGTATTGAGCTTCCCCACCGCGGCCGGCTCGATGAAGCAGGTGCCGCCGGTGTGGGACATATCGATAAGCGTCCCCGGCACATTGTTTTTGTACTCCCTTTTGACGGGTAGGGTATAATGCCCGTTCCGAACGGAGACAAAGCTCTCGGAAAACCAGCCTCCGTTTCTTTTCAGCAGCGCGTCCAGCTTCTGCTTCACCTGCTCCCGGGCGTTTCCGATTTTCCGGCGGATACCGGATAATACAGGAGAGGCCTTATCGTCCACGATGCCGTTAATAATGCAGCGATCGATCTCTTCGGCGAGGTCCGGCAGCGGATCCAGCGAATTACCGAAAAACGCCACGTCCGTCCCGCCGGTCTCAGCTTTTTTGAGATACTGCTTCATCCTCCGGCAGGATATCAGAAACGACAGGACATGAGCGATCTGCTCCGGCAGGAGCATGGCATCCACGGCGATGAGCCCCAATACCTTATGGAGGTTTTCCATCGTCGGCAGCGGCGGCGTCCCGTTTACCTCAATGATCGTCCTTGCCTGGGTCGTCTCCTCCATCCAGCGCCGCGCTTCCGCCTCACCGAGAGACGGGCTCAGCGCCAGGCAGCGTTCTTTTACATTGCCGCACATGGCGCAGGCTGAAAGCTGTTCCAGTATTTTATCAAATTCAAGTATTGAAAATGTGTTCATTTAAATCTCCTTATTTTGAGTTATTCATCAGAAACCCGCGGGACATGCCGCGCCGGACACCCCATATTGGTATCCCTATATGCGCAGACTGCTCCCGCGGGTACATATATAACTCAAAATCCGGATCTGCCGCATATCGTCTCCGGCAAAAACAAAACACGCAGCAAGCACACCTTGCCGCGCGTCAAATCCGAGTATTGAAGCAGTCTGTCAGGCATGTTTCCCAAAGGGCACTCAAACAATCGGGGTTACCCCCGCGTTCCGGCGCCTTTGGCAACTGTATTCAGTTGAGAACCACCAAAACAGACAGAACCGACATCAATACTCCACCTTTCAATCTAAAATAAGCACAGTTTAAGGGAATTAACTGAATTTGTCAATACAAATAATTAACAGGCACACGCCGGTGTCTGATTGATCGTATGCCGGTTTATTTCTTCCGGTGCGGCTTTTTATCGGGTATATACTTCTTGCCCTGAAAAAAAGCGCCGATGACCATGATCACGACAAAAACCACAAGGTAGTAAACGGCGGCCATGCGGTGGGCGAAGCAGGCGGCGACGACCATGAAAACGCAGCTCAGGAGCGCCAACCCCGGCATGACGAAGCGCTTGAACACGCCAAGGGAGCGCTCCTTTACCATTAGCATGATGAAAACCGGGATATACCCGCCGTACAGCGTGAGGATCGGCAGCTCCGAGGTGTCGAAATTGAAAACGCCGAACCAGGGCGCTGTCAGATTCGCGCCGTAGAAGTACAAAAGCCAAAAGCCGGCGAACAGCAGCCCGAAAACCGCAGAATTGGAAGGCACATTTGTCACTGTGTCAAGCTGCCTGAACGCGTCCGGCTTCGGACCCCTGCCGCGGACAGCAAGGGCGTACATACCGCGGGTACAGCCCATCATCAGGCCGTTTAGAGTTCCAAGGCACGATATGATAACAAAAACGAATACCAGCGTACCACCCACGCTGCCGAAAATGTTCTGGAACGCCAGCTTCGCCCCCGCCTCTCCGCTATCCATGAGCAGCCCCGTGGTGACAGTTCCGGCCAGCCCGACATAATAAAAGATATCGACGAACACGACGATCAGAGAACCGAGTATCAGCGCAAACGGCAGGTTTTTTTTGCCGTTTCTAATTTCAGCGTTAATCGACGTAGCTATGATCCAGCCCTCGTAAGCAAACGCCACGGCGGCAACCGAGGAAAACAGGCCGTTTCCCGCGCTGATTTCAACGTTTACCACATGGGTGAAGTTAGACGCCGTCATCCCGCTGAAAAGGCCCGCCACCGTCCCGACGACCGCCATCATAAGCAGCGGCACAAGCTTGACCGCTGTCGTCGTCACCTGGAACTTGCCCGCGATGACAGGCGACAAGGCATTCACGGCGTAAATCGCCACGAGATAAAAGCCGGCGATGGTCATGCACGCACCGCCTGTGATGTCCCAGCCCAGCAGGACGCATGTATACCGCGCAGAAACCCAGGCCAGGACAGACGTGAGCGTCGGGTTGTATATCACCGCCATAAACCAGCCCACATAATAGCCGTAGCCTTTACCGACGGTCATCTCCGCATAGTCCACAA
>CAZVLO010000033.1:20088-29156 GCA_964628265.1 uncultured Papillibacter sp.
ATAGTGCCTCCCGTCGCCCTCAGCACAGTCTCGGCCTTGAAAAAAACGCCGCTGCCGATGACGATACCGACAACCATGGCGATCGCCGTCGGCAGACCATATTTCTTTTTAAGTCCGTCAGCCATCAAACCCATCCTTCCGCACGCTGCTTAGTATCTCCTGAGACGGCTGACAAATCCCCGGGCTATTTGCTAAAAGCTGGAATGATAAAAAGCAGAAGGCCTGCGGCTTGCCGCAGACCTTTCAATTTGATTACCTGTCAGATATATGCCGCCGCCTTGAAGCCAGATTTGACGGCCTGGGCGATCGTCTTTGCCTCGATGGCGTCTCCCACCACATAGACCTCCGTCTCGGGGGCGCTTCGGCGGAGCGCGTCGGCCATGTCAAATCTGGGCGACATGCCCAAAGCCAGCAGCACCGTGTCGGCGGCATATTCGACCTTCCGATCTGTTTTCAGGTCACGGCAGACAACGGCCTGACCGGTCACTTCCTCCAGCTTTGTACTGAGATGAACAGGGATACCCAGCTCCTTCAGGGCATCCTGCAGCTCGCTCATCGCACCGCTGGCGGAAGCCATCAGACCCATCATATTTGGAAGCATCTCGACGATTTCGACATCATGACCCTCGCGGCCCAGCGTGATGGCGCATTCCACGCCCACGGCGCCGGCGCCGACGATGACAACTTTTTTCCCCACCTGAACCTTGCCCATATCAGCATCAGCCGCCCAGTGAACGTGGGGTTTGTCAATACCCGGGAGTCTTGGTATGATAGGCCGCGCGCCTACGGCAATAACGAGAGCGTCATACTTCTCCTTGTCCAGGAGCTCCTTCGTCGCTTCCGTGTTCAGCAGGATACGGGCCGGGGCCTTTTTCGCCTGGCGCTGCAGGTAAGCGAGATAATCCTTCATGTCGATTTTAAAGGGCGCCGCCGCGGCGGGGATCACGTTGCCGCCCAGCGTGTCCGTCATCTCATAAAGGGTCACGTCATGCCCCCGGTCGCAGAGGGTCAGCATGGCCTGAATACCGGCGGGGCCGCCCCCGACGACGGCCACCTTCTTCCTGACTTCCGCTTTCGGGACTTTCGCCAGGGGGAAGTCGACCTCTTCACCGAGATAAGGATTGACGGCGCAGTTGATGACGGCGGGGACAATCAGGCGGCCGCCGCAGTACTGGCAGCGGAGGCAAGGGCGGTGGTCCTCTTCCTTACCCAGCGCGTACTTGCGCGGCATCTCGGGGTCCGCCAGAAGCGGGCGGCACATGGCCACGAAGTCGGCCTTGCCGTCGGCGATAATCTCTTCGGCGCTTTTGATGTCCATAATGGAACCGACTGTGCAAATAAGGAGATCCGGGAAGACCTTTTTCATTTTTTCCGCCCAGTGGACGTTGTACATTCGGGGCATCATCCAGTTCTGATACCAGTATTTCATATAATCCCACTCGCCGTGGATACCGGCGGAGACATGGAGGATATCAATTTTGTCCTTAAACAGCTCAATATACTTCAGCGTCTCTTCATAGTGCATACCGTCGGGGTGAATCTCATCGGCCGAGACGCGGAATTCAATGACGAAATCCTCGCCGCACAGCGCGCGGACCCGGTCGAGGACCTCAATAGTGAAACGCGTCCTGTTTTCCAGCGAGCCGCCGTATTCGTCCGTGCGGAAGTTGTACATCGGACTGGAGAACTGGGAGATCAGGTTGCCGTGCCCGCCGTGGATCATGCACATTTTGAAGCCGGCCCGCTTGCAGCGGTAAGCTGCCATGGCATATTTCTCCACCGTCTCCCGGATCTTTTCCTTCGACATTTCAATGGTAGGGACAGGCTTTTCTCCGATCGATTTGGCATAGTACCGCTCCCGGTCGGAAATATAGGAGGAGGGCGCGTAAGCCGGCTTGCCGTTTCGCTGGCGCATGGAGTCCTTGCCGCCGTGGTTGATCTCCAGGGAGGGCTGACAGCCGTACCCGTGGCACATCTCCACAAAGCGCGTCAGCGGCAGAATGCAGTCGTCGGTACCCAGGTCCAGCTGGCGCTCCTCGTCACAAGACTCGCTGATATCAATAATGGAATTGCCCACATGGATAATACCGACGCCGCCCGCGGCAAAGGGCCTGAAAAAGTCGACAAACTCCTTCGTCACTTTCCAGTCCCGGCTGGCCAGGTTCGGCGACGGCGGCGCCATCTCCAGTCGGTTTTTGAACTGCACACCGCGAATGCGGATCGGCTCGAAAATATGCGGATAATTTGTTCCCATGCGCTTATATTCCTTTCGTTTTTGCTTATTATAGCACGAAAGCTGTCTGGCATACAAATGACAATTCTGATTCTTAGGCACCCAATATGCTCTGCAGCTTTTCCAGCTTTTCGTGGGTGATCAAGGCGTCCTTGTCGGTGCCCTTGAGCTTGATGAGGTAGGTCCAGCGGCCGTAAGGGTAGACCTTGGTGACGGCGGTGATATTGATAATGTAGGCTCTGTGGCTTCTGAAAAAAGTGTTCTCGTCCAGCTTGCGGGCGACGTCGTTGAGCGATTCGCTCGTGGTATAGGCCGCATCGGGTGTGACAATATGCGTTACTTTGCCTTCTATGTAGATCAGGAGAATGTCTTTAACAGGGACAAAGCTGATGGCGTCTTTATTTTTAATCATCAGCGCCGGGGCGGGCAGGGCTTTATTTTTTAAATGGGCCTTCAGAAGCCTTCGGAGGGTTTGGCGGACCCGGTCCGTTTTGAAGGGTTTGACGAGATAGTCGAAGGCATAAACCTCAAAGGCGTCCGGCATATATTCGCCGTGGGCGGTGGCGAAGACGAGGGCGCATTCGGGCAGAAGTAGCCTAATTTGTCCGGCTGCTTCCACACCGGTGATGCCCGGCATCTCCACGTCTATAAAGACGACATCGGGTTTGAGGTCAGCGCAGCGGCGGACCGCTTCTTCGCCGTCCGCCGCTTCTCCTATAAATTCTATGTCTTCCGTGCTTTCGATGATGTTTCTCAGCACCAGGCGCATGCCGGCGTCGTCGTCGGCAATGAATACATTAAGCTTCATCTGCTGCGCCGTCTTTTTGATACCGGAGGGCCAAGCAGCTCAGCGTATATGAATCCGAGCTTCGCCGAGGACGCATCGAGCCTGATGCCTTTGACCCAAACGGCTGTATTTTTCTTCTCGGCGGTCTTATCCTCCGCAGATTTCTTTGCGGGCATTTTTGACACCTCCGTCAAACCGTCGGTTTTCCTTTGTCGTCGTTATCGGCGATGGAATTTCTCATGTTTGTATCGGAAATGACGTTCTGCATGTTATAGTAATCCATCACGCCCAGCTTGCCTTCCCTGAGCGCCGATGCCATTGCTTTCGGGACCTCGGCCTCGGCTTCCACCACCTTGGCCCGCATCTCCTGGACATGGGCCTTCATCTCCTGTTCCATGGCAACGGCCATGGCCCGCCGCTCCTCCGCCTTCGCCTGGGCGATGCGCTTGTCGGCCTCGGCCTGATCCGTCTGCAGCTGGGCACCCACGTTTCTGCCCACGTCGATATCGGCAATATCGATGGAGAGGATCTCGAAGGCCGTACCCGCCTCAAGCCCCTTGGACAATACGGTTTTGGATATCCTGTCGGGATTCTCCAGTACCTCCTTATGGGTCGTGGCGCTGCCGATGGTGGTGACGACGCCTTCTCCGACGCGGGCAATAACGGTCTGCTCGCCGGCGCCGCCCACCAGCCTGTCGATATTGGCGCGGACGGTCACCTTGGCCTTCGCCTTCAGCTCGATGCCGTCCTTGGCAATGGCGGCGACGATGGGCGTTTCGATGACCTTGGGGTTGACGCTCATCTGGACCGCTTCCAGTACGTCGCGCCCGGCCAGATCAATAGCGGCGGCGCGCTCGAATTCCAGCGCGATGTTGGCTCTCTGGGCGGCGATGAGGGAGTTGACGACCCTGTCCACGTTGCCGCCGGCCAGGTAATGGGCCTCCAGCTTATTAATCGAGATATCGAGCCCCGCTTTGACGGCTTTAATGAGGGGGTTCACGATCCGCGCCGGGACGACGCGGCGGAGGCGCATGCCCACCAGCGTCAGTATACCGACCTTCACATTGGCAGCCAGGGCGCTGATCCAGAGCGCGACAGGAACGAAGGTGAAAAACAACCAGAGAAACAGGAACGCTGCTGCGATGATGACGATCAACAACCAGACAGGTATGCTCATAAAATCTTCCTCCCTATAATTTATACTTTGACGTGTTGCTTCGCCGCTCTGACGACGATGCGGTTTCCTTCCACCTCTATGACCTCCACAGGCGTATCCTTATCCAGATATTCGCCCCGGGTGACCACATCCAGCCGGACACCGTCGAAATCCACGTTGCCGACGGGGCGCAGAACCGTGACCGCCGTGCCGGTCTTACCGATCAGATACTTCATGTCCTCGGCGCCCGAGAAGCCCAGCTCGGCGCTGGTGGATTCCTTCAAGGTGAGCCCTTTCGGCAATCGCCCTTTCGACGCGAACGAGGCCAGCACGGCCATCAGCACAGCCACGATCACAAACAGCACTGCTGTCATAATAAGGCCCTGCATAAAGGTCTTCGCCGTGATGAAAACGTCAACAATCAGAACGACAACGCCTAATACGCCGAAAATACCAAATCCCGGCAGATGCAGCTCAATAACGAGCAGCACGATACCGACAATGAACAGCACCACCGACCAGATCGTGATGTTGGATAAGAGCTCGTAAACCGGCATATCATCGCCTCCTTTGATACTATTGTAGCGCCATCGCCTATGATACCTCAATACAAAAACGCCGAATTATACATTCAAATGCTCCAACTGTCGTTTTCGTCTCCCGAAAGTGCCGCGCACCTGAGGGGCAGCCTGGGCAGGCCGCCCTCGAATACGGTCCGCTCCGGCATCGAACGAACGGTCAAATAGCCGCCGTGTGCCGTCAGTATCCTGCGGCAGATGGCGAGCCCCATCCCGTCTCCCTCCTCCCGCGTTGAAAAGCCCGCTTCAAATATCTTCTCAAGCAAGTCACCCGGTATGGCGGGCCCGTTGTTTCCTATGCTGAACCTGTAATGAACCAGATCCTCATACAGCTCAATGGACAGAACCTTGTTCCGGTCCGTGCCGGACAGTGCGTGTATGGCGTTGTCGATCAGGTTGCCCAGAACCCGGCAGAATTCCCAGGCCGGCACGGGCAGCTCGTGAAGCGCCGTGCGCACGTCAATAATGACAGATATGCCCCTGTTCTCGCACATGACCCGTTTTGCCTGCAGTATGGCGTTGACGGCGGGAATCCCGGTCCTCATGACGCTGCTGACTTTTTCAACGCTGTCGTATTCATTTTCTATGTACGCTTTTGCCTCGTCAAAATCTCCTGTCTCAATCAGACTGTAGACCACCTGCAGCTGATTGAGAAAGTCATGCCGCTGGGCACGCAACGTCTTGTTAAGCCCGGCGAGATTGTCGATTGATTCCTCGGCCTGCCTCAGCCTCATACGTAAAAATAGAATCGGGTGCACCAACAGAACGGACACGATCGTTCCGGCAAGAGAGATGGCGATCAGCACCGGCAGCGGATACAGCCCGCCGCGGATCGTCACGATGACGACTCCCAGGGTTTGCAGAACGTTCAGCGCCACCAGCAGGGGGAGCGTCTTCCGTATGTTCAACTTCCCGCGCATAACCCACCCCGACTTCCTCTTTTGTCCATTATAGCACACCCATTTTATTATTGTAAATGTATGTAAAAGGCATATAATGAAGTTGCCCGCATTTGTTTGAAGGAGGTATGAGGATGGTATATGTTTTGCTGGGAACGGGTTTTGAAGAAATTGAAGCTGTCGGGCCGGTTGACCTCATGCGCCGCGCGAAAATTGATGTTCAATTTGTCGGAATCGGCGGGGACTTGATCACAGGGCGAAACGGGATAACGATCAAGGCCGATGTCGGGATCGAAGACATTCAGCTCGAGCAGATGGAGATGCTTATCCTTCCGGGGGGCGCAGGCGTAGAGAGCATCGGAGCGGACACTTTGGCACTGAACGCGATTCAATACGCGTACGACCATCAAAAATATATCGCTGCCATCTGCGCAGCACCGACACTCTTGGCAAAGCTGGGGATGTTAGACGGTGTTAACGCCGTCTGTTATCCGGGCATGGAGGATGAGATGCCGGGCGCCCGGTGGGCTGGCAGCGTAAAAACCGTGCGGGACGGCCGGTTCGTTTTCGGCCAGGCGCCGGGTGCAGCTATCGACTTTGGGCTCAAGCTTATAGAAGTCCTGAAGGGAGAAGCCGCAGCCCGCAAGGTCGATAACGCTGTCTTTTATCATTAACGAAAATTTAAAACCACAACAAAAAACAGGAGCCGCAGCACAAATCCGCATGCGCCTCTTGTTTTTTTCGTCTTTTATGCCATTATTATTAAATTATTGTTATTTTTTACCGATATTATAAAGAGGGAGTTTTGCCCGATTTTTTGTTTTTCCCATTCGGGGTGATGAATTATCCCTGCCTTACTTTTAAATGACGTCAATTCTTTGTTTCTGAGGTGTGTGTTTTGAAAAAAGAAAAAAGTGATCTCTTTGAACTGATCAAAAATCCGACTGTAGAAAATGACAACTGCCACACCGCTCATTTATCCGGGATGCTCAGGCCTTTTGACAAGTGTGGGTTTGATATGTCACATCCGGACAGCGGCAGGTTCCTGAATGCCATTCTTGAAACAACACAGGACGGGTTTATTGTTATATTTCCGGACGGGAGCATTATATACGCTAACGAATCGTACTTAAAAATGACCGGCTATTCAAAAGGTGATCTGGAGACGCTGAAGTTACGCGATATGATTCCCGCTGACAAAAAAGAGGCCATAAGACAAGCCAGAAAAACCATCCTGGAAAAGGGTGCGGCGCTTTTTGAGTCGGTGGATAGAATGAAGGATGGCCGCTTACGGCATGTCGAGGTTTCGGCAGCCGTCCTGTGCCGAGACCCGCTCATCACCGTATGCTTTATCCGTGACATCACCGACAGAAAGAATGCCGAACAGGCGCTTTATCATGAAAAAGAGCATTTCAAAATGACGCTCCTGTCCGTGGGCGACGGCGTTATATCGGCCGACAGCCGCGGTCGGGTCACCGTGATGAACCCAATCGCGGAAAAACTCACCGGCTGGACGAACCGGGAGGCGGCGGGCAAACCGCTGGAAAATGTTTTAACAGTTATGTATGAAGATACGAGAAAGCCCAATGCGGATTATCTGAAAAAGGTCATACTGGCCGGCTCGATTGTAGAGCTGTCAAACAGCCTGCTGCTGGTATCGAAGGACGGCCGTGAGATACCGGTTGAGCTCGGCGCCGCGCCGATAAAAAACAGTGCGGGGGAAATTATTGGTGCTGTGGTCGTGATCCGGGACTATTCTGAGAAGAAAACAAAACAGAAGCAAATTGAATACCTGAGCTATCACGATGCCCTTACAGGTTTATATAACCGGCGGTATGTGGAAGACTCCATCAGGAGGCTGGATACGGCAAGAAATCTTCCGCTGACCCTGATGATCATCGATGTCAACGGACTGAACCTGACAAACAATGCCTTTGGATACGAGGCTGGTGACCGTCTTTTGCAAAAGGTCGCGGAGATGATCAGCAGAGTATGCCGCGCCGACGATATCATCGGGCGGATAGGCGGCGATGAGTTCTGCATCCTGCTGCCGCGTACGGATGAAAAGCAGGCAGAAGCGATCAATAACCGCATCAAAAACGCAGCGTCAAAATTGAAGCTGGACCCCATTATCCTGTCGCTTGCCGTCGGGCACGCCGCCAAAACATCTCCCGAGCAGGATGTAAAGACTGTAATGACCGCTGCCGAGAATCTCATGTACAAGGATAAAATCAAACACGGCAAAGCGATGCAGAGCCAGATGATTGAGATGGTCCTCCATCACATCAACTTAAACTATGCGCAGGAACAGCTCCATACCCAGAAGGTATCCCAATACTGCGAGGCGATTGCAAAGGTCATGGGTCTCAACAGTGAAGAAATCGGAGACATCAAAAATGCCGCGGCATTACATGATATTGGGAAGATCATGGTACCCCCGCAAATACTCAACAAGCCCGGCAAACTGACGCGCGCGGAGTTTTCTATTATAAAACGCCATCCGGAAATCGGGTATCAGATGCTGAAGTCTGTGGACGAGTATATGATGCTGGCCGATTATGTACTGCATCACCACGAGAGGTGGGACGGGACCGGTTACCCCGAAGGCCTGCGCGGCGTTGATATCCCGCTGTACTCAAGAATAATTGCCGTAGCGGACGCTTATGAGGCGATGACAGCCCTGCGGCCTTATCAGAAGTCAAAAACAAAGGAAGAAGCCGTCGCCGAGCTCATCCGCTGCGCCGACATGCAGTTTGACGCCGAAATCGTCAGTGTCTTTGTTGATAAGATATTGCAGCAATCAGCCATCAAAAAGGTTGCTGACTAAAGACCTGCTGTTATGACAAATCATCGGAGGATGCGTCATGAGTATGACAGAGCAGCATTCTGTTTCAAACGGAACACACCTTGCAGGGTTTGAAAATTTGATTTTGCAATTATCGCAATGCTTCCTCAACATACCTCTTGAAGGCCTGGATGCTGCTATTATACGCGCAATGCGGCTTGTTTCCGAATATTGTCATGCGGACAGGGCTGTCATATACAGCTGCGATTGGGACAGCCTCACCGCTTCGCATCTGTTTGAATGGGACAGCAACCCGGAGTATTACATTGGGGACAGGCTCAAAACACTGCGCCTGCCCGAGTTTGAAACCGGCATCAAGCTGCCTGCAGATGGGCAGCTCTACTCTCGCAGCAGCTCGGAGGAACACCCAGATAATATTATACTCAAACAGTTGACAGAAGAGGCGGATGTCCGGGATCTTTGCGCTTTCCCGATTATTATGGGCGACAGGACGGCAGGAGTAACGGTGTTTTCCACTACCGACCGAAAGAAGGAGTGGGCACGGAATGAATTAACTGGAGTGCTACGATAAAAGTGCAGTCGAGAAACACCCTCAAATGAGATAGAATA
>CAZVLO010000034.1:0-354 GCA_964628265.1 uncultured Papillibacter sp.
CCCCGCTCCTTGGCCAAAAACAGCGTCCCGAGGCCGGTGCCATATCGGGAGGTGGCAAGAGGCCCGGCGTTGCAGTGGGTCAGAATTCCGTCGCCGTCCTTCACAAGCGCCAGCCCGTATTCGGATATACGGAGGCACATGTCCATATCCTCATGATGGATTGCAAGCGCTTCGGCTTTCATGGCCTCCAGTATCCCCGATATCGGCTTCTCGGAATTGCGCCGGATAGCGGTGTCCATTCTGTCCAGCGCTTTTCTCAAATTCACCGCCGTCGGGCGGGAGGAATCCAGATAGTTTTTATTTTCGATGAATTCGTTATAGAAGGTATCATAGGCCTTGGCCTTCGTCTGACTT
>CAZVLO010000034.1:364-1659 GCA_964628265.1 uncultured Papillibacter sp.
GCAAAGATACCGATGGCGGGCGCGCCCCGGACCCGGAGCGTCGATATCGCTTCAAACAGCTCTTCCCTGCTTTGGAGCGTTATATATTTCGTCTCGTTCGGCAATAGGCTCTGATCAAGAATCACCACGGCGGTACCGTCATCACTGAGCTGAACATTGTCTATATGCGTAACGCTTTTAATACTCATTTGTATTGCTCCCGGCTAATCTACATAAATGTAATACATATATAAATACATTATATCATGGTTCTCCCGGCTCAGTCCATATTGTAACGAAGCCGAATGTGCGTTATAATATGCGTAATATACTAGTAATCAGGAGGGTTGTTCATGGATAAACAGCAGAAGATCGATCACGCCGTGGCAGCAGCAAAACACGCCATCATCCGTGACGATATATGCGCGCGCAGCGTCCTAGTGGGGCTGAAGGAAATTTATGACGATATCCCGGAAGAGATGATCACAGCTTCTCTTTCCCTGGCTGGCGGCACAGGCGGCGCTTCCGGCTCCTGCGGCGCCTACTGCTGCGGTTTGCTCGCCGTTGGCCTCAAATACAACGCACCCCTGGCGGAGGAGCTCGAAAACCCGGCGCTCAAGCCGAAGAGCGCGGCAAAATTCGCCGAGTACCGCGACCGGTTCATGAAGGAAATGGGCACCGTCATGTGTCCCGAAATCCATAAAAAGCTCTTTGGCCGCAGCTATACCCTGTATGATCCCAAGGAGCATGATGAGTTCCTGGCCATACCGGGTCACCAGGAAAAGTGCGCCGAAGCCGTCGTTGTTGCCACGAGGCTCGCCGCTGAAATGATTCTGGCTGACGAATCGTAAGAAGGTGAAGATTTGACAATCGCCGAGAAAAACAGTACATACAGCCGGGAGCTGCGCGACATGCTGCTGCTCCGCTTCGAACCAATCGCCGTCAAAATGATCGAAAACGAAACGGATGTCCCATCAGACGCCATCCGTCCCCAAAAAGACATGGGGACTCACATGGCGCTCTGCCAGGCATTTTCCCTGAGCCGCCGCGAATACAAGACGATCTACATGGTGAAGGAGGACCACTGGTGCTGGAATCCGCTCATAGGGCTCGGCCATGTGGACTGCAGCGAGGGCACCGACACCTTCAACGTTGTCACCACCGCTCTGGGTATCCCGGACAAGGAGAAAGCCCGGGCTTTCTTTGTCAAATTTCCGAGATTTCCGATGGGAAAATACACAGGCATCGTAACGGCGCCCCTGAAGGACTGTCCCTTCGACCCGGACGTGGTTCTCATCTATTCCAACAACGCCCAG
>CAZVLO010000034.1:1669-8385 GCA_964628265.1 uncultured Papillibacter sp.
CATGCTCTGGGGTATCAAGGCCATGACGGGTCAAATCGTCAATACGGATATGGATGCCATTGATTCTTGTGTATACGCCATCGTCGTTCCGATGCAGGACGGCGAATACCGCGTGACGCTGCCGGACATCGGCGAATTCGAGCGCGCCGCCCCGGGCGAGGACGAGATCATCCTGTCCGTCCCCAAGGGGCGCATGGAGGAGCTGATACGCGGTATGCATTTATTCGAAGACCGCAAGATGGGTTATACGGGGCTCAAGCGCGAGCTCGATTACGATTTCCCGCGGCCGCCGTTCTATAACACCCTATTTGAAATGTGGGGCCTCGAAAAAGGCCGCGACAGGGTCTAGATGAGAGGGAATGAATCAAATGACAATAACCGATAGAAACGCCGCCGCCAGCGCCGCGCTACGCGACATGCTGCTCTTACGCTACGAACCCATCGCTGTTAAAATGATCGAGGACGAGGCCGACGTGCCCGAAAACGCCGTTAATCCCAAGCGCGACCTGGGCAGGCATATGTGTCTGTGTCAGGCCTACGGCCTGACACGCCGAAACAAAAAAACCGTTTATATGGACAAAGCCTCCGAATGGTGCTGGTGCCCCATGGTGTGCATGGGCTATGTGGAGTCTGACCCGGGGACGCCATCGTTTAATCTGCTCAGCCGCTTCATCGGCATTGCCGACAAGGACGCCGCGGAGAAATTCTTCGCCGAATTCCCCAAGCTCCCCCACGGCAAATATAAAGGACTCGTGACTGCCCCGCTCTGCTCCTGTCCCTTTGAGCCGGACCTGGTACTGATATACGCCAATCCCGCCCAGACGCGCATGATGATCGGCGGGATTAAGCAGCAGACAGGAAAGCTCGTGGAGACAAAGCTGGATATCATCGATTCCTGCGCCTATTCGACGGTCACGCCGTTTCTCACCGGCCAATACCGCGTCACCTTCCCCGATCCCGGCGAATACGAGCGCGCTCTTTCCGATGAGGACGAGGTCATCCTCTCCGTTCCCAAAGAGCGTCAGGATGAACTGTTAACAGGCCTTCGCAATAACAACAACCACGGCCTGGGCTATACGCTGCTGAACAAGGAAATGGAATTCGACTTCAAGCGCCCGCCCTTTTACAACGACCTGTTTGAGATGTGGGGCTGTGACAAGGGCGAAAACTGGACGAAATAAACGTTATCGGGGCGGCTCACACGAGCCACCCCGAATTTTCATATTAAACGGCGGTATCCAATTGGTTCGCCGTCATTTTTTGTTTAATTTTTGCTATTTTTTGAACATACTTGTACTTATCAACAAAGGAAAGGTGACTCAGATGGATAAATCGACAGCGTATGAAATTTACGGCAGCGATATCTATGAAAAAATCGACTGGTCGACTCTGCACAGTGAAATGTCCGACATTGAACGCAGGTTCGTCAATGGTTTGATCTGCTTTTACAAGCCCGAAAACTTGCTTGAAATCGGAGTCAGTCTTGGCGGCGGAACGGTGAATCTGTTGAACGCGATAAGCGGCAACCCGGCGGCGTCGCTCCTTTCCATAGACCGCGCAAACGTTTGGTGGAACGATAAAAAAACGCCCGTAGCCAGCGACGTGTTCAAAACCTTTCCAGCGCTTACCGGCAACAAGTGGACGCTCGTTTCAGGCAAAGATCCGTCGGAGGTCCTGGACCAGCTTGGCAAAACTTTCGACTTTGTCGTGATCGACACGGCGCATCTGCACCCTGTCGAGTGTCTCAATTTCCTCTGCGCGCTGCCGTACCTTAAAGACGGCGCGATCGTCGTCCTGCACGACACATCGCTGATGGTCCGGGTGCGTAAATGCCTGGCAAGCAGGATCCTGCTGACCTCCGTCGTCGCTGCCGATAAGTGCTTCCCGCGCACGGGAGACCACTCCGGACTCTGCGGCGTGGTGAACATCGCCGCATTCGAAATCTGCGCCGACTCGAGGAAATACATTTCCGGCGCGTTCGAATCCCTGATGATCCCCTGGGCGGTATTCCCTGAATCAGACATTGATAATATCCGGGCGTTTCTCGCGCGGCATTATGACGCTTACTGCCTGGGTGTTTACGATACGGCCGTCAGTCTGAACCGCGGGTGGCTCCGCCAAAGGGCGCCGGAGAAATTACTGCGTAAATGCTACGGTATTCTGCGCATCGCAAAAGTCCGGCTGACACAGGCATGACGTTGGCCTACTTTCAGAATGCGAGGCGATTTTTCTGGATATCATCAGAAATCCGGGGTATGGCAGCTTTCGGAAATACCTTTCCGTAAAACAAATTGCACTTGAAACGCGCAATCGTTTATTGTATAATGACAAAGCTTTACCCGGGTGTGGCGCAGTTTGGTAGCGCACTTGCTTTGGGAGCAAGGGGCCGCTGGTTCGAATCCAGTCACCCGGATTAGAAAAACCGCCGAAAGGCGGTTTTCCAACTTTATTCCCCGATATCCGTCACAGCACCGATAAAGATCGGCAAATTCGTCTCGCAGTCGAGCAGCGCATAGACAAAAGGCCGGTCAAGGTAAACGGTCTTCGGTTCGTTCATCGGCGCCGATGTCGCCCGCATCTCGACGGCTGTTGCAGCGCCGGCCTTGGTACCCTTTTCATCGACAGCGATATGCGTCTTATGGATCACCCGGCTGATAAAAATATTGCCGGCTGTTGATTTTCCAAGTCCGGAAAAATCCGCAAGACCGCCGTCAAAAGCGTCGGTCATGCCCATGTACTTCAAAATATCGCTCATTTCCACTGAATACTCATTTTCAAACTTGGGTATAGCGGTTTCCACCTCAACGCTCTGCGCGTTTTTCAGCGTCCCCATCAGTCCGTCGCCGGTCAGGGATGCTATATAATCGTCAACAGTGATACCCTCGTTGGGTAGCAGGGCGGCGAAGGCATACTTCCTGTCGGCGTAATACTTGATAAAACCTGTGGCGCTCCCGTCCTCCAAAAACTGATTTTCGGAAGCATACATCATATCCACGCTTCTCTTTTCACCGGACATCGTCGTAAATTCACCGTCCCGCACTTGACTCACATTGTAAATGTTCTCCCATTCGGCATCGAAGGCCAATGCGTTGATGAGATACATGACGGCGGCTTGCGGGATTTCGTCAAGAATGCTTTCAATCATGCCGTCGGTATTTTTGTTAACCCAGGCATTGATATCCTTCAGTGTGTTAGCGTCAAAAGCAGCCTTATAGATTGACGCACCGTAATAGTCCGCGTTTGTCTGCAGAAAATCCTTCTCAACCGTCAGCGTCTTATCATCCTTGAACCAGATGGAATTGGCAGCGCTGACCTTATATTTGTCACCTGTGGACAAGGAATTCAGGTAAGTGCGCAGGTACTCGTTGAGTTCCGGTACAGTAAGTCCGAAAGCCTGCTCCATCTGCGCGAGGGTCTCCCCCCTGGCGCCGTTGGCCGTCATGGCGAGAGCGCACAGCACGGACAACGGTGAGACAAGCGTGTTTTCATCAAGTGATGCGCTGCCCTGGAAAAGCTTCACGGCGAAGTCCGCTATTTCTTTTGAATCGCCGCCGGTCAATTCCGCTTCTGCGCTCACTTCATTGGCCTTCACGCCTACCATCAGGTCCGCCGCCTGCGCGGTCGTACCGCAGCCCGCGAGAGAAAACAGCGCCGAAATCGCCAGCAGCAGGCTGAGAAGCCCCGCAATCAGTCTTTTTTTCATGTCTGCTCCTTTCAATCCCATGCTTTTATGAACAGCATCTTCCTTACGAATAATAAAGACGAAAATCGCAGAGGAGAGAAGATTTACTATATGCATAATGTTTCTGATTTGTGTGTCAAAAGCGGAATCCAAAACCGGCGAAGCTGTCCACCAGGTTGCAAACGCGACCACCCATAACCTCGGTACTTAGGATTTACTGGATTATATTATTATCGCATAATTACCATCTAAAAGCTAACAAACATTTTTAGTCAAGGCTGCTACCCAGATTTCCGCTTTCCCCCCGGCATAGTGAGCTGATGGCTGTGCTCTATCATATCGTACAGGGCGTCCTCCGGCACCTCCTCCGTGTGGACAGTGTTCCAGTGCTCCTTGTTCATGTGGAAGGCCGGGGTAACGCCGGGGTAAAGCTGCCGCAGAAAATCGGCACGAAGCGGCTCGCACTTCAGATTTACGCACAAACCTCCGCGCTCGAAAATGAAGGCGAAGCCCTTTTTGTTCCCTCTGTGTCGCATGACTGCCCAAGCGTCCGCGGCGGTACGATCGTCGAAGGGGTAGTCCTCATAGGCGTCCGAGTAGGTCAGGCAGTAGTCGATAAGCTCACGCCGGGTCACAGCTTCGCCTCCCATTCGGCCTCCTTGAAGCCAACCAGCACATAATCACTGCTTATGAGAATCGGACGCTTGACCAGCATCCCGTCAGCGGCGAGGAGCGATAACTGCTCGTCCTCGGTCATGGTGGGCAGCTTTTTAGACAGCTCCAGCGCCTTGTACTGCAGACCGCTGGTATTGAAAAAGCGTTTTAACGGCAGGCCGCTTTTCATATGCCATGCACGCAATTCGGTCTCGGTCGGGTTCTCGGTCTTTATGTCCCGAAAATTGTACGCCACGCCTTTGGCATCAAGGAAAGCGCGTGCCTTTCGGCAGGTCGTACATCTGGGGTAGCAAACGAACAACATGTTGATTCCTCCGTCGTCTGTAATATGAATTCTTGTGTATGATGAAATATCGAGGTTTTCCGGTGTTTCGCCGCAGATCAGCCGCTCCTTGTCCGACTTGGCGAGCGCTTTAAGCCGGTATTCCAACCTTGAGGCTTCAGCCCTGCCCGGTGATTCCCACGCTGCTTCGAAGCGTTTAGGCCGGCGGGATTCGGTGTACTTCGCGCCTTTGCTGCGACTCCCCGCGTGTTCGGTGAAGCGGCGCTTAAGGTTGGTGGTAATGCCGGTATACAGGCTGCCGTCCTCACAGCGCAGAATGTATGTGTAATACGCCGTTTTACCTCACCTCCGCTGACATTTTCAGCACTGAGTATAGCATAATTTTGCAGCAAAGCACAGCATTAAAATGGCTACGCAGTATCTGACAGCATGTGTATAGACACCACCGCAGGTTACATGTTCCCGCTTGGAGCTGTCATTTTTTAGTGCAATCCCCTTTCCTGTCCAAATTCCTTCTTGACAGCGCAAAACGGCAATGATACGCTGAAACTAGAATATACATATTAAGGAGGTTTTCATCGATGAATAAAAAGGAAGCTTTTATGTCAGCCCTGCGGAACGACAAGCCGCCAAAGTGGATGGGCCACGCTTTTGATGCTCAACATAATGAAGTCGCATTCGGTCCCGGCGGGCCCGAATTGCTGTTTCATGCGGTAATCGACCCTATCTCCAACTGGGACATCCTCCAATTTTCAGGCGAGTGCTACAAGGATCTATGGGGCGTAACACACCGTTATATCCTAGGCGTTGATCCCGGCATCATCCCTTTAACCGATACAAAAAACCAGGTCATCAAGGACATGGAGAACTGGCGCGACTATGTCAAGTTCCCGGAAATTCCGAAGGATCTCGACTGGTCTTACGCCCAGGCCCAGTGTAAAGCTGCCCACGAGCGGGGTGAGCTTGTCATGGTACCGTCCTTCCGCGGTCTGTTCGAGCGCTTCCATTCGCTGCGCGCCTTTGAATGCGTTATGGAAGACCTGATGCTGTACCCGGATGAGTGCGAAGAATTTTTTGACGCATACACTGACTGGAAGCTGGAAGTCTTTAAGCAGTTAGCCGATCACCTCGAAATGGATATGATCCAAAGTCATGATGATCTTGGCAGTAAAGACAAGCTCTTTTTCTCACCTCAGATCTTTCGCGATATGTTCAAACCCCGTTATAAGAAGCTGTATGATTACTGCCACAGCCGCGGCATTCTTGTACAGCATCACTGCGACTGCTATATCGAACCCTTCGCCGCGGAGTTCGTTGAGATGGGTGTCGATATGTGGCAGGGGGCGCTGCCCTCAAACGATATAGTGAAGATCCAGAAAGAGCTCGATGAAAAAGGGTACAACATGCTGCTCATGGGCGGCCTGGATGCCGGGATTGTGGATAACGAGTTCGCCTCCGAAGAAGAAATTCGCGCCGAGGTGCGCAGAGCAATCGATACATACGGCCCGGGCGGGCGCTTCCTGCCGTGCATCGGCTCAATCAACTGCCTGTATGAGAAGAACGAGGTGATCGCCGTCGACGAGATGAACCGCTACGGTGCCGAGTGGGTCAAAAAGCAGGCATAAAAGCATAAAGATATCTGACCGGCGCTTAACCGGCTGTAATGACAAAACCATCGGATCAGGCCGATGGTTTTGTCATATATTCCATCTTTGACAAGTATGGTATAGCGTAATATAATTACCATAAATAACTAAATGAGGGAGTGTGCCTATGTTCTTCACCGAATTCAATCCAATGACCGAAGCCGAGGTCAACAAAAAAGTCACGGCGAAATCCGGGGCGGATGGCTCGCAGGCGCTTGCCGCCTGGGCAGGGCTGTCTTTTAAAGCCCGGCTGGAGGGTGAATTCGCGCCGGCACAGCTGGAGTACAAAATTCACGATGCCTCAACGCTGACTGTTATTGAAAACGGCACCAGTTATGACGCCCCTTACTCCGCTATCGCCCTGGGCCGCGTTGTTCTCCTCACCCACCTGATTCCGGGCACATCCCGGGGCTGGCATCTGGTTATCGAC
>CAZVLO010000034.1:8395-20263 GCA_964628265.1 uncultured Papillibacter sp.
ATGATTACCTGTGCGATCACCGCATTTGAGACCTGGTTCGGCATCGAAGTCCCCGTTGGGGGCGACCTGTTCGGCATGAGGGAACCTACCGGAACACGGCAGATTCCCCGGGAAATTCAGCGGCATTACCACTTCGGTTGGGCGGATACGGGCGCAAACGCGAAACCCGATAAGCTGCACACCACCACAAACCGGCTGGAGGGTCGCGGCCTCCACTGGCAGTATGATAACGGCTATACGCTTTTGACCTTCTTCCCCAGCGTCGTCTGCTCTACCCTTGTGGAGCTCTCCGACCCCCAGGGCGGCATTACCATGACAAATCCATCGGATTACATAAAGATTGATGACGAGTTTTATGTCTACGCGCGCTGGGAAGTCGAGTTCAACGGCAAAATGTGGATTGAGGTCCTGAATTTCTTCGATTTGAAAGCAGCCGGCGTTGAATTCGGTTTCGGTGAGGACGATGAATTGACCTATTCCCTGCACACGGCGGCTCTTGAGATTACCGGCGACGCGGCGCATCTGGAGCAGATTACCTCCTTTGGCGACAAGGAGCCGCCCATGGCGATGCTGAAGGGCAAGGGTGCCAGGTATGCTTACCGCCCCAGGGATATTGACATCCCCATGACGAAGGAGGAGGCGCTCCGGCACGCGGCCGAAGCTCAGAGCATCTTTGAAACCGGCGGGCCGAATATTATGGCCAGCGGTAACAATTTACCCATGGTGGATTATCTCGCCGGCAAAAAGTTCAAGGTCCGGCTGGACGGTGAAAGGCACACAGCCGCCCCCTGGGCAGGGGCGCATGAACCCGTGTATGAGTACGATGTTGTCAGCCGGGAAATTCTGAAATGGCGCCTCCCGGGCGGGAAATGGCAGGAGGAAAAATACGTGGCTTTCGAGCCGGCGAAGGATCTGATTCTCTTTTCCCATATGCTGACGGGCGATCCCGATTTTGCGAATATTACGCAGGCTGTCGACTTTTCCAACGGCCTCGCAACCACTGTCCGGGCGCAGGTCGGCAGCTGGCACAGCGAGTGGGAAATCGGCGCGTATGCCAAATTCGGCGTTCTGGAATACGGTGATATCATACCGCCCTTTGCCCGCCGCCACCACTTCACAACCGATTTGGTCGGCAAGAGCTATGCCTGGGCGTACAGCGACACAATGAGCTCCATCCATGTCTATTCTTCGCCGGAGAGCTACAGCTGGACCATCTTCCAGGACAACAACAGCGGTGGCGCCACCTGGAGCAGTCCATGCTTTTTCATCAAGCTCCGGGAAGACGCATACCTGTTCCAGTGGGTGGAGGAAAACTGCAACGGCAGCCAGGGTCTTGTCGTCTTCAACCCGTACATCCAGCACGACGGGGGCTTTTTCTTCGGCGTGGGCCATATGGGTCTGCGGCTGAACATCACCGGCGCATACGCCCGAAACCTGGGCAGCTTTGATATTATGAAATACTTCGATAGGAAGGGTAATCTGTAAAAAAGCTGTAAAGGTAAAAATCAAACCCTGCGGCATAAGATACCGCAGGGTTTGATTTTATCTGATCATATTGAAAAACACCCTTGACTCGGCTTCCGGCAGCGGCAGAGCATCCTTTGTCATGTCCTTCATTTTCATGAGCCACGCCATATTTTTCCCCAGATTACGGAGTCTCTGCAGTCCCTCCATGTCCTCGTGGATTTCGCCGGGTCGCGCACCGTATACGGCCATCCATTGGCAAGGCACAATGAGCATCTCCGACGCCAGCAGATAGTTGTTCAGCTGCTCATAGGCGGACATGGCGCCCGCTCTTCTGAGAACGACCAGGGAGGCCGCGGTCTTAAAGCGAAACTGCTCCGCGGTGGAGGTAAAGAAGACGCGGTCGAGAAAGCTCTTCATGGGACCGGTGATGCCTCCGTAATAGACGGGGCTTCCCAAGAGAATACCGTCGGCGTTGTACATTCTTTCAAGAATTTCCGTAAATTCAGGCTCTGACAAAACACAGCGGCCTGTTTTCTTGCAGGAATGGCATCCGGTACAGCCCTTGAAATTCTTGTCCCCGATGCTGATGATTTCAACGTCAATGCTCTGGGCTTCAAGCTCACCGGCAACGATTTGAAGTGCTTGATACGTATTGCCCTGCTTGTTATAACTGCCATTTAAAGCGATGACCTTCATTGCTGCTCACCTTTCGTCAAATAATACTTATCATAGCACACAGGTATCGAAAATTAAAGCCGCTCCCGACACACCTTTACGTGTTGCGGCGGTTTTTCATTTATGATATAGTTTAAGAAAAAAAGATGAATCGGAGCGCGACATCATGACCTACGAGCATATTTTTAAGCCGCTGAAAATCGGCCCGCTGACGGCAAAAAACCGTATTGAGGTTTCGCCGGCGGAGCCGTTTCTTTGTACAAAAGACGGGCTTGTGACCGACGAGTTCATCTCCTTTACATCGGCCTTTGCAAGGGGCGGCGCGGCTATTGTCACCGTCGGCGACAGCCCGGTGACGCAGGCATACGCGGAGGAAAACCACTATGTCGTCAATCTGGCCGACCCCTTCGTCATTCACGGGCTTGTGAAGCTGACCGACGCCCTCCATCGTTACGGGGTGATTGCCTCCATCGAGCTGAATCTGCGGATGCACGAATTGCCCGCCGATCTGACGAAGGACGAGATCAAAGGCATCATTCAGGCCTTTGCCGAAGCCGCGCTGCGCTGTAAAAAAAGCGGCTTCGATATGGTGATGATTCACGGCGGTCACGGGCACACAGTGGCGCAGTTTTTTTCGCCGCTGATGAACAAGCGCACCGACGAATACGGCTGCGGAACGTTTGAGGACAGATGCCGTTTCGCTCATGAACTGCTTGACGCTGTTCGTGACGCCATTGGTCCGGACATGGCTATTGAGTACCGCATGAGCGGAGACGAGTTCACCGAGGGTGGCGTGGGCTTCGACGACGCCTTGTTATTCGCCAAGGCCATACAGAATAGAATTGACCTCATCCATATCTCCGCGGGGAACATCTATAATCCTTCCTCGCTGTCCTACGCCATGCAGCCGGCATACCTGCCTCTGGCGACAAACGTCCGGTTTGCCGAGCGTATAAAAAAGGAACTGGACATCCCCGTCACATCGGTCGGTTCGTTTAACCTCGACCTGGCGGAAGAGGCAATCGCTGCCGGCAAGGCCGATATGATTGCGATGATCCGCCAGTTCATCACCGATCCGGACTGCGTCAATAAAGCCCGGCGCGGCAGGGGCGATGAGATCCGACCCTGCATCCGGTGCATGGTCTGCACCGGCGATGACCCCCACGGCTGTCCGAAGCCGCTCCGCTGCACCGTCAATCCCGTCGCCGGGCGGAATCCGATTTTCGACACGATATCAAAGAGCGAATCACCCAAAAAGGTCGTCGTGATCGGTGGCGGCGCCGCCGGTATGGAGGCCGCCCGCCGCCTTATTGAGCGCGGTCATCAGGTGGTACTCTTTGAAAAGGAGCCTGTCCTGGGCGGTACGCTGGTCGCCGCGGGTGCGAACCGGCTGAAGGGCGATGTCCGTCGTTATGCTGATTGGTCGGTCCGAATGACTGAACGCACACCGGGCATCGATATACGCAAAAATACGACGGCCACAAGAGCTCTTGTTATGAGCGAAACGCCCGACGCCGTTATCGTCGCCGTCGGCAGCGAACCGTTTATCCCGAAAATCACCGGCATCGACCGGGCGAATGTCTGCCTTGCACAGGATGTGGATCTGGGCAAAGCGCAGGTCGGCAGGCGTGTTGTATTGATTGGCGCCGGGCTGACCGGCACGGAAACGGCTGTCGTCCTGGCACAGGACGGCCATGAGGTGACGCTCATTGATATGCTCTCGCTCCAGGAGATCGACGGACGCGGCGGTGCTATCCGGGGCGTTGTGAACTTCCTGAGAGGTCTGTCGGATAAGTCTGGTGTCAATGTCATGACCGGTCTGAAGGCAAAAGAGATTACGGACGGATATGTTCTTGTCGAGGACACGGACGGGCAGCTGCTCTCGCTCGCCTGCGACAGCGTCGTCCTGTCTATGGGCGTCAGGCCGCGTGCCGACCTTATAAGAGAATTCGATGGCTGCGCCGAGGACATATATATCATCGGCGACTGCGCGCAAAAGACCGGCAATATCACGACCGCCGTCCGCGATGGATTTTACGCTGCAATGAATATTTAGCTGCGAAAAAGGATTCTGTCTCATGAACATGTCCGCGATTTTCACCCAAATGGCAATCCTATTCATTATCCTGGCAACAGGCTACGCCGCCAACAAGTTTAAAATCATGACGGCGGATTCAAACAGGCTCCTGTCGAAGCTCGTCATCAGTATCGCCATGCCCTGCACGATCCTGGGCTCTGTCCTCAGCGAGAAAGTCACAGCCACGGGGCTTGACGCCGCATATTTTATGCTGCTGTCCCTGGGTGTTTTCCTGCTGTCATTCATTGTTGCGATACCCCTGCCGCGTCTCGTCCGCGCACCGAAAAGCGACAGCGGCCTGTACTGGTTCATGACTACTTTCGGAAACGTCGGATTTATGGGCTTTCCCGTTATTCAGTCGATCTTCGGTGCCGAAGCCGTTTTCTACGTCACGCTTTTTAATATCGCCTTTAACGTTCTTTCCTTTTCGATCGGGCTGATAATGATTGCCGGAAGGGGCGGAAAGCTGAACCTGAAGCTGTTTCTGAATCCGATGATGGTCGCATCACTCCTGACGGTGCTGATTTTCTACACAAAGCTTCAGGTGCCCGCTATATTTACGGCCGCCGTTGAGCTTGTCGGCAGGATGACAACACCGTCAGCCATGCTGGTCATCGGCTCAACACTTGCCTGCATACCATTTAAGGATGTCTTCACAGAGTACAGGCTTTACCTTATGACGATTGTCAAGCTTCTTGTTATCCCCGTGCTGACATGGCTTATCCTTCGCCTGTTTATTACAGACCAATTAATGCTCGGCGTGCTTGTCGCCCTGTCCGCCATGCCGGCTGCGATAAACGCGACCATGCTCAGTATGGAATACGGCGGCAATGCGCAGCTGGCTTCCAAGGGTGTCTTTTTGACGACACTCTTTTCCGTTGTGACAATACCGCTGCTGCTGTCTTTACTTTTTTAACACAATGATTATTTTCTTCAAAAGTTATTATAATATGACATGACCGGTATGCCGGTCATGTCATATTTTTAGACTGATTCTGCTGTGATTGCTATATTTTGTTTGTATATAACGATAACCGTCGGCAATGCTATAATCGAAAGGCGCAGCAGTGCCTGACTAAAAAGAAAACCAGGAGATGAAGATATAATGGCAAGCAACAACAATTCAAACAACCAGATTCTTAATACAGGCGCACGTGACGCAATGAACCGTTTTAAAATGGAGGCAGCCGGCGAAGTCGGTGTCAACCTGAAACAGGGTTATAACGGCGATCTCACCTCCAGACAGGCCGGCAGCGTCGGCGGCCAGATGGTCAAAAAAATGATCCAGTCCTACGAGAACGGGCTGGCCGGACAGGGCTAAAACCCCAAACAAGCCCTGAAAAAAGTCATAGAAGCACGGCATTCGTTTATGAATGCCGTGCTTTTGCTTCTTTGCTTATTATTCTGGTTATTTCAAAATAACGCGTTTGAAAGTCTTCTTTCCCCGTTTGATGATAACCCCATCACCGGAAAGCACGGATGCCGAGAAGCTTTTTGTGAACTCCGTCACTTTTTCACCGTCAGCCTCGACGCCGCCCTGCTCGACAGCCCGGCGCGCCTCCGATCTGGAGGGACACAGTCCGGATTTTTGGAGAACAGCAAGTATGTCGATGGCGCCGTCCGTCAAATCGCCGGCATCAAGCTCCACTGTCGGCATTACGTCTGCGTTTCCGGCTGAGAACAAAGCACTGGCCGTCTCCTGGGCCTTATCGGCCTCTTCCTTGCTGTGGACGAGGCTCGTCAATTCATGCGCCAGGATCTCCTTAGCCCGGTTGAGCTCTGCGCCTTCCCAGGCTTCCATCGCCTGTATTTCCTCCAGTGGCAGAAACGTGAGCATTTTCAGGCATTTGATAACATCGGCGTCCGCGACATTGCGCCAATACTGGAAAAACTCAAATGGGCTTGTTTTATCCGGATCAAGCCAGACGGCACCGCCGACGGTTTTACCCATCTTCTGGCCTTCGGAATTAAGAAGCAGCGTGATTGTCATAGCATGGGCGTCCTTGCCCAGCTTCTTTCTGATGAGCTCTGTGCCGCCCAGCATGTTCGACCACTGGTCGTCGCCGCCGAACTGCATATTGCAGCCGTACTCCAGGAACAGCTTGTAAAAATCATAGCTCTGCATGATCATATAGTTGAATTCAAGGAACGACAGGCCTTTTTCCATACGCTGCTTGTAGCACTCAGCCCGGAGCATGTTATTGACGGAAAAATAAGGCCCGACATCCCGCAGAAATTCCACATAGTTCAGCCCCAACAGCCAGTCGGCGTTATTGGCCATGATGGCCTTGCCTTCAGAAAAATCGATGAATTTACTCATCTGTTTTTTAAAGCATTCGCTGTTATACCGCAGGGTCTCCACGGTGTTCATCCGGCGCATGTCGGTCCGGCCGGAAGGGTCGCCCACCATGGCCGTGCCGCCGCCGATGAGGGCAATCGGTTTGTTGCCCGCCATCTGCAGGCGCTTCATCAGGCACAGCGCCATAAAATGGCCCACATGCAGCGAATCCGCTGTTGGATCAAAGCCGATGTAAAATGTCGCTTTGCCGTTGTCGATCATCTCCCTGATTTCTTCCTCGTTGGTCACCTGTGCGATCAGCCCGCGAGCTACCAGTTCGTCGAATAATTTCACAAAATCCTCTCCTTAAAACAAAAATCCCCTATCCAATGACATCATCGGACAGAGGGCGAATATCGCGGTACCACCTCTATTTACCAAAGCCTCGCGGCTATGGACTCACGGAGTTCGCAGCATATCTGCTTAAACTCCCGTGCTGTAACGCGCACACGCGGAATGCCTTATAATGATGCATCTTTCGGCATTCGGCTCCGAAACCGTATTCAAAGCAATCACCCTGCGCCTTTCACCGACCGGCAGCTCTCTGAGTGGGCTAAATTGCTCCTACTTGCTTTTCATCTCAGCCTTTATTTCCACAGATAATAGCATAAGGGTATCAAAATGTCAACCGCATTAAATGTCGGTATAAAAAAATTACCGTCACATTATTCGCTCCCAACGGATTGAATCAAAATATGATTGTGATATAATCAATACATCGCTTCTGGGGGTACATATGAAACAGCAACTGATCAACGATATCTGCTTAAAACTCAACGAATTACACATTCCTTTTACAATAAAGGATAATTCATATATTTATGTAAACACCGAATTCTATGACGTGGGCTACGGGACGCAGCCAAAAATGGTCCTTTACGACCTGAGCGTTTTTCTTGATGAGCCGAACCGTTCCGTCTTTATGTACGTCAAAACAGCGGAAAAGCTCATATCGGCGGAAGGCGCCATCGGCGAATACTCAAACCAGTCCTCCTCGCTGTTCCGCACGGTTAAAAGCGTCTGTTCCGATAAGGACGGCAAGGTTTCCGTCATGACGATCGACATTGGCCAGGTACCCAACACCGTCAAGGACACGGCGTTTAAATACGGCTGGAAGTTCAGGACGGCGCTCAATTTTAACAAGCGCAATAAGACCGAGCCAGTCAGCAAGCCGTCCACTGACGAATGGGAAATGGAAGCGGCGCCCGCCGAGCCTGTTGCCCTGACAGAGCCGGAGCCCGCACCGGCGCAGGGAGATGTTAAAAAGAGGACCGGCCTGGGTACACGGATCAAAAAGCTATTCCGCCGGTAAAAACGGTTTCTTGGGAGCAGTCATGAGAGACAGCGTCATTTTTGATATGGACGGCGTTCTATTTGACTCGGAGCGCTTATACAATGAGGCGTGGCTCCGGGTCGGCCGGGAAATGGACCTTCTTGATATTGAAACCTGCATCGCCCATTGTGTTGGGCGAAACGGCAGGGATATCAGGGATTATCTTCTTGATAAATACGGTCCCGGATTCCCGGCAGAGCAGTTCAGGGAGGAAATCCGAAGCACGTTTAGCGCCCTCGTCGCCGCCGATGGGCTCCCGCTGAAGCCGGGTGTTTTTGAAATCCTCTCCTGGTTGAAGGCCAGCGGCATCACAACCGGCCTTGCCACATCCACAAGCCACGCCAGCGCCGTCCGCCATCTTGAAAACGCGGGACTGCTGTCTTATTTCAGCGCTATTGTCACAGGTGACATGATCCGAAACGGCAAGCCCGCCCCGGATATCTACCTTCTGGCCTGCTCCAGGCTTGGTGTCCCTCCAGAAAACTGCTTCGCCATAGAGGACTCGCCCAACGGCATCAGGTCGGCGCATGCTGCCGGTCTCAAGGTGATCATGGTGCCCGACCTAATCGAACCGACCCCCGACATTGAAGAGTTGCTGCACAGGAGGTTTGACTCGCTGCTTGGTGTGAAGGCATATTTTGAAAGTTTACAGATATAAAGGGTTGGTTCTGTGCTGCTTGCTCAGGAAACCGCCCTATTATTTTGTTATTTTCTAACATAATTATCATTGACAGTCACATTTTTCCATATTATAATGCAGGATATCCTTCATATTGGAGTATAATTATGAGCCGTCAGTTTCACACCCATTTTATGTGCACCGTTATTACGCGGCCGCGCCAGTGATTGTAAACATCAGCTGGTGCGGGCGCTAAAGGCGTTGCATCGGCTGGGGGGATATAGATTTCCGACTCCGGGACGATGTTAAGTCCCGGAGTTTTTATTTTTAGCTGAAAAGAAAGGCGGGATACCCATGAACGCAATTAAGACTGAAAACCTCAGAAAAAGCTATCGCACGCGCGTCAAGGCCGAAGGGCTGAAGGCAAGTTTCCGGACGCTGGTGCGGCCGGAGTGGCGGGATATTGAGGCGGTCCGCGGCGTCAGCCTGGCTGTGGCGCAAGGGGAAATTGTCGCCTTCATCGGGCCCAATGGCGCGGGGAAATCCACATTTATCAAGATGCTGTGCGGGATTCTGCATCCGACGGGCGGAGACATCTCGGTGCTGGGGCTGTCGCCGGTGACGGAACGGCAGCGGCTCAGTATGCGCATCGGGACGGTGTTCGGGCAGAAATCCCAGCTTTGGCTGCATCTGCCCGCCGTTGACAGCTTCACGCTGCTGGCGGCCATTTACGAAATTGACGACAGGGAGAAAAAGCGCCGCGTTGCGGAGCTCACCGAGCTGTTCGAGCTGGGGGAATTTTTACAGACGCCGGTGCGCAAGCTTTCTCTTGGGCAGCGGATTCGCTGCGAGGTGGCCGCTTCCCTGCTGCACGAGCCTGAGCTTTTATTCCTCGACGAGCCCACCATCGGGCTGGACGTGGTGGTAAAGCAGGCCATCCGGGAGCTGATCCTGCGGCGCAACAGGGAGCGCGGCACCACCGTGTTCCTCACAAGTCACGATCCCGCCGATATCGAGCATTTGTGCCAGAGGGCCGTGGTCATCGACCACGGGGGCGTCGTGCTTGATTCGCCGGTGGAGAAGCTGAAGTGCGACTATCTCGGCAAAAAGCTCATTGATGTATCGTTTAACGCCCCGCAAGCTCTGCCGGTGATGGAAGGCGTTTCGGCCAAAACGGAGGTCGGCGGTCTGAAGGCGATCCTGACGGTAGACACCGGCATCCGGCCCATCGGTGAGGTGATGGAGCGCCTGAGCTTATTGGGTACCGTCACCGACATCACCATCAGCAACCCGCCCATGGAGGACATTATTGCCGCCATATTCAGGAACGAGGCAGCAACATGAAAAAGCTTCTAAAATACGCCGTTATTGCTAAAGTCAGCCTGCAAAACGCCATCCATTACAGAGTCACAACCGTCTCAGCGTTTCTCTTTTATACCCTGTTCATTTATGTGTTCACCATGCTTTGGAAGGCGATTTATCAGGAGGGCCGTGTCCACGGGTACAGCTATGTACAGATCGTGTGGTATCTGATCATGACGGAATTCGTAGGCTTTGCCTGCGGAACGGGCATCTTCAGAACCATGAACGAGGATGTCAAGTCGGGCTCGATTGCCTATCTTTTGGGACGGCCCACCCACTATGTGTTTTATCAGCTGGCAAATTCCTCGGGCCAGGTGCTTATGAACACCGTCTGCTTTGGGTTTCTGGCGGGTGTTCTGGGGCTCCTGTTCGTAGGCCCGCTGCCGGGCTTCCACCCCGCTTCCCTGCCGCCTCTTTGCCTCTCTATCGTCCTCGCCGTCTTCATCAACTTTTTCTTTATGATGCTCATCGGGCTGTCGGCATTTATCATGGAGGAAAACTTCGCGCTGTTCCTGATTTATCAGAAGCTCAATTTCATGCTGGGCATGTTCCTGCCGGTGGAATTCCTGCCCATGTGGCTGCAGCCGGTGGCGAAAAGCCTGCCCTTTTCCTATATGTTCTGGGCACCGGGGAAATTATTCGTGGATTACTCTCCGAGCCTGTTCTGGCAGCTTGTCCCCCGCCAGGCGGCCTGGGCCGCCGCGCTCATCGCGCTGACGCTGGTCGTTTACCGCGCCGGTATCCGGCGGCTCCAAGTGAACGGCGGGTAAAATAAATTTTCTTGGAGGAAAATTTATATGAAAAAGCATTTAAAAATTATTGCATGCTATTTTAAATTGAATCTTGCTTCAAGCATGGAATATCGATCCAGCTTCCTGACCCAGGCCTTTGGGATGGCTTTATCCAACAGCACCTTTATTTTCTTCTGGTGGATCGCCTTCCGGCAGATTGGCGGTACGATCGCGGGATATTCCTTTCAGGATGAACTGTTTATCTGGGCTGTCACCAGCTCGGCCTACGGGCTGGGGTATGTGCTGTTCGCCAATGTCTCCAACATTACAAGGCTCATTGTCAGCGGCGAGCTGGATACCTTCCTGCTGCAGCCTTGCAACGTGCTTGTGAACGTCCTGTGTGCCAGAACAAACCTCTCTGCGTACGGTGATCTTGTCTACGGCTTTGTCCTGATGGGGATTGTCTTCGGCGGTACTATGAAGGCCTGGTTATGGTTTATTATAGGAATGGTCATCGGCGCCCTGCTTTTCACGGCCATCGGCCTGACGGCGCACACGATGAGCTTCTACTGGGGTGACGCCTCCATGCTGGGACAGCTGGCCACGGAGTTCGCCGTCAATTTCTCCATCTACCCCGATAAAATTTACGGCCCCGCCGTTCGTGCCCTGATGTTCAGCGTTATCCCCATCGGCCTTGCCGTTCACATCCCCCTGCGGCTACTCCGTGATTTTTCACCGTGGCTTGCGGCTGCGGCCCTGGGAGGTGTCCTGCTCTACTGCGTCTTCGCGGGGTGGTTCTTTCTCCGGGGTTTGCGCCGGTATGAATCGGGAAATGTGATCGTGACAAGGCTGTAAAAAATGTTGCATGCAAATATGGAGCACACTACCGGACAGCGTAAAACCAACATGGGCGGACATGATGTCCGCCCATGTGCTGTATCTTATATCTTACTTTTTCTTCTTATACGCTTCCGCGGCTTTGAGCTGTTCGGCGGCGGAGAGTAGGGTTGTCTCGGTAATATGCTCGCCGCCGATGAGGCGGGCGAGCTCTTTTTTACGGCCTTCCATGTCAAGGGCATTGACATATGTAAAGGTGCGGCCCCTCTCTGTTTTCTTCTCGATCTCGAAATGGATATCTGCCATAACGGCCAGCTGGGGCAGATGCGTCACGCAGAGCACCTGCTTGTCCCGCGACAGATCGGTGAGCTTTTCACCCACACGCTGGGCCGCGATGCCTGAGACACCGGCATCCACCTCGTCGAACAC
>CAZVLO010000034.1:20273-22618 GCA_964628265.1 uncultured Papillibacter sp.
TATGCGACGCTGGCGCCACTGGTGCATCGAGGTCTTTCCCTCCGCACCCAGTGGCGCCAGCGTCGCATAGATTCTGTCGATGTCTTCCTGTGTGAAATGGACCTGCTCTGCGGAAGCCACCTTGACCACCTCGTCGAACACCATCGTGGTGATGTCATCGTTTTCCGTCATGACGTTTTTAAGTGCCAGCATAATGCGGGACAATTCACCGCCTGATGCGATATGGCTGATGCGTCCCGGCGCTTCCCCGGCGTTGGCAGACATCAGGAATCGAATCTCGTCACAGCCGGTGCTGTTCAGCCCGAATTCACCGCTCACATCCCCAAACTCCACTTTAAAACGAACACCCGCCATGTTCAGTCCGGAAAGCTCGGATTTTATGCGCTCCTCAAGCTGCTTCGCCGCCGCCCGGCGCTTCTCCGATAAAGTATTTGCCTTGGCGACAGCAACGCTTATCAGCTGTTCAAGCTCTTTTTCCAGGCTGACAAGCTTCTCGGAGGAAAACTCAATCTCGTCCAGTTCTGCCTGGCATTTATCACGAAAGGCGACAAGCTCCTCCTCGCTGCCGCCGTATTTCCGCATGAGACGGCGGAGCGTGTCCAGCCTTAACTCCAGAGCATCCAGTTCACCGGGTGAAAACTCGAGGTCGGCGCGCACGTCCCTCAACTCTTCCGTCACATCCTCAGCGTCATACAGCAGGTCTTTGAGCCGGTCGGCAATTGTTTTAAAGCTGTCAGCGCTGCGGGCGGCACTCAATATCTGTGATTCGGCTTCCTTGATCAGGGCAACGGCGCCTTCCGTACTGTCGCCGCCGTATAGAGCATAAATCGCACTGTCCAGCGCCTCCGTCACCTTGGAGGCGTTTTTCAAAAGATCGCGGCGGGCAATCTTTTCGGCGATCTCGCCGGGCTGTATATCGGCTCTATCTAACTCGCTCAACTGGAAGCGCAGGCTGTCAAGCTTCCGCTCCTTTTCACTTTCATCCATGGACAGTCTTTCGATCTCGGCCTGCTTGTCCCGCAGCGCCCTATAAGCTGCGGCATACGCTTCAAATGCATCCTTAAGTCCGCCGAAGCTGTCCAGGTAACCGCGGTGTGCGTTTTCATCGAGTAGCTTTCTGCCGTCGTTTTGCCCGTGGATATCAATAAGCATTCCGCCCAGCTCCCGGAGCTGTGTGACGGTGACGGGACTGCCGTTGATTCGACATACGTTTTTGCCATCCGCTGTAATTCTGCGCGTCATAAACAGCTTGCCGTCCTCGTCCTCCTCAATTCCGTTTCCCTCGAGCCAGTCAGACATATCAACGCCGGCAAAAACAGCCGTGACGGTCGCAGCGGGGGCGTCAGTCCGAATCAGTTCCTTTGATGTTCTCCCGCCCATGACAGCTGACAGCGCGTCAATCACGATGGATTTACCCGCGCCTGTCTCACCCGTCAGCACATTGAGACCCGGGCCGAATGTAATATCCGCCTTTTCAATAACGGCTATATTTTCAATATGGAGAAGCTGGATCATAAGCATGTCCTCTTCCTGGCATTGGTGTGGGTGTCTACAGGAATGAAGTGCCGTGCGTCAGGGTGGGTTACAGCATGCTTTCGATTTCCTTGACGAAGCGTTCGGCGGAAGCGCTATCGCTCATGGCTAAAAACGCTGTGTCATCGCCGGCGAGGGAGCCGGCGAGATTGCGGATGTTCATGGTATCGATGGCGCTGCAGGCCGCGGACGCGAGACCGGGCAGCGTTTTAATCACCACGAGATTCTGGACGGCGACAAAGGATGTCACCGACTCTTTAAAGATCGCTTTCAGGCGCACCGAATAATTCTGCACCTCCTGCTTCTGACCGACGACGTAGTGGTATTTGCCCTGAGGTGTCAGCTCCTTGATCAGGTGCAGCTCCTTGATATCGCGCGAAACGGTCGCCTGCGTGCTGTCGACGCCCGCAGCGAGAAGAGCTTCAATCAGCTGATTTTGTGTCTCGATATCATGAGAAGCGATGATCTTTAAAATAGCGTTTTGACGTTTGTTTTTCAAAATCTTTCACCCAGCTTTTCGCTCACTTTTTTATAAAAACTCCTGTTTGACAAATGAACCAGCAGTGTTTCTTTCAGAGACTTGCGAACATTGACGATGTCGCCGCTCTCGAGGTTTAAGTATCCCCCGCCGTCGACCGATAAGTATGCAGGATTAGCTTTGACGGCGCCAAGCTCTACCGACACAAGCCTGTCGGGTGCTAATATAAAGGATTTTGCCGCAAGGATGTGGGCGCAGATTGGTGTGACGACGATATTGTCGGTGCCGGGCTCTACGATTGGTCCGCTCGCCGCCATAGAATAAGACGTTGAAC
>CAZVLO010000034.1:22633-28206 GCA_964628265.1 uncultured Papillibacter sp.
GGTCGATGACTTTTGTGATGCCGGCGACAACAACGTCGTTCAGCGCGAAATCGCTGTAAATCACAGCGCCGTCCCGCACAAGCTCCACGTCGAGCATCATGCGTCTGTCGAGCATATAATCGCCGCAGACGGCTTTCGGAATGAGCTCTATGTCTTCCTTTTCAATCTCAGCCATAAAGCCTTTAGAACCCATATTGACACCGAGAATCGGAACCGACTTGTCAGCGGCGATCCGAGCGGCTCGCAGGATTGTCCCATCCCCGCCGAAGGTTATAATCATATCGGCATCGTCCAGTTCTTTTTCAAGAGTCGATACGACAAGTCCGGTATAGGACGGCATGTCGTGCTCGTCTTCAAAATCAGGGCAGACAACGACAGATGCGTTGCACGTACTCAGCAGGTCATGGACTTTTCTTGACAGCAGCAGGTCTTTATCGCGGCTTAAATTCGGAAAAAGTAAAACACGCCTCATAAACGGCTTATCCTTTCTCAAGCTGGCTGTGCGCGTCGGATACGAATTTTTCAATGTCCATTAAGACACTTTCACCATTTAACGACAGCAGACCTAAAAATTCGATATTACCCTCTGGTCCTTTTATCGGCGAAAAATTCATGTTCTTTACATAAAAACCCAGCTTTTCGGCATTTTCCATAAAGCTGCGCAGCACATCCATATGCGTTTCCGCGTCGCGGACAACACCATTTTTACCGACCTTTTCGCGTCCGGCCTCAAATTGCGGTTTGATGAGGCAAATCACATCCGCATCCCCGCTAAGCAGCGTTTTCACCGCCGGCAGGACGAGGGAAAGTGAAATGAACGACACGTCGATCACTGCGAGCTGCAGCTTTTCGGGGATCTTCTCCGACGTCAGATACCGGATGTTTGTCCGCTCCATTGTGACAACGCGGGGATCGGTTCTGATGCTCCAGGCCAGCTGCCCGTATCCCACATCAACAGCATAAACGCGCAAAGCACCCCTTTTCAGCAGGCAGTCGGTAAAACCGCCGGTTGAGGCGCCGCAGTCGATGCATATCTTTCCTTCCGGCGAAACTCCAAATACATCAAGAGCCTTCTCCAGCTTGAGACCGCCGCGGCTGACATATTTAAGTGTGCTGCCGCGCACCTCAATGGCACTGCTTTCAGTTACAGGGGCGCCGGGCTTCAGCTCCCTGTTCCCGTCTACGTAGACAACACCGCTCATGACGGCTGCTTTGGCCCTTTCGCGGCTGTCAAACAGGCCGTTTTCACAAAGGCGCACATCCAGGCGCGTTTTGCTCATACCGCGTCTTCCTCTCCGCCGTTTAAACGGCTCGAAACCGAAATGCCCATCACGTCATCCGCATCATCTGTTTCACCGGTTTCATCGGTTTCATCGGTTTCATCTGCATCATCAGAATCGTCAGCAGCATCAGCGCCTTTCGGTGCAGCTTCAGCGTCCTTGAATGGATCCACTTCGTTGTTTATCGATCTGCACATCTCTGTCACAGCTTGTACCACACCGTGCTTGTCGATACCGCACATCCTGCCGAGCTCATCAACGCTGCCCTGTGGAATGAAGCAGCTGCCGAGATTCAGGAGTTTAAGGCTGCTGAGCGTTATAGCGTTCTGTGCCAGATATGCGGCGATTTTCTCACCGACGCATCCCGATTCGGCGCATTCCTCCAGTACGAGCAGCCGTCCGGTTTTATTCACGGAGGCGACGACAATGTCAATATCTATGGGGCAGATGTAATTCAGCTTTATAATTTCTACGGATATCCCACGCTTATCAAGAATATCCGCGGCTTCCAATGCCGTATTCACATTGACGCCGTACGTTACAAGCGTAATGTCGGTCCCCTCCAGCAGACATCTGGCAAACGAAAAGCCGCCATCTTGGAAGAACCCCTCTTTATACCGGCCCTCACCGCTTTTCGGATAACGGACAGCGACCGGACCTTCCATTGAAAGCACAGCATGACGCAGCATGTCCCGCAGCTCGCTGAAGCTTGCGGGGCATAGGATTTTCATGTTCGGCACCGTTGACAGAAAGCCGACATCAAAAATCCCCTGGTGCGTCTCTCCGTCGGCGCCCACAAGACCGCTTCTGTCCACAGCCAGCACCACATGGAGATTCATGATGGCGATATCATGGAGCAGCATATCATAGGATCTCTGCAAAAATGTAGAATAAACGGCAAATACCGGTATCGTCTCCTGGGACGCCATACCCGCCGTCATGGCGGCACCGTGCCCCTCGGCGATGCCAACATCATAAAACCGATCCGGGAATTTCCCTGCGAATTCAGTCAGTCCCGTGCCGCTTGTCATCGCTGCTGTGATGGCGCAGACCCTGAAGTCCTGGCTGGCGAGTTTTATCATTTCTTCGCCGAACACCTTGGAAAAGCATGAACTGACCGGCCCGGTGGGCAAAACGCCCTTTTTATAATCAAAGGGACTGACGCCATGATAAATATCCGGTGTCATTTCAGAATAAATGTAGCCATTACCCTTCTGTGTAATGACATGTATGAGCACCGGTTCGCCCAACGCTTTTGCCCAGCTCAGCGCTTCGATCAGCCCCGGCAGGTCGTGACCGTCAATGGGGCCGGCGTACTGAAGTCCCATCTCTTCAAACATGCTGCAGTGCAGGAGCGCCGTTTTGAAGGCGCTTTTGATGTTGTGTGTAAAACGATAAAAATGCCGCCCGCCGGGTATCTTCTCCATCATCCTCCGGTATTTTTTCTTAAATGCGGCATAGGAGGGCTTAATCCTCTGCTTTGACAAGTATTTCGCCATGCCTCCCACGTTGGGTGTAATTGACATGCCGTTGTCGTTGAGGATGACGATCAATGGCTCACCGCTCTCGCCGGCATCATTGAGCGCTTCATAGGCGAGACCGCCTGTGAGCGCACCGTCGCCGATGACCGAAATCACGTTGTAATCACGTCTGGTCAGCGTTCTGGCTCTCGCCATACCGAGTCCCACCGATATGGAATTTGAAGCGTGGCCCGCGATAAAAGCATCATGCCTTGATTCGGTGGGTTTAGGGAAACCGGAAAGCCCTCCCAGCTTTCGAAGCGTTCCGAACCGGTCCTGTCGGCCTGTCAGCAGCTTATGGACATAGCTCTGATGGCCAACGTCGAAAACGAGCCTGTCAAAGGCCGTATCAAAAACACAGTGGATGGCGACCGTCAGCTCCACAACACCGAGATTTGAAGCCAGGTGCCCGCCTGTTTTTGAAACACTCTGGATCATAAATTGGCGTAATTCCTGGCACAGATCCTGAAGCTCCGATTTATCTAATTTTTTTATATCTGCCGGTAGATTGATCTTATCTAAAATATCCAAAAGAGTCCCTCATTTTTTTACGAATACCTTGTTTTTAAATACTTTGTTTTTAAGATTGATCAGCCTCCCCACGTCCAGGACGATCCGGGTGCTGTTATTTATTGCAATGGTTTTCCCAACGGCCTTGCCACCGATCATCAGTCCTGTGACAATCGCGGATACGGACAGCTGCAGCAGTATGTTATTCGTGGAGAGATCCCGCATCAGCCGGGCGACGATCAGAGACGACGTCGTACCGCTGACAATACCGGAGATATCTCCGACAACGTCATTGCAGATGCTGGAAACTTTTTCTGCATTGCGTAATAGGCGAAGGCCTTCCGCCGCTCCGGCTTCCTTTTTTGCCGCCATGGAATGAAGCGGTGCCGGGAATGCAGCCGTAACAGCGACACCGATGATATCAAAAACAATGCCCAGCATAATAAAAATGGCTAAAACCAGAAATGCCATGACATATCCCGCACTTCCGAGGATTTCGGATGAGGCGAAAGTAAATGCCATGGATACACACATGCTGATCAGGGTGATTTTAATAACCCATCGCTTGTTTGTTTTTGTTTTCATTTATATATACACCAGCAGATATTCGATAACCGGAATGATAAATAGATATAATGCAGCAGCGGCGACAAGCAGAGTAAATCTTACGGCTTAGGTACGGGCTGGATTTCCCCCGAAGCTGCCTCTCGTTGCCGATCAGGTGGTTTCCCTTTAAAGCTTCGTTCGATGCGTTGCCTACATCGCTGCCCGATTGCCACTTAGTCCGTACTGCAATCCCCTCCCTGTCACGGGGACAGGTTCTCCCCGAACAGCCTAGGTGTTTTCCACCGCAGTCAAACCGTCTCTTAGCCTCTTTTGCAGAAAATATTTCAAGGGGCAATAGCGCCGGTTGGTATGGCCATACCGCCCGACATTTAGTCCCCTATCCGCAGATTCCACTCAAGGCAGGCTACTCTGCACACAGCGCAAGACTTAACGCCTGTACACCGCAATGCAGGTTCTATCCTGTCCCGTACAAAGATCGCGCCCGGTGTGCGGGCTGCGTCAATGCACGACAAACAGGTCTCCACATAAACAGGGTCGGGTTCTCCATGCCATTGGAGACCGCCCTGAGTATGCAAGCGCGCAAACGCCACGTTGCCGTAGCTGCAACGCTTTCCCCCAGCACCCACCCCAAACTGGGCGTTCAAAGCAGGCACAAGGGGCTTCGCAGGTATGCCCTTCAAAGGATTTTTAGGCCCTTCCTGGTAGACGGCAGATCTGACTAGGATACTGCGCCGCTGTAATTAGTATATTAGCAATTATAAATCAAATTATCAACACTTTCTTTCTTCCAGATTAATGGCAAGCGCTTCAAGAAATGCTGTATTTGCAAAATTATTGTGAAGCGCGGCGATGGCATAATGGGTTTGATCGCTGACAATATGGCGCGCGTCGTGAAGACCCATAAATGTAAGAAATGTCGTTTTGTGGTTAGTCTTATCTGAACCGGCAGGCTTTCCGAGGACTTCTGTTGTCCCCGTAAAGTCGAGTATATCGTCCTGCACCTGAAAAGCGAGGCCAAGATGATACGCATAATCTTCCGCCGCCCGAAGCTGGCTGTCGCTTCCACCCGCGGCGGCGACGCCGAGCTGCGCCGCTGCGATCAGGAGTGCGGAGGTCTTGTGATGATGAATGGTCGTCAACTCATCCAGCGACAGCTTTTTCTCTTCACCGAGCATATCCAGCGTCTGCCCCAGGCATATACCGGACGCCCCCGCGGCTTTTGCCAGAATCTTACCCATTTTGACGACGAAATCCGCAGGAAGTTCCGACTTGAACAGCGTCCCGAAGGCCTCCGCCTGGAGCGCGTCGCCGGAAAGCGTAGCGAGGCATTCACCATAGACGGCATGGTTTGTGGGCTTACCGCGCCGCAGGTTATCGTTGTCCATACAGGGCAAATCATCGTGAATGAGAGAGTAAGTGTGCAGCATTTCCACGGCACACGCTGCCGGCAGCGCGCTCTCTATATTACCGTCCGCCGCTTTGCAAAACTGCAGGACGATAACCGGCCGGATGCGCTTGCCGCCGGACATAAGGCTGTAGCGCATGGCTTCCGTCAACATGCCGTCTTCGGTGAAGTACAAACTCAGCTGCTTATCGATTATTTCCCGGCAGCTGTTAAATTCCAGCTCAAATTCTTCGTGCAGCATATTATTGCTCCGCAGCGTCAAACGCCGTTTCCTCCGGCGTGCCGTCCGGC